>CAZBIN010000311.1:0-3132 GCA_964491995.1 uncultured Orrella sp.
CGCCTTGAATTCATGACCCTGCAAAAGAAGGTCAAGAAGCCAGTTGTCCGCATCGTTTGGGCGGGGACTGGGGCAATAAATCAGAAATCGTATATTCCTGTCCGGATGGCGCAGGATGCGCACCTTCACGCCGAACTCGTTGTTCTCGACGCGCACCTTTTCCACACCATCGGCGGTGAAAGCATCAAATTCCTTCTTCCAATCGCCTGTGTCGTCATACCAGAAAACGAGGCGATGCCGGCCAAGAACCTGACGGAGACTATCGTGGATGCGCTTCATGCGTCCTCCTCCTTGGCTGCCAGGCCGGGAATGGTGACGAGGGCTTTGCCGAATTTGAGATAGTTGACCTTCACGCCGTCATCGAGGTCCAATTCGATTCGCTGCTGGGCGAGGGGCAGGATAATCTCCCGCTCGTACTCTTCGCATTCGCGAAGAGTCTTCTTGAGGGCATCGCTTTCCTTACGGGCTGCTGTCTTTTCCCGGGTACTTTCGCTGGTGGCCTGAACGTGTTCCAAATGCTCAATGCGGGATTGGAGTTTGTGCAAGTAGTCTCTCAAATACCCGTTGAGCAGGACGTTTACAGTGTCGCGGGTATAGCGATGTAGATAAATGAGCGCGGAAAAACCCTTCTTTGGGCTTTGAAACAGCCAATAGATGGGGCGCTTCTTGTAGGTCTGGAGATGGTCTTTGTAGAAGTCGGTCATGAAGTATTTGCGCAGGTCTTTGCCGAGGGATTCCTCGATAAAACAAATATTTTCTTCCAGCGTGGACTCGCCAAACGTGGCGCGGAGAAAGTCGCGTGTGCGGGCTACGATGTCGTCCTCGAACCATTCTCGGTCGAGTACTGGGATGATGCCATCGGCATCAGGCGTGAAAGTGAGTTGGTCATATGGTTTGCCAATCTTGGAGAGGTAATGTTCTAAGGTATCGCCTGCATTGGCCAGGATGAGGCCATGATGGTCAAGAGAATAGCGGCCCATCATGCAGCCGACGGCATAGGAGAGATACTCCTTCAAGGTGTCTGCCAGGAGTAGGTATTCCAGTTCTTCCGTGCTCTTGTTATCACTATAACGATAATGGGGGTTGCAGGTCAGGGTGATTTCCTTCAAAGGTACATTGGGGGGCAATTCCTCTTGCAAACCATAGGCTTCGATGAATATGCGGTTGTTTTCTTCTTCGAGGTGTTGCATCTCCAAGGTTATCTCTCGCCAGTGGGCTCGTAACTGGGTGTAGCTGGCAATCAGCGTATGCTGGCGGTAGTCGGGGTGCAGTAGTGGGAGAGCCTTAAAATCCCACGAATTTTCGCGGGAGTCCCAATCCCTCAAGAAGACTTCATTTAGGTAGGAAACACTCGGAGAATCAGGCAAGATGCATGGAACCTTTGCAATGTATCCGGCATTAAAATCGAGTGTTGGAGATAATGCTTTCAAAAATTCAACGACAACTGTAGAATTTAACAAGCCCTCCAACTTTGTAATGGTTCCTTCTGAAAATGGAAACATCGCCTGGCCTTTATCTGCGAAGATAAATCCTTGGGGCTGATATCGAATAGAAAACAAACCAGAACTAATGGCAGACCATGTTAAGCCAGTTCTGAAATAGAAGTTTGGGTTCTTAGCAACAAAATCTGGATTTCCATTTAGGTAAGGATACTTACTTAATATACTGGCTTTGATTTCCGCGCCATCATTGTCCCAATTTACCACCAGTTCAGTATTTCCGGCCCAACGCCGGAAAGTGCCGCCTTTATTGAACGGGAACCATCGCTTAGCAGAAGCAAGCGCCATGTCTCGATCACAACAGCCGAATCCAATCCGGTTAAATGCGACCTCACTCCATGACCTCACGAATCGATTATTGTCGCTGGTAGCCAATCCCTGCCGAGGTGTTGCAAACTCACCCAAGGATGAAATGCTTTCAAATATTCTGAGTATCCGGCTACTTAACCAGTAAGCAATGGGGCTGTCAGGGATATTCTTGAAGTCGGCAGCGGAGGCTTTGTAATATAATTTTATTCCATCCTCATTTGATTTTTTGCCTATATCGTTAACACCGGCTTCATCTCTATATTGATCAAAATCGTATTTATACCCAGGATCACTCTTGGCATTAAGATATAATTTGCCAATATCATCAAAATAAATATGTTGAAAGTTTCTCTTGTGCAACCTAAAGTAATGCCCTAACTTCAATGGCTCAGGCGATTTTTTCACAATAAATGCCGTCGACCCCCAGTCGATGCCAAAGATTCCCCTTCCCATGTGCAGCATAGATTCAATAACAAAATTATCTATTACATATTTCCTCAGGTTTTTGAACGTGGATAAAAACAACCACGAAGGGAGGTTAATCATCCCCATATAACCAAGATGCAATGCTAAATTGATGTTTCTTTCCATAAACATCGCATAAAGGTCAGATTTGCTCTCGGAATAATTCTTTTTAGCAAATACTTTCAGTTGCCCATTCATCCCACCACCACCCATATAAGGTGGATTAGCGATCACCACATGATATCGCTGCGATAGCATCTCTGCCTGGTCGATAGTTTGGATAACCTTGCGGTGAGTTTGGCAGAGCAGGAGATCGTCGCCTGGATTCACCATTGCCAACCGGGACTTGAGAGCGTTAATTTCCACCGGAGTCAGTACCGGCTGGATCAGCGATCCGAAGGTGGAGGTATTCTCACGAAACTGGTGAACTTGCCGCAAAAGATTATCCGTAAAGAGTTCGCGCAGGCCGGGCAGGTGAAGGTAATCAGTCATCTCCTCTGAAGTGATCTTCACATCCTCCAAGCACATTACCTGCGGCTGGATGGGTGTTAGGAACGCTAAACGTGATTTCTCGCGAGCTTTGCAGACAAGGGCAAATTGGGCAAGCTGCGTTGCCCGTGAACAGATTTCCAGTCCAAAGAGGTTATGGCGAAGAATGAGTCCGGGAATTTCGCTGGGTGCGTGGCCTTCTTCCTCGTAGATGAGATACAGCAGGTCGAACGAGTACGTGAGCATGTGCCCGGAACCGGTGGCCGGATCGAGCAAACGAATTTCCTCTGGTTTGGTGATTTTGAGAAAGTCGGTCTCGGGCTCGCCCTCGATGTAGTAGGGCATCTGCTTGCGGAGAGCAGAACCGGGG
>CAZBIN010000312.1:0-3091 GCA_964491995.1 uncultured Orrella sp.
TCGGTGTGTAGTAAGTTGCCCGCATCGCGGCTGAAATACCCAGAAAGGTATCGCAGGTCCTGGAATAAGAGAATGGCAATGCAGCGGGTGTGGTGCGGTTCATGACCGTGACATCAACGCTGCCCGGAACATTCTCGCGGCAGCCAATGGCTGAGGACGAGGAGGACGTCAACAACCATGAAGACAGGTCGAAATGATCCTTGCCCCTGCGGCAGTGGAAAGAAGCACAAACGTTGTTGTTTGAGTGGGGCGCAGAGGCAGCACTCAGATTTGCTCGACGAATTCGAGCAGATGATTGCCATGAACCCGAATCTGACGCTCGAGGAACTCAATGCAGTCGCCGCACAGCGTATGCGTCAGACCAACCAGCGTCCCGAGCCGGATTTCTGTGGTCTGACGCCCCATCAGATGGCCAACTGGTTACATGCGCCTGCGGATGCATTGACTGGTCTCACCATCATTACGCCTGATGACTTGTCCACGAGTCCGGTGATGCGTTACTTGGCGTTGATCCTTGATATAGCGCTGCAGAACGGTGGTTCCTTCAAAGCGACCAGTAAAGGGAATCTTCCTCTACAACTGGTCATGCAAGCCAACAGTTTGAGAGACGAGCTTCTCATCGGATATTCCGTCCATATCAGCATCGACGAGTTTTCTGGTTCAAACGAAGACGCCTTCAATGCCTTGCACTACACCCGCGTCCTGGCTGAGGAAGCCGGCATCATTTATCGTCGCGGCGGTCGCTATCATTTTAAAAAAACTGCCCAGAAGCAGTATGAGCGACATGGTATTGGTGTCTTCTTCAGACCCATGCTGGAGTGTGCAACCTATCAGTACAACTGGGCCTATCTTGATGGCTGGGAGTATGACTCAAGACTGAGAATGTTCTGGGTATTCATGGTTTGGCGTTTGCAACTGCACCGCAGTGTTGACCGGTTGGTCGATGAGATGACAAAGGCCTTTCCGGACCTTTTGCGTGAGTGCGAAGGAAACCCGTACCGTTCACCAACCGACATGCTGGGGGTTTTGATCGAAGTCCGCTTTATCCAACGTTTTTTGCAGTTCTGGGGATTTGTGAGGTACGACAGCATGCAACGACACTTCGGCGAGCGCGAGCCTCTCACCGTGAAGATACAGCCACTGATGACACAGACGTTCCAGTTCAGTTTGTCCTGAAACCGGATTTTGAGCAGACAGCCGGTTGGGTTTGCGCAAAAGCACTGTGCTTGTCGTCAAGCACCAGAACCAAGTGCAAGCAAAGCCTGAGGGCGCCAGAAAAATGGCCTGAATCCGTCCAGCAGATCCAGGCCATGATTTGTGAACCTTGACCATCAACCGTTCAAGCCGATGGTTTGTTCATCACTGTCTTTGTCTCCCCTGAGGGAGAGCGGAACTCGACAATATCAGTTTTGAGCGACCTTGTTGATGATCGCGTTCAAGGTCGCGCTCGGACGCATGGCAATGCTCGTCTTGGCTTCGTTGGGACGGTAGTAACCATCGATGTCAGAAGGTTTGCCCTGCACCGCATTCAATTCAGCCACAATGGTTGCTTCCGATGCTGCCATCGATTCAGCAACAGCTTTGAAAGCGGCCTGCAGCTCGCCATCCTGCGTCTGGCGGGCCAGTTCCTGTGCCCAGTAAAGCCCCAGGTAGAAGTGGCTGCCACGGTTGTCGATACCAGCGCCAGGTTTACGCGAAGGTGATTTGTTCTCGTCAAGAAAGCGACCTGTAGCAGCATCTAGTGTCTGAGCCAGCACCTGAGCTTTCGGGTTCTTGGCAAAAGCAGCCAGGTGTTCCAGCGAAGCCGCCAGCGCCATGAATTCACCGAGCGAATCCCAACGCAGGAAGCCTTCTTCCACAAACTGCTGGACATGCTTGGGCGCGGAGCCACCAGCGCCGGTTTCAAACAGACCACCACCATTCATCAGCGGCACAATGGAGAGCATCTTGGCCGAGGTTCCCAGTTCGAGAATTGGGAACAGATCGGTCAGGTAGTCGCGCAGAACGTTACCCGTCACGGAGATCGTGTCGAGACCTTTGCGAATGCGATCCAGAGAAAACTGCGTTGCAACAGACGGGGACATGATCTGAATATCCAGTCCGGTCAGATCATGATCCTTAAGGTAGGTCTTGACCTTGTCAATCAGGACGGCGTCATGTGCACGATTCGGGTCGAGCCAGAATACCGCAGGCATGCCTGAGGCACGTGCGCGACTGACTGCCAGTTTGACCCAGTCACGGATCGGTGCATCTTTGACCTGACACATACGGAAAATATCGCCCGCTTCCACGTTCTGTTCGAGCAGCACCTTACCCGCTTCGTCCACCACGCGAACTGTTCCTGCCTGATCGATCTCGAAGGTCTTGTCGTGACTGCCGTACTCTTCTGCGGCTTGAGCCATCAAACCGACGTTAGGAACGGTTCCCATCGTCACAGGGTCAAGTGCCCCATTCTTTTTGCAATCGTCAATAACCGTCTGATAGATGCTTGCATAGCAACGGTCTGGAATCACAGCCTTGGTCTGCTGCAGCTTGCCTTCCGCGTTCCACATGCTGCCAGAGTCACGGATCATCGCAGGCATCGACGCGTCGACGATCACATCCGATGGGACGTGCAGGCAGGTGATGCCTTTGTCGCTGTTCACCATCGCCAGAGCAGGCCGCTGGGCAGCGAGTGCTTGCAGATCGGTTTCGATTTCAGCGCGTTGGCTGGCAGACAGTTTGTCCAGGCGGGCGTACAGATCACCAATCCCGTTGTTGGGATTGAAACCCACTTCGGCCAGGCAAGCTGCATGCTTTTCCAGCACGGGGCCGTAGTAGACCGATACGACATGGCCAAAGATGATAGGGTCTGAAACCTTCATCATGGTGGCTTTCAGGTGCGCAGAGAACAGCACACCCTGGGCTTTCGCATCCTGCACCTGCTTTTCCAGAAAACTGCGCAAGGCTTTCTTGCTCAGCACAGCTGCGTCAAGGACCTCTCCGGCAAGAACCTTAGTTGAGGCTTTCAGGACCCTGGTTTCGCCTGAAGCCGTTGCCAGTTCGATGCGAACAGTACCGGGTTGGGCAACGACAGCCGATTTTTCACTAC
>CAZBIN010000313.1:0-3045 GCA_964491995.1 uncultured Orrella sp.
CACCTGAGGATCGGAAAGTGCCTCACTAAAGCGATTAACCGGTGCGCAGGGAACACGTACTGAAGACAGTTTCTCGACCCAGTGCGCCGTGCTGCGCGTAGCGAATATCTCATTGAGGACCCCATCGATCAGCACCTTGTCGGCTAAACGCGCCGGTTGAGTCTTGTACTTGGGGTCCTTCAGTATTTCGACGTCCAGCAGACTAACCAAGCCATCCCAAAAGCTGTCGAAAATCACCGCCACAATGACGAAACCGTCGGCGGTGCGATAAGTGTTGTACGGCACATGAACGAAGTGTCCGTTACCCAGCGGCGCGGGATTCTCGCCGCTCAGCAAGTACATGGTGGCCATGTAGTTCAGCATGCTTATCTGGCAGTCAAGCATGCTGATGTCGACGTGCTGACCATGGCCCTTGCTGTGGCGAGCCTGCAGTGCGGCGAGCACCCCCATCACGGCAAACATGCCGCCACCAAGATCACCTATCGGAATGCCGGCACGGGTGGGTGTATCCGCATTGTCACCGGTGATCGACATGCCGCCACCGATCCCCTGGACCACTTGGTCAAAAGCTGGCCGCAGGTAATTAGGTCCATCCTGACCAAAGCCGGATATCGAACAGGTGATAATTAATGGATTAATGAGTTTGAGGTGAGGAAAATCAATCTTCAGCTTCTGCGGAACGCCCGCGCTGAAGTTGTCCAGCACAATATCCGCCTTACGAACCAGCTCATGGAACACAGCCAGACCCTGCTCGCATTTCAGGTCAATGCAGACACTCTGCTTGTTGCGATTGAGCGTTAAAAAGTATGCACCCATACCCTTGAAAGAATGCCGAGGATCTTTGGCTAGTAAGGCACGCGTCCCTTCTCCAGCGAGCGGCTCGACCTTGATCGTCTCGGCACCCAAGTCGGCAAGAATCATTCCGGCATAAGGACCCGAAAGCATGTGAGTCAGATCGAGGACACGAATCCCTTCAAGGGGCTTGCTCATGACAGGTCTCTTACGTTTGTTTGAATTGAGAGTTACTAAGCAAATCCCATGCCACAACATAACAAAACACCTAACACATTGTTATATATGATGTTTTATCTTCATCAGGCTATTTTATGCCACAATAAGCAATCCGCAAAATTTCACAATGAACTCAATCTTTCATTTTGTAATCCGCCATCTTGCGCACGCGTAGGGAGCGGGTCGGACAGCCCCCTGCAGATGTTTCAGACAGCAGCGGCCTATGGCCAGGGCGACCCAAGTTCGTGCGCTACATCCCACGGCAAAAGGCCACCTGCGCACTTGACAGCGGGCAAAGGAATGCGCGCTCGCGGCGATCCGGCCGACGAACTGGCACAGATAGCCTTCCGAATGGAAATCATTGAGCTTGTGGTGCCAAGGAGACCGTAACCTGGCAATCCCATGGCGGCCTGAATCACGCCGAGCATGGACTGACGGGCGACCAAACCTTCCTTGGACATCTTGAACTTACGCATGTCCTCGACTACGTCCCAATGAACGAGCGTTCAAAGGGGCCGATGAGCAGCCGCACAGTTTCAAATCAGGCGTCTTTCCCTGACAAACCCTGAGCCAGGAAGGCTGCGGCCGTCCACTCGTCGCGATGACCGAAGCCACGGCTGTTGTCAATGAAGCGAAGATGCTCTACATCAAACCTGTACCAGCAGATTCGCCGCAAGGCCTCGGCAATCGCCAGAGGGACGCGCCGCCCATCAAGAATGCCGGGAAATTTTTCGCCATAAAATTGTTCGGCTAATTTGCGCTCTGCACCGTCAATCTGCCAGGCGCGGCCCGCGAGCTGCACGCCACGAATCTTTGTCCAGTCGGCGCAGTCCGCCTGAACGGTTGCCGAAGTCCGCGGCTCGGCGGCGAGATTGATCGCATGAAGCGTGCGTGGAGATGAAAGAAAATAGAAAGTCAAATCCAGATTGACGTAAAACACAGCGGCTGCAGCCGGACCGTTGACACCAATGGTGGCCAATGTCATCACATGATTATTCTGCAAATAGTCGGCAACATCGCTGTGCGCACGCATCAAAAGACCCCCATTTATCCTGCTATCTGTGTGGCTGCAGTCTATTCACTCGCTACTTCAACAGGGCGCAGGGCCGTCCTCGGGCCTTCCCAGCGCTTAACCACCTGAGCGTCAATATCGAATAGATCAAGAACCCGGCCCACACTGTGGTTGATGATATCGTCCAGCGTCGCCGGCCTATTGTAGAACGCTGGCATGGGTGGTGCCAGGATCGCCCCCAAATTTGCGGCATCGAGCATCAACTTGCAATGCCCGACGTGCAAGGGTGTTTCGCGCACCATCAGCACCAATCGGCGTCGCTCCTTGAGAACCACATCGGCTGCCCGTGTCAGCAGATTATCAGCGTAGGACAAAGCTATTCCCGACAAGGTTTTTATGGAACAAGGCGCGATTACCATGCCGAGTGTCTTGAAAGAGCCACTCGAAACGCTAGCAGCGATATCTCGAAAATCATGTACATGATCGGCAAGCGACTCCACATCACTTACTGCCCAATCCGTTTCAAGCCTGATATTGAGCTTGCCCGAGGGGGAAAGGACCAAATGCGTCTCAATGTCAGGGACATGCTGAAGTATCTCGAGCAACCTGATACCATAAATGACACCGCTGGCACCCGAGATGCCGACTATAAGACGCCCACTAGCCTGGCTCATGATTGCCCTCCAATCGAAAATTAATAAGACCTGAACTTGATCAGCCCGTAGTCTCACGAAGATCACGTTTGAGCACTTTCCCGGCCGCGTTGCGTGGCAGAGCATCTGCAAACTCGAAGCTCTTGGGCAACTTGTAACCGGCAAGACTCTGCTGACAGTAGGTCAGCAACTCTTCGGCACTGGCACTAAGGTCACGCCGTAAAACTACAATTGCCTTGACTGCTTCACCCCAGTATTCGTCAGGGACGCCAATCACCGCCGCCTCGGCGACCGCCGGATGGCTGTACAGCACTTCCTCGATCTCACGTGGATAGACGTTAACTCCGCCTGAAATGATCAGATCCTTCT
>CAZBIN010000314.1:0-3032 GCA_964491995.1 uncultured Orrella sp.
CTGCAATACGGTCTGGATGCGAACGAAGTGCTGGACTACGACAAGGTCGAGCATCTGGCAAAGACTGAAAAGCCCAAGCTGATTGTTGCAGGCGCTTCGGCCTATTCCCTGAAAATGGATTTTGAACGTCTGTCGCGCATTGCGCGCGAGAACAATGCATATCTGCTGGTCGATGCCGCACACTATGCGGGTTTGATCGCCGGTGGCGCTTATCCAAGCCCGGTGCCCTATGCCGACTTTGTGACATCGACGACCCACAAGTCGCTGCGTGGTCCCCGAGGCGGCGTTATTCTGATGAAGGCTGAGCACGAGAAAATCATCAACTCGGCAATCTTCCCTGGCATTCAAGGTGGTCCGCTCATGCATGTGATTGCGGCCAAGGCAGTGGCTTTCAAAGAGGCACTCGCGCCCGAGTTCAAAGAGTACGCTGCGCAGGTGGTGCGTAATGCACAGGTGCTTGCCGAAACGCTGGTGAGCCGTGGTCTGAGGATCGTTTCTGGCAAGACGGAAAGTCATGTCATGCTGGTTGATCTGCGTGCCAAGGGGATTACCGGCAAAGATGCCGAACAGGCCCTGGGCAAAGCGCATATCACGGTCAACAAGAACGCAATCCCCAACGACCCGGAAAAACCATTCGTGACCAGTGGGATTCGTCTGGGTACGCCTGCGATGACCACCCGCGGTTTTGGGGCTGAACAGGCCGAGGCGACGGCTCACCTGATTGCCGATGTTCTGGATGATCCGTATAGCGAAGGCAATCTCGACGGGGTTCGCGCACGTGTGCATGCTCTGACCGAGGCCTTCCCTGTTTATCGTTGATCGTCAGCACTTGCGATGAGATGCCCTTATTGTGGTCATTCAGAGACCGCCGTCGTTGACTCCCGGGTCGGCGACGAGGGCGACTTCATCCGTCGGCGGCGACGTTGCGATCATTGTGACAAGCGCTTCACCACCTATGAGCGTGCTGAACTGGCCATGCCGGTGGTGGTCAAGCGTAATGGCAGTCGTCATGAGTACGATGCACAAAAGCTCAAAGCCAGTCTGAAACTTGCCCTGAGAAAGCGCCCGGTGAGCATGGATCAGATCGATCAGGTCGTCACCCGGATCGAGGAGCAGTTGCTCACCAGCGGACAGCGCGAGGTGACCACTGAAACGATCGGTGCGCTGGTGATGGACGAACTGAATAAACTCGATAAAGTTGCGTATGTCCGGTTTGCATCCGTGTACAAGAGTTTTGAGGATATTGGCGAGTTCGTCCAGGCAATCAAAGAAATGCAGGGCAGCAAATCTGGCAAGACCAGCTAGTCTGGGTCCGGGAATCGTCAAGCATGCTGGAAGCAGAGTCCGCCACTCGTGATGATAAGTTCTGGATGGATCAGGCTTTGGACCTGGCCCGTGCGGCGCTTTATGTCCCTTCACCGAATCCCAGAGTTGGCTGTGTCATTGTCCGCGAAGGACATCTTTTGGCAGAAGGAGCAACGCAGCTTGCTGGTCAGGCGCATGCAGAGGTCATGGCATTGCGTCAGCTTAAAGAGCGTGGATTGAGCGCGTCAGGCTCGACGGTTTACGTCACCTTGGAGCCGTGCAGCCATTTTGGTAAAACACCCCCCTGTGTCAATGCACTTATTGAGGCGCGGCCGCGTCGTGTTGTGATTGCACATGTTGATCCAAACCCGTCTGTGGCCGGCCGCGGGGTTGCCGCGCTGCGTGCGGCAGGAATCGCTGTGACGGTTGGCGTCTGTGCTGATGAGGCGATGGAGATCAATCCGGGCTTTATTTTCAGAATGCTGTTGGCCCTGCCTTATACATGGGCCAAGATTGCTGCTTCCATGGATCGGTACACGACCACAGCGTCAGGTCAGTCGAAGTGGATCACGGGCGATGAGGCGCGTTCGGACGGACATCACTGGCGCGCGAGAAGCTGTCTGGTGCTCACCGGGATTGGAACCGTCACGGCCGATGACCCACAGATGAATGTTCGCTCGGTGCAGACGCCCAGGCAACCCAGGCGTGCGGTGATTGATGCAAGCCTTGCAATTTCTGAGAACGCCAAGCTACTTGACACGCCAGGTTTGATCTTGTTTGTGGCGCAGTTTGACCAAGCCAAAGCCAGAAGACTGCGCGAGCGCGGTGCCAGAATCGTTGCGTTGCCTGATTTTTATCAACCTCACAGGGTTGATCTGGACGGTGTTATGCGCTGGCTTGCCAAGCAAGAGATCAACGAAGTGCATGTCGAGGCGGGAGCCCGTCTGACCGGAGCGTTGTGGACTGCGGGTTGTGTTGATGAGCTGCTCCTTTATCTGGCACCAGTCTTTCTCGGGGGCGGAGCACCGATGCTTAATGTGCCATCCATAGACGGCCTGGAGCAGGCGTCCAAGCTTGAGTTTATCGACAGTTGCTCCATCGGTCAGGATTTGCGATTGCGGGCGCGCTCGGTCAGTCGCTGGAAGAACATTGCACAGCGTATTCATCAGGCAAATCAGCGCTGGATGTAACAATCAAAGGCCGATCATGGCAAAGCGGCTAGATACAGCAGACAGACAACAGTCAGCACAGACAGAGTCATCAGGAGAGTCAGAATGTTTACGGGGATTGTGGCTGCCATCGGGCAGATCAGCGAAGTCAAACCGGTTGCCATAGGACAGGCCCAGGCAGGCGTGCGTCTGTCCGTCGATGCTGGCGATCTGGACATGTCAGGTGTGAAGGTCGGTGACTCGATTGCGCTGCAGGGTGCTTGCATGACAGTGACATCGTTGATCGACGGCGGGTTTACGGTTGATGTTTCACGCGAGAGTTTGAACCGTACGGTGGGCCTGGCTGAACCGGGTAAGGTCAACCTGGAAAAAGCACTCTGCCTGGGAGATCCTCTTGGCGGACACATTGTGTCAGGTCATGTAGACGGGCTGGGCAAGGTGGCGGTGTTCGAGCAAGTTGGCGAGTCCTGGAAACTGGTGATCGAAGTCCCTGCGTCTCTGGGGGCGTATTTTGCGTACAAAGGGTCGGTTGCCGTCAATGGCGTCAGTCTGACCGTG
>CAZBIN010000315.1:0-3012 GCA_964491995.1 uncultured Orrella sp.
TGCGCGGCCTTCGTGAGCATAGGGCAATTCTGATTGAACGAGGCACCCGCAGAACAGGTCGACAGACTTTGCGTCAATTTTCAAACTTCTGCTTTCCTGTGAGATTTTCGACAGACTTTATTTCCGCTTTTCAGCAGTGCAGAGAAGAAATAGAACCTGTCGATTTTCAAAATCGGTGAAAATGCAACTAACGTCTGTTAACGCATGTCTTAGATCGGTCAATTTTCACTGATCATGCAGATTTTCTGATCTCAGATAGATGGTGTTGGCAAAGAATCCGGCTCAGACGAGCAAGAATGACGGACTTTTGAGACACGGGTTTGCGATTCCGACTTTAGACAAGATGTCCGCTGTCGGACGGTTTCTTGCGCTCGTAAGTCTTGAGATTCCTGACATGGATGGTCTGAATCTATGGGCCCTAGATTTGGCTTAGGAAATCATTAGCCTTCCGGGAAACCGCTTCACGAGGTTCAGTGGTCGCGTCATTTGTGACTCCAGACTGGTGTCGCCGGACTGACGGAGTAGGGACGATTGCTGAAACTGGATAGTTCCCACTTGCACCGCGACCGCACTGGAGTCTGCCTCGATCTTATCGACGGTTGAAGCTTAGTGGCGAATCAATGCACTCATCAGTGGTCATCCACGCATGGATGCAAACAACATCGCACGGTTGACGTGACGCAAGCAAAGCTGAAGTAAATTCAAAGAATATATGGTGATATTGTTAAAATCAAATTGTAAAATTGTTTTTGTTAATTTTAATGATTTTTCTCTATCACGGTCTTAACAGGTCAGTCGATCAGATAAAAGTGTCCACACCGCAGGTTTGGTGTGGGATCGATCATCGGCAGTACTGCCTTGGTCAATGATCGGCAGCTCGACGACTCAACTTTGCTCTTGTCATCTGAGACGGCAAAAGTGCGGCGGTGACTGTTTCAATCCATAGAGCTCAAGGTTATTTGTCTCATAAGGATCTTCTGATGCAGCCCGATTCGACACTTAAACTCCCTCGCGACGCCCTGACGGGTGTTTTGATACGACAGGCCATGGTCGAACGCGTCCAGTCGCTGGCCGAGGAACATGGAATTGGTTCGATCTATGTGTTGATTGTCGAGATCAGCCGGTTCGGAACCGTCAACGATTCGATCGGGTCAGACCTGGGTGACCGGATCCTGTCAATGGTCACCAAGCGCGTGCTCAAGACCTTTCCAGACGTGCTGGCGGTCGGTCGGGTGCATGGTGATCACATTGCATTATGTTTCAGCCGTGAGCAGTCTCGCGAAGAAGTCATCGCCAAATTGTTCGATTTCACGCAACGACCTTTTGCTGTGAGTGGCGAGATCGTCGTATTGAGTATTCGTGTCGGCATTGCGGATGAGGCGAGTCAGGCAAACGATGCAAAGTCCCTTATGCATGCCGCGGAGGTGGCTCTTCATCAAGCCAAAATCCAGCGAGCCAAAGCACTGGTATTTGATCCGGCCATGCGAGAGCGAGCGCGCAAACTCTTTGAGGTCGAGAATGACCTGCGAACGTCACTGGTCGTCAATGCAACCGCACTACACAGCGCGCTGGCCAATCAGGAGTTCGTACTGCATTACCAACCCATTATTGACACCCGCTCGACAAGAATCCTCGCATTTGAAGCGCTGTTGCGCTGGAATCACCCGACCAAAGGTCTGATTCCGCCGGGCGTTTTCATTTCGACGGCGGAAGAGATTCGTATCATGGACGTGCTGGGATCATGGGTCTTGCGACGAGCATGCAAAGACGCGGCATCCTGGCCAGCCAGGGCAGATGGTTCTCGCCCTGCCGTCAGTGTCAATGTCAGCGCAACCCAGTTTCTGGAACCCCGGATGTTGATTGACAGTGTGCAACGTGCGCTCGAAGAGTCGGGTCTGGCTGCACGCCAACTGCATATCGAGATTACCGAAAGCAGTGCGCCGCCACCGGGCCTGTCCAGCGCGTTGCACGAATTATCCAGGCTGGGGTGCCTGATTTCCATGGATGACTTCGGGACGGGCTACTCATCGCTCACGCAGATTCACGCGATGCCACTGAACATCCTCAAGGTGGATCGGTCCTTTATCCTAGGGCTCTCCAGCGACAATCCGGAAATTGCAGAACAGTTTCTGACGCTGGTGCGATCGGTCGTGGCTGTGGCCGATGTCTTCAAGTTGATGGTGATTGCCGAAGGGGTGGAGACGCAGAGGCAACTTGGCATCCTCGAATCGATCGATATCCACCGCATCCAGGGCTACCTGTTTAGCCGTCCGATGCCAGGCGACCAGGTTGCAACATTTATTCAAGAGTTTGCCTGCCCGATGAATAGGCATACTGACACGAAATTGCTCACAGCAACGCCAGCAGCCATCTGGAAAGCCACCACAATGGCCATCTCAGGATCTGACCATGACCGAATCTGACCATCAAGACCTGTACCGTCTGGCCTACATCAGCAAGAACTCAATGATCGGTGACAGACAGGCCATTCAGTCTGAGATTGAAAACATTCTGGCGACGGCGCACCAGAACAATCCTGCCAAAGGCATCACCGGCGCACTTCTGTACTCGGGTGGCTTTTTCTGTCAGGTCATCGAAGGTGCTCAAGAGGAGATCGAAGCTCTGTTTGAATCGATTCAGATGGATGATCGGCATTCGGATGTCACGATCCTGCATTTTGAGAAGATCGATGTGCGTGGGTTTGATGAGTGGGCCATGGCATTTGCGGGTATTGAAGAGGCGATGAGGTTCGATCTGGAGCAGATCAAAGCCTCAAAGGATGAACTCGCCATGCAAGATGTGGGCAGAGATCTCGCGAAGGTGCTGGAAGACATTGTCGAGCAGAATCAGCGAGCCTTGAAATCCTGAAGCGGGAATGCGCCAGCGCACACGCGATGGAATTCACCCATTGGTCTTTTTCGTTCTGACACGGAATATCCAGCAACTGGATTTACAAAGAAACATCACTGATGCACAATAAAACACATCGATGTTCTATTGAATGTCAATGTA
>CAZBIN010000316.1:0-3012 GCA_964491995.1 uncultured Orrella sp.
ACAATACATAGCGCAAAACCGAATCAAGCGTAACCAGCAACATGCAGGCAAGCAGAACGATGCCTGCAATCACCGCACCAATGTTCTCAAGCACCTGGACGAAGCGATCCAGCAAGCTGTGCAGCTTGAACATATCTTTCTCCTCTCTTGCAGAGTCTATGCATGACCCAACCGGGCACAACCAGAAAACAGGCTTGTCACTGACCACTCAGCAGCTTGCTGTACCCATCCAGCACGGCCTGGGCAGGCAGACCTCGACGGCTCAGGCGGTTGACCCAGTCTTTCTGGACATTGGCGAGCGCTCCATTGATGGCAGCCAGATTCTCGGGGGTGAACGCATAGACCTCAATGCCTTTTGCTGCGAACTCTTTTGCCAGCTCCAAGACCTCTGCATCCATGGTCTGAGCCATTTTCTGTTCGGTCTGCAGGCCGCAGTCGATAAACACCTTCTGCACGTTCGCAGGCAACTTGTTGAACTTGTCCTTCTTCATGGACATCACGTTGGAGAATGTCCCGAACGCACCATTCGTGCTGATGCTTTTGGCGATCTCGTGCAGGCTGAAGGGTTTGATGCTGGCGAGTGCTGAAATCGTGCTGTCTGCCGTGCCTCGTTCCAGCGCGATGTAGGTCTCGCCAATGGCAATTTCCGCAGGTGAACCACCGAGTTGCTGGATCGCCAGGTTCATGGCGCCACCCGCAGAGCGAACCACCCGTCCCTTGAAGTCGCCTAGTTTATCGATTTTGCCTCGTGTCGAAACAATCTGATATGGCGGGAATGTCTGAACCCAGATCGGCACCAGTCCCTGCTTTTCAAATTCAGCTGACAAAACGCCTCCAGGACGAATTGCCTTGGAATAGGCTGTGACGATCTCGGTCGAAGTGCTACCCAGACCCGGCAGCATCGCCACACCGCTCAGAGGCATTTCATCGGTGACGTAACCAATCGACACCGGAGCAAGATCGGCAATACCGCTATCAAGCGCTCTGAGCAACTCAGGGCTCTTGGAGATCTGTCCAGCAGGGTAGTACTTGAAATCGACCTCTTTACCGACCTTGTCCTTGACGCACTGCATCCAGGGTTCGGATCCGAGGACTGAAATCACGTGTTTGACCGGGCTGCCATGAACCACAGACAGTGAAGTCTGAGCACTTGCAGGAAGGGCTACGAACGCAAAACAGGCTGCCACCAGGCCTGTTGACACCGAATTGAACTTTCTCTTCATGATTTGTCTCCTCAATCGTTTGGGTAACGGGCGCTTATCTCGCCTCTGGCCGTGCTTTTTTTACCTGCATTTCGTGCAAACCTGCCGCATCGCCAGTGTGCTGACGATGCACAAATCTAGAACAAATCCGGCTGATGTATTTCTAGCGACGAATGCCGTAAACGCGGGGCACGCGTTGCACTCTGGATGGCGGCAGCGCTCACAACATCTTTTGCCCAGTGCATTAACTTAAATCAAATAACCAATAAATCACTAGTCGTTTTTTTTGATAATTTAATCAGAAAATGTTATCAATCAATGCAGCACAGAAACTCACGCAGCAGCCACGTCATGGTTGACACCAGTGACGAAAAATCAGGCGACTCAGCATCGTGTATGCAGTACACATGCCGATTAAAACCAGTTATGCTGAACTCCGTTTTCAGCCAGGACCATGCAGACCCTAGGGTCTTGTTGGTTCTCAAGTGCTCAGACTTGACCTCCTGCGTCGGTATCAATGATGGGTGCACAGTGCAGTGCCTTGATGTGCGAGACACCATGCGTAAAAACCTATCTGCTCTGTTTCTCTCCTTTGGGCTGGCGCTCCATGGAGGTATCTCGAACAGCCAGACACTGGACGAAGCCGTGGCGATCGCACTGTCCCAGTACCCATCCATACTGGCAGCGCAAGCAAAAGTGCGAGCAGCAGATTACGATATTGTGACGGCCCGAAGCGGACACTTCCCGCAAATCAGCTGGCAGGGTACCAACAGCATTTACAGCAATGTACCCGCCACGCCATTTCAGCCAAACGACACGTGGATCCAGTCACCGGCCGTCAGCCTGAACATCTGGTCAGGCTGGCGAATTCAATCCGGTGTCGAACGTGCACAGGCCGTGCTCGACTCTCGCAAACAGCAACACCGGATCACACAGGACGAAGTGGCGTTTCTTGTCATTGAGGCGTACCTGAACTGGATACGTACAGGGGAACTGATTCGCATCGCAAAAGCAAACCTGGCGGCTCATGAGCGGCTCAGAAATGACATACTGAGTATCGCTCGTGTAGACCAAGGACGTCGGATCGATGTCGATCAGGCCCAGGTCAGAGTCGAGAGTGCGAAACTGTCGTTAGAAGAAAAGCTGGCTGAGCATGAAGTCTATTCACTCAGGCTAAGCAGAATGCTGCTCGGGGCTCTGCCTAGCAAACCGTCCGGCTACGAAAATATTCGCGGCGTCTTGCCCGCAAGCCAGGAACAGGCACTGGCGGCAATTGACGACAAACATCCCTTGATCTCACAGCAGCTTTCGGAAATCGAAGCCGCACAGGCCTCGGTGCGCCAGGCAAAAGCCGGCTTCTCGCCGACCGTCAATCTCAGTTACCAGAAGCAGACGACACAAGGTCTCGGTCAAGGCGACTATGTGACGCAACTCAATCTGAGCGTTCCGCTGTTTGACGGCGGTTCAGCCTACGGATCTACCATCAGCGCACAGTCTCAGGTTGAGGCTGCCAGGCAAGGCCTGCTTGAAGCACGAATTACCCTTAAAGAGCGTCTGTTAAGCACATGGGCACAGCACCTTTCTGCCAAACAACGAGCTGCGGTCGGCAAACGACAAGTCGTCTCCGCAAAGAAGCTGGTCAGTGGTTACGATCAGCAGTTCAGAGTCGGACGTCGGTCTTTGCTTGACTTGCTAACGGTTCAGGACAACTTTTACGTCTACCAGACGCAGGCAAACAACGCACGCTTTGAGGAGCTGATTGGAAGGGCACGGATTCTCGCCGTCATGAACAGACTGGCACTGGCGTATC
>CAZBIN010000317.1:0-3007 GCA_964491995.1 uncultured Orrella sp.
CGGGTACCAAATACGGCTGCGGTGTGGCGCAGTGTGGTGCCTGTACGGTCTGGATTGACGGGCAGGCCCAGCGATCCTGTGTGATGCCTGTGATTGCGGTCGCTGGCAAGGAAGTGATGACCATCGAGGCCATTGAGGCAGATCCTGTCGGAAAGCGTGTTGTGGCTGCCTGGATCAAACACCAGGTGCCGCAGTGTGGATATTGCCAGTCGGGGCAGGTGATGGCTGCCACTGCGCTGCTCAAGCAGTATCCCAGGCCAACCGATGAGCAGATTTCGGCTGCCATGTCGAACCTGTGTCGGTGTGGCACTTACAGCGCTGTTGCCAGTGCGGTGCGTGATGCGGTGCAATCGTGATGCAGGAGAAAACCATGGCTTCGATTGAGTCCCGTCTGGGAAGCTTGCCGCTGGCGGCGTCTGGCACGATTGTCAACCTTTCGCGCAGGCAGTTTCTGGGTGTGTCTGCGACTGCCCTGGTGCTTGGTGCTGTGTTGCCGCACCCGATTGCAAGCGCGCAAAACAGACCGACGTCTGTTAAACCGGGGATGAACGCGTGGGCATTCATTGAGATTCGCCCTGACGGGACGGTCTTGCTGGAAAGTGCCTTTGTCGATGGTGGGCAGGGTATCAGCACGGCAATGGCCCAGATCGTTGGCGAGGAGCTTGATATGGATCCGGTCCGATTTACAGTGCAGTGTGCCGCGCCAGGTCCCGAGTTTCTTCTCGTCAATGGCCGTCGCTTTACGGGTGGTAGTTACTCTGTTCGATCATCTTATGATGTGATGCGTCGACTCGGTGCGAGCGCGCGCATGATGTTGATGCAGGCTGCTGCACAAAAGCTCGGGGTACCTGTCGCGAGCCTGGTGACGGACGCTGGCAAGGTGGTTGAACGGTCATCGGGGCGTTCGATATCCTATGCGGAGCTGGCAGCCGTGGCGGCTACTTTGCCGTTTCCGGACAACGTTCCTTTGCGTTCGAGCACAGAATTCAGATGGATCGGCAAGCCGGTTGCGCGTATTGACGTCGCGGACAAATCCACGGGCAAGGCCAGGTACGCTATTGATCTGACGGTGCCTGACATGTTGATGGCGGCTGTGCAGCACGCTCCGCGGCTGGGGGGGGAGCCGGCTGCCATTGACAATGAAAATGAGATCAAGGCCATGCCGGGTGTGCACTCGGTGCACCGGCTTGCCGGAGCCGTTGCTGTTGTCGCAGATCGCTGGTGGCGGGCCAGACGTGCAGTGGAGTCGCTCAAGATCCGCTGGACTTACCCGGAATTGGCGAGCCCGCACACGATGCCTGCAAGCTTCTCCTCGAGCGGGATGCGCGCGCAACTGGCCAGTGCGCCGGGACCGGGGGTCGTGGCAGAACAGGTCGGTGACTGCGCCAAGGCAATGGCAGGGGCGGCACGTATCGTTGAGGCCCATTTCGATGCACCTTTTCTGGCGCATGCCCAGATGGAGCCGCCATCGTCGATCGCGCGCTTCAATGCCGATGCAACGCTCGAGGTGTGGGTGCCCAACCAGGCGCCTGATATCTTTCAGGTCACTGCTGCAAAAGTTGCCGGGGTTGATCCCGCCAAGGTGATATTGCACTCCCCGATTCTGGGTGGTTTCTTTGGCCGGCACTTCCTGTATCCGACCGCTCATCCGATGCCCCAGGCGATCCTTCTGGCCAAGGCCGTTGGCAAACCGGTCAAGGTGATCTGGAGTCGCGAGGAAGAGTTTTTGAGAGATGCGCTCAGACCGATCGGTGTAGCCCGTTTCAAGGCAGGACTCGACCAGAACGGGATGCCGGTTGCCCTGGAAATCGAAGCAGTCGGTGAGGGGCCGATTGGCCGCCTGTTCGGCCGCAAACCGGACGCGGCAGATCCGTCTGCGGTTGAAGGTATGGTCAGCAAGCCCTACGCCATCGCGAACCGGCGCGTCGCTCAGGTTCCGGTGCAGGTGCCTGCTGTGATCGGGTTCTGGCGTTCGGTCGGTCACTCGATGAATGATTACTTCTACGAGACGTTTTTTGATGAGATGGCCCTCGCAGGTGGTCATGATCCATTCGAGTTGCGTCTGAAACTGGTGGCGAACAATCCACGCCAGAAACATTTGCTCGAGACGGTTGCCCAGACCAGTGGAGGTTGGCGGCGTGGCCCGTTTTCGGCAGCAGATGGATCACGCCGGGCGCGCGGTGCTGCCCTGATATCAGCGTTTGGAACCGAGGTGGCGACCATCGCTGAAGTTAGCCTGAATCGCGCCGGCGAGGTGGTGGTGCATGATGTCTGGGTGGCGATTGATCCTGGAAGTATCGTCAACCCCGCCACCATTGAGGATCAAGTGCGCTCGGCGGTTGCGCTTGGTCTTTCGCAGACGCTGGTTGAAGAATATGCCTATGAGAATGGTCAGCCGACGGCCCGGAATTTTGGTGCATACCGGATCTTGACGCCGGATCAGATGCCCAAGGTCCACGTTCGCATCGTGCAGAGTGGGCAAGCGATGGGCGGTATCGGTGAACCGGGGTTGCCCGGGGTGGCGCCCGCAGTTGTCAACGCGGTGGCTGCTTTGACAGGGCAAAGAGCGCACAGCTTGCCGCTCTCCAAACTGAAGTTGCAGTCTATGGCGGGTTGAGTCTGCGCGGAAAATTTTTAAGCATAGATTTGTCCCGTAATGCCCGCGTGCAGTCCGATTCGTCTGGTGACGATGCCGAGTTGGACTGCACGTGGGCGTCAATTCCCGGCACGCCTGGCAGCACGACTTTTGGCGAAAAAGAGCAAGAACAAGAATTCCGGACCGGTTGCCGGTGAGCCGTTCTGGCCCCCCAGCCTTGCTGCAGACTTGTTTGACCCGTTCATCCATTCAGTGAAGCTGTGGCACATGACGATTCAGGCACCGGGGTCGTTGCGGGAATACACGCATATTCCGCAGTGTCAAACAGGTCCAGAATAAGCAGCGCATCATTAGACAGTCCGATTCGAAGATTTCCCTTGATGTCTGATCCAGAAACCAGGTTGATCACGG
>CAZBIN010000318.1:0-2993 GCA_964491995.1 uncultured Orrella sp.
CGTCAGGTAGAAATTTTGATTCGGTCTTTTTAAATTGAAACATGAAGGGCGGCTTTCAAACCGCCCTTCATGCATTTCGTGGCAACCAAAGGGTTTGTGCAGCCGAGTGTCAGAAGCTGGCGAGGCCGCAAAGGCTTGCTTGCAATCGGATTCGCCTTGATAAGGCAGGGGTCATCAATGGATTGCGTTACTTGAGTTCGATTTCAACAAAGACCAGGGGCCTGGATCCCGCGTTGATGACGTTGTGGCTAACTCCGACAGTCCGTGTGTACGATTGACCACAGGTGAGCTGAACCTTGATCGGGCCTTGATCGGTTTCAAGCAAAAGGTCACCGTCAGTGGTCGGAACCACAACATAATCATGCTCGTGTGTGTGCCAACCGGTCTCGGCGCCGGGCTCAAAGTGCCACTGTGTCACGATCACACGTTCATTGTTGATCTGCACAGTGGGTGTTGCCTGAGGTCTGTTCTGGCTCATTTGCAGATTATTCCTTGTCAGCCGTCAGTGCTTTGGCCAGTGCCAGAGCGCACAAGTCGAGCGCAAGGCCGGACTCATCAATGACCCGACCCATCGGCATGAAGCCATGAATCTGCCGTTCAAAGCATACATATCGAGTTGCCACACCGCTGCTTGAAAGCCTGTCAGCGTAAGCCAGACCTTCATCTCGCAGCGGATCAAAACCTGCGGTCAGGATCAAGGCTGCTGGCAATTCTGAAAGATCCTTGGCGAGCAAGGGAGATGCGCGCCAGTCGTGGCGAGACGAAAGCTCTGGCCAGTAATGACCGTAATACGCCTCAAGGGTGGCCTTGGTCAGCAGATAACCGCTACCGTTGCGTTCAATGGAGGGCTGACTCATGAGCGCATCAGTAATCGGATATATGAGTAACTGGAATGCCAGACGAATTTTGCTATCCTGACGCAATGCCAGTGCAACGACTGCTGCAAGTTGGCCGCCTGCGCTGTCGCCTGCAACCGCAATGCGGCGGGGGTCGATCTGCATCTGCGCCGCGTTAGAGTGGGCCCAGCGAGTTGCTGCCAGGCAGTCATCAAAAGCCGCGGGAAATGGATGTTCAGGTGCCAGTCGGTAGTCAACCGAGAGTACCGCATGACCAGACGCCTCACATAGCTGGCGGCACAGCACATCGTGCGATTCGATTGAACCGATCACGAACCCGCCCCCGTGGAAATAAACCGTCAGACCGGTGGTTGCTGCGCCCGGTCGACTCGGTCGATAGAGGCGCACAGGAATCGGGTGCCCGTCATCACCTTTGATCTCAAAATCCTGAACCTCGCCCACCGGAACGGGGTCGGGCTGGGTGATGCTCTTTCGGACCAGATAGGCCTCTCGTGCCAGTTCAGGACCTACCTGACTGACGGAGGCAACTCCTAGCTTCGCCAGGGCTTGCATCAGTGCTTGTGCCTGTGGGTCGATCATGTTGCCTCCGGCTTGCCGCCAGGTTGTTTACATATTGGTATAAACCGGACCTTCACCACCCTGCGGAGTCACCCACACGATGTTCTGTGTTGGGTCCTTGATGTCACAGGTTTTGCAGTGAACGCAGTTCTGAGCGTTGATTTGCAGACGATCCTGTCCATCATCATCCTTGATGAACTCATAGACACCGGCAGGGCAATAACGCTGCTCGGGCCCCGCATACTTGGCAAGATTGATCTGCACCGGCACGTTGGCATCTTTCAGTGTCAAGTGAATTGGCTGATTTTCTTCATGGTTGGTGTTGGAGATAAACACCGAGCTCAGGCGATCGAAGGTCAGCTTTCCGTCAGGTTTCGGGTACTGAATCTTGACGCACTGTTCAGCTGGCTTGAGATTGACATGATCAGGCTTGTCACGGTGAATGGTCCAGGGAATATTTCCGCGCAAAAGCCATTGCTCGATGCCCGTCATCAGCGTTCCAACTGTGCGACCTTTTTTGAACCACTGCTTGAAATTGCGTGCCTTGTTCAGTTCCGTGTGTAACCAGGATTGCTCGAACGCAGCAGGATATGCGCCAAGTTCATCGTGCTCACGCTGGGCGGTGATGGCATCAAAGGCAGCGTCGGCTGCCATCATGCCCGACTTGATGGCAGCGTGACTACCTTTGATGCGAGATGCGTTGAGAAATCCAGCCTCGCAGCCAACGAGTGCGCCGCCTGGAAATACCAGTTTGGGCAGCGATAGCAGGCCACCTGCAGTGATGGCACGTGCGCCGTAAGCAATGCGCTTGGCACCTTCAAACGTTGAACGTATGGCCGGGTGCGTCTTGTAGCGCTGGAACTCTTCAAAAGGCGACAGCCATGGGTTGGCGTAATCGAGGCCAACCACCATACCGACCGCCACAAGGTTGTCTTTCAGATGGTAAAGGAACGAGCCCCCGTAAGTGTCAGAGTCGAGCGGCCAGCCCGCGGTATGAACCACCAGCCCGGGCTTGGATCTGGCGGGATCAATTTCCCACAGTTCCTTGATGCCAATACCGTAGCTTTGCGGGTCACGTCCCTTGTCGAGCTGGAACTTGCTGATCAGCTCACGTCCAAGCTGTCCGCGTGCACCTTCGGCAAATATCGTGTACTTGCCCAGCAGCGCCATACCTGGCTGGTGGTGGGCAGTGGGCTGTCCGTCGCGACCGACACCCATGTCACCTGTGGCGACACCAATCACTTCACCTTTCTCGCCATAAAGAACCTGCGCAGCAGCAAACCCCGGGAAAATTTCGACACCCAGGGCTTCAGCCTGCTCGCCGAGCCAGCGGGTGACCTGACCCAGACTGATTACGTAGTTACCGACGTTGTGGAAACAGGGCGGCAGCAGCCACTGTGGTGTCTCCCGCTGGCCAGACTCGGTCAGAAACAAAAACTTGTCTTCCGTTACCGGCGTATCAAGCGGCGCGCCTTTTTCCTTCCAGTCAGGAATCAGTTCTGTCAAAGCACCTGGATCCATGACGGCCCCAGACAGGATATGGGCACCGACTTCAGAGCCTTTTTCAAGAACGCAGAC
>CAZBIN010000319.1:0-2965 GCA_964491995.1 uncultured Orrella sp.
CAAGGTGGTCACCAAGCGATCCTATGGGTTTCGCACCTATGATGGACTAAAAATAACCTTGCATCATGCAGTTGGCAACCTTCCTACACCCATGGCTACCCACAGATTCTGCTGAGGAACCAAAAACTATTGAAAATTTTTTGGCGGGATTACGGATTTCCGGCAAGATACTTTCCCATCGCGAAGTAATTTCCAGTTAGTCTCAACCTGTGCGCTTGTGTATGTTTTATTTACTGGTGCGCCATCAACAGCTTGGAAAAGCCGTGCTTTAACGTCTTCCTGCTCACCATACTGAATGGCTTCAAACAGGAGGTCTCTCAGGGCAGTGCCTTCGAAGAGTTCACCCAATACGTCATAAACCCGGCCACCGAGGGCTACACGAGCTGCTTCAAGCTTTTCCAGCAGCCGTGCATACACTTCGCCTTCACGGGTTTCTGCCGCGACAAGGTTCCAGAGATGGCAAACCTCTGTTTGGCCGATACGATGGATACGGCCAAACCGTTGCTCAATCTTGTTGGGGTTCCACGGCAAATCGTAGTTCACCATGAGGTGACCACGTTGCAGGTTCACACCTTCGCCAGCAGCGTCGTTAGCGATCAGGACCAGCATGTCCCGATCTTGCATAAAGCGTTCTACGACCTTGCGGCGTTCTTCTCGGGTAACACCGCCATGGATCACATCGACAGCTTCTGGCTTCCCCAAACGTGCCCTTACCTTTTCAAGCAGGTAGTGCAGGGTATCTTTCGGCTCAGTGAAGATGATCAGTTTGCGGCGATGACCATCCGGATCGAGCATAAGCTCGTCATCGAGAATGCGGTTGAGCTGGCTCCACTTCGTGTCCTGCCCTGAGTGCAGAACATTCAGGGCCATCCCCTCCAAGCCCTTGAGTGTTTCGACTTCCAGCTCAAGCTGCTCAACCGTTTGGGCCGAGGTCGCACCAGCCGAGATGGTATCCTCAAATACGTCAATCTCATCCTGACCGTATTCGTCGATATTGCCGACTATATCGTCATTCACCTCGACCCTGCCGATAGGGGAAGTCAGCCCCTTCTTTGCCAGTCGCGCTTCGGCAATCTCGTTTTCCAGACGCTCACGACGACGCTTCAGTGACTGGTAGATTGCGGCTGGTGATGAAGCCAATCGACGTTGCAGAATCTGAAGAGCGAACCCGACGTTGTTCCGCTTCTTGCCGTCACTTTCCGCAAACCTCTGAACACGGTTCATTTCCGTGCGAACGTACTCTGTGACCGCCGTATAGAGTGCAGCTTCATCCGGAGAGAGGTCGTACTTAACCGTGTAGGCACGGCGTTCAGGGAACAGTGGTGTTCCATCAAATTTCAGCAACTCTTCCTTGGTAAGGCGACGCATCATGTCTGCGGTGTCAGCATAATGAACACCGTCGCGGAAACGTCCTTCGAAGCGATCCCCATCGAGAAGCGCCATGAAGAGCTGAAAATCTTCTTCCTTACCGTTGTGCGGCGTGGCCGACATGAGCAGCAGGTGACGGCATATGCGACCAAGGTTCTGGCCGAGCTGGTACCGCTTCGTGAACTTTACATCCCCACCAAAATAGGTGGCTGACATTCGGTGGGCTTCGTCGCAGATGATCAAGTCCCACTCGTTCGAACTGATCAGCTTCTGCTGTAATTCCTCATTCCGAGCCAACACGTCGAGGCGAGTGATAAGCCTGTTGCGGTCATTGAATGCGTTTCCTGACCGAGAGGTTTCAATCATGTCACGGGAGAGAATGTCGAACTCTAGGCCAAACTTCTGGCCAAGCTCGTCCTGCCACTGCTCCACAAGGCTTCCCGGAGCCACAATCAAGCAGCGTTCAAGGTCGCTTCGAGCAATTAGCTCCTTGATTAGCAAACCCGCCATGATGGTTTTGCCAGCACCGGGATCGTCTGCAAGCAGGAAGCGTAAGGGCTGACGAGGCAGCATCTCACCATAAACTGCCGTGATCTGGTGCGGCAGCGGGTCGACAAGGCTGGTGTGGATAGCGAGATAGGGGTCGAAGTAGTGAGCCAGCTTGATGCGGTTGGCTTCCGTGACAAGCCGCAAGAGCGAACCGTCAGCGTCCAGCGACCAAGCTCGACCACCCTCTTCAACCGCAAGACGATATTCGTCATCTCGGTAAAGTGTGGTTTCTGCAACCGAGCCACCGGGGATGCGATAGACGACGTTGAGAGCTTGGTCGCCGATCCAGTCAACCGACACGATTTCAACAGTCTGATTCGGGACGATGCCTTTGACGATTGCGCCATTCCGTACCGATTCTAGCGCCGCCATGATCCCAAACCCCCGTTCATACGCTCCCTTCGTGTTAGGCAGCCGACGAGGTTAGCAAAGGGTTTTAATGGGGGACAGTCCTTTCGGAAATTATGTACCATCATGCCAGCCCTGCCGTCACATGTCCTGAAATTCACAGATACCCCGTCAAAGCCGCCGCCCCTCATTCATTGATATTAATCCGGCAACCTGTAGCATTGCATAGGCGGATTTGGATGAGTGGCTAGGAATGTCGACTTCAAAGCTTATCGATTTTGGACCATTCCCTCTGGTTGAATGGCGAACGAAGCAAGGCAGCACAGTGACTGGTTCTGGTTGCGCCCCTCAAACTGAAGCACTCTACCAAGCCGCTAAATTTGTTCACTATTACGAAATAGACGATGGCCCTCGGATGATTATTGAAATGAGGGTTCATGGAACAAAAAAGTGGCAGAAGTTGAAATTGCCCTTCGAGAAATGACGGAGGAACTGTGAGCAAAGGCGATTACAACGGCGGATCAACAGTGATTGGTCCTCGATCAGGTTGGTTCTCGCATAAGAAAGACAAAGCGGTGCATTTGCCAAAGGGCATCAATGCAATCATCCGTCGCGTTTCCCACCTCAATCAAACCATTGGTAAGCCTAGGCCGTAGACTCATTAGTTGCGATCCATAACCGTGCTGAGAAGAGCTTAATG
>CAZBIN010000320.1:0-2942 GCA_964491995.1 uncultured Orrella sp.
ATCAAAGCCACTCTGCTGCAAAGCCTCATCCAAGAACTACAGTTCTGCTATGACATCGCGCTGAACGTTTGAAGTGCCTGACACTCAAAGCCAACAGCGACTCCTCACATTTCGCACCAATGGAATCACCATGCTGAACATTCGAAGATCAAGCGCCCGAGGCTATGCCGATCATGGCTGGCTTAAAAGCTTTCATTCATTTTCATTTGCGGGCTACCACGACCCAGACCACATGGGTTGGGGAAACCTGCGCGTGATCAATGAGGACCGTATTGCACCCGGCACAGGTTTTGGTACGCATGGGCATCGCGATATGGAAATCGTCAGCTACGTCATCTCGGGTGAACTCGCACATCGCGACGATATGGGCAACGGTGAAGCCATCAAGCCGGGAGATGTGCAGCGAATGAGTGCGGGCCGTGGCGTCAGGCACAGCGAGTTCAATCACGCGGAAGGCCAGACGACCCATTTTCTGCAAATCTGGATAGAACCCGATCAGTTTGGCATTGATCCCGGATATGAACAAAAGTCATTTAGTGAGCAACAAAAACAAGGACGACTGTGTCTGCTGGCTTCGCCGGACGGCCGTGACGGATCCGTCACAATTCATGCTGATGCTTCGATGTATGGCGCCCGACTCTCAGAACAAGACAAAATCAGGCTTGCTCTGGACTCACACCGAAAAACTTACGTTCACGTGGTATCCGGCAGGGTCAATATCAATGGGCAGTCACTGGAAGGCGGAGATGCTGCAAAGATAGCCCATGAGAGTGAACTGGTGCTTGACCACGCCGACAATGCCGAGGTGCTCGTATTTGATCTTGCGGCAGACTAAACGTGACAAGTCTTAAATAGCCATGAATCCAAAGATGCCTCTCAACACACCGATCACTGACGTAAAAGCCAGATCATACGACCCCGTCGCCAAAGGGCTTCACTGGATAATGGCGGCGCTGCTGATCGGCGTATTTGGACTGGGTCTCTATATGCAGGGTCTGCCTTTTTCGCCTGAAAAGTTGAAACTCTACTCATGGCACAAATGGGCAGGCATATGCATATTAGGTCTTGTCACGTTACGCCTGATCTGGCGGCTGACCCACCGTCCGCCGCGCTTGCCCGTCAAAATGCCAGGCTGGCAAAAGTTTGCAGCGCACACAGGCCACCTTGGCTTGTATCTGCTCATGTTCGCAATTCCGGTATCGGGATGGCTCATGAGTTCTGCAAAAGGGGTCCCCACCGTTCTGTTCGGTCTCTGGCCCCTTCCTGATCTGGTTGTCCGGGACCGAGCCCTCGGTGATGCATTGCAAAGCCTGCATTGGTATTTGAATGTTTCCCTGGCCCTGGTCGTGGTGACCCATGTCGTGGCAGCGCTCAAACACCACTTCCTGGATAAAGACGACATTTTAAGAAGAATGTTGCCACGAGCCGGCAATTCAAAACACTGAAAAAACACCCTCTGACTTTCAGAAGAATGACACGAACATCTGACACAAAAGGAAATCCGCGTATGCCATCCCTCCAACGATTCAAATTATTTTTCGCAAGCGTTGCGCTTGCACTGTCCCCGCTCGCCCAAGCTGCTGTCTTCGGTCAGGTGCAGCCAGATCAAAGCAAAATCGGATTCACATTCGAGCAGATGGGCGTCCAGATGGATGGTCAGTTCCGTCAGTTCGAGGCTCAACTGCAGTTTGATCCTGAACAGCCCACCCAGGGCTTCGCCAAGTTTCAAGTGGAACTTGCCAGCGTCTCTCTGGGTTCGCCGGAGTTTGATCAAGAGGTGATCGGCAAGGACTGGTTCAACGTCAAAAGTTTTCCAAGAGCTGAATTTGTATCCACTGACATCAAAGCCCTGAAAGACGACCGCTATGAGGTCACCGGCGTGCTGACCATCAAAGGTCAGAGCCAGACTATCACTGTGCCTACCACCTTCAGATCAGAAGGCAACAAAGGTATTTTTGAGGGTGAATTCACTCTCGAGCGTGGTCCATTCAAAATCGGCGAAGGCAGCTGGTCAAAGTTCGACATTGTCGCCAACAACGTTGTCGTCAGGTTCCAGATCACTGCCTTGCCCAAGTGAAAGTTACCTTGCAGCACCCCTTTTTCACAATTCAATTTCTATCAATCTCTGCAAGGAGCCGGCCTCAAACACAAGTAATCCCTATCCCGGTTTCGCGCATTCTTTAGCAGTTTTCAACCCTAGACACCACCTGGATCGAATGATTCAACACCCTTTGACAGGAGCACTTCAATGAAGAAATATCTCACCGCAGTCGCAATCGCCACTTTCACAACTGCATCAGCCTGGGCCGCCCCGCAGACGTATGTCATTGACGGATCCCATACATTTCCGCGGTTCTCATATAACCACATGGGCCTGTCAACACAACTTTCCAAGTTCACAAAAACAAGCGGGAAAGTTGTGTTTGATAAGGAAGCCAAAACCGGTTCGGTTGATATCGTGATCGACATGACCTCGGTTGATACCGGTTTCCCAGCCTTTAACGGTCATATTCAAGGCGAAGATTTCCTGAACACTGCCAAATTCCCGACTGCAACCTTCAAGTCAACCAAAGTGACTTTTGAGGGCGACAGACCCGCCAAGATTGATGGTGAACTGACCATCAAAGGTGTAACCAAACCTGTCACCTTGACGGTGACGTCATTTGCAAATAAGCAGCATCCGATGCTTCAGAAAGATGCAATTGGCGCAGATGCATACACGGTGATCAAACGTTCAGAGTTCGATGCTGGAAAGTTCGTACCCGCCGTAGGTGATGAAGTGCGCATCGATGTCGCCCTTGAAGCGATTGCCCAGTAAACAAAAAGAGATTTTGGTCAGGTGGCAGCGTATGGCGATCATGCGCTCCTACCCGTGACTTGATTGATTGTGGCAATGTGGCGCTTCTCCAAATCCAACGGCATCACCGAAGGATTCCACACCA
>CAZBIN010000321.1:0-2933 GCA_964491995.1 uncultured Orrella sp.
GGGGACCGCGCAGGCTGCCATCATCACCAATGCCGTGACCGCTCAGATCGAGCCAGCGTTTCTGTTAAACGATCTGCCGTTTCTCTATGCATCGTCGGATCAGGCCTACAAACTGCTTGATGGCGAAGTTGGTGGCATGCTTTCCAAGAAGCTTGAATCCAAGGGTATCGCGGTGCTTGGATACATGGGGGGCGGGTTTCGCAACATGATCAATAACGTGCGTCCGGTTACCAAGCCTGAGGACATCGCTGGCGTCAAATATCGCGTCATGCAGAGCCCGATGTACATCGGCATGTATGAATCGCTGGGTGGCAGTCCCGTTCCGATGGCCTGGGGTGAGACGTACACCGCCGTGCAGCAGGGTGCACTTGATGGTCTGGAGATCCCGCTTTCGGTGATTGACTCCACCAAGTCCTACGAAATCACCAAGTACCTGTCATTGACCAATCACACCTTCTCGGTGATCGAGTTCCTGTTCAACAAGCGCTGGCTCGACCGTCTGACGCCTGACCAGCGTGCGGCGATCGTCAAAGCTGCCACAGTGGCCACCAAAGAGCAGCGAGCCGTGAGCGATGATTCAGCTAAAAAACTGGTGAGCGTGCTCGCAGCCAAGGGCATGCAGGTCAACGAAATCGGTAATCCAGCTCAGTTCCGTGAAAAGGTCAAGCCGGTTTACGACAAGTTCCGTCCCCAGATCGGTGCGGATATCCTGGACAAGGCACTGGTCGAGGTTCAATAAATGCAGGCAACGCTCGCGGTCCTCTACCGGGTGCTCCAGCACCTGAATGTGGCGGTTGTGTGGCTGGTCAAAGGAGTTGTCGTGTTGCTAGGTCTGGGCATGACATTCTCTATTCTGTACCAGGTGTTCATGCGCTATGTGTTCAATAGCCCGCCTTCCTGGACCGAGGAGCTTGCTTTACTGTGTTTTAGCTGGAGCATGTTACTGATGCTGGCTGTCGGGGTGCGTGAAGCGTTTCACGTCCGTATGGATCTGGTGATCCACTGGTTGCCCAGACTTGGCAGCCAGTTAGTGGAACGTTTTATTGATATCTGCACTGCCGCATTTGGCGGGTTTCTGGCGTGGATGGGCGTGGAGTATTGCCTGATGATGGTGGGCTCCACGTCTGCGGCGATCGCCTATCCCATTACCCTGCTTTACAGTGCTGCGCCAGTCAGTGGCGTGCTGATTTTTCTTTTTAGTCTGGAATTGCTGTTCGATCCCAGGCGACTCGAGCGTAGCGAGGGTAGGTCATGAGCCTGGTGATCTGGATACTGACACTGGGCTTTACCGGTATGGTGTTACTCGGGTTTCCGTTTGTGTTTGCAATCGGGATTGCCGTTGTGCTGGTGCTGTTTGCGGTGGATCTGCCTGGCATGCTGGTGCCTCAGACATTGGTGGCAAGTTCCCAGTCTTTCAGTCTTCTGGGTATTCCGTTTTTCATGCTGGCCGGTGAACTGATGCTGCGAGGCGGACTCTCCGGACGTTTGATCGCCGTGGCCGACGTGTTCGTCAGGCATCTCCTGGGCGGTCTGGGACACGTCACGATCGTTGCCTCATGCATCTTTGCATCCATCTCCGGCTCGGCACCCGCAACCACGGCGGCCATTGGTTCGGCGATGATTCCAGCCATGGCGGAACGTGGTTACTCCAAGGCATATGCCGCTTCGCTGGTGGTCAGCACCGGTGTCCTGGCACCCCTGATTCCGCCTTCGATTGCGTTCATCATCTGGGGTGTGATCGCTGAACAGTCGATTGCCACCTTGTTTCTAGCCGGGATCGTACCCGGTCTTGCGCTGGCGATCGGACTGTCTTCGCTGGTGTTCTGGCGTGCACACAGAGAGAATCTGCCGCGCCTGGAGAAAGCGACCTTTGCCGAGGTAAAAGACGCGCTGCGCAAAGGGATCTGGGCGCTTCTTACGCCCGTGCTGGTACTCGGCGGCATTTACGGTGGTATTTTCACGCCGACCGAAGCGGCGGCCGTTGCCTGTCTTTACAGCTTTATCGTCGGCGTGTTTGTCGAGAAAAAATTTTCCTGGACAGAGTTGCCATCAGTGATGATGCAGGCGATGAAGGTCAGTGCCGTAGTGATGGCGATTGTGGCGGTCTCTGGAGGACTGGGTGTGATCGTGGCGCAGGAACAACTGGCCACCAAGTTCGCATCCTTTCTCAGTTCGCTGCTGGTCGAGCAATGGGTCATGCTGTTGTTATTGAACCTGGGGTTTTTTCTGCTGGCAGCCGTGATGGACGAGATCGCGCTCATGCTGATCTTTGGACCGATGCTCATTGCCATTGCGAATCAGTTTGGTATTGATCCGATTCACTTTGGTGCCATGATCGTGACTAACGTGGCCATTGGCATGGCGACGCCGCCCGTGGGGTACTGCCTGTTTGTCGGTGCGTCAGTCAGTGGACAGAGCCTGCTGGCAATCTCAAGAGCCATCTGGCCCCAGATTTTGGTGATGCTGGTTGTACTCATGCTGGTCACTTACGTACCGCAGTTCTCCCTGATGTTTGTGAAATGATGGTTTGACCCCGCCTCCGGAATGTGCGCGGGCCACGGCGATGGCCTTTTCCCGGGACTTGACTGTGGTGGGGACTTTATAAAACCCGATTCGGTTCGGCCGAGTATCTGATTTTTGAGAGGAAGACATGAATGCACCAATGAATAACGTCCTGATGGCGGAAGTACGCTCCGTGGTCTCCGAGGCAGAATGGCAGGCCCGGATTGATCTGGCCGCCTGCTACCGGCTCATGCCCATGTTTGGCATGAGCGATCTGGTCTATAACCACATTACCTTGCGAGTCCCCGGCGATGAGGATCGAATCCTGATCAATCCGTTTGGGTATATGTACGAGGAGGTGACGGCCTCGAGCCTGATCACCATCAACCTCGAAGGCGATGTGATCCTTAACCCGAACGAAGACTATGGTG
>CAZBIN010000322.1:0-2927 GCA_964491995.1 uncultured Orrella sp.
TTTTAGGGCTGGTGATTTACACGGCGGCATTCATTGCGGAGGTGGTTCGTTCGGGCATCCAGTCGGTCAGCAAGGGCCAGTGGGAAGCGGCGGGGGCCCTGGGCTTGGGGCGCAAGCTCATTTTGCGTCTGATCGTGCTGCCGCAGGCGCTCAGAGTCATCATTCCACCCATGACCAGTCAGTATCTGAACATCACCAAGAATAGTTCTCTGGCGGTAGCGATTGGTTATCCCGATATCGTGTCGGTGGTCAACACCACGTTGAACCAGACCGGTCAGGCCATTGAAGGCATCATGATCATTATGGCGGCATACCTGACGGTGAGCTTGTCGATCTCGGTGTTCATGAACTGGTACAACAAGCGCATTGCGCTGGTGGAGCGGTGAATATGGAAACATCGAACACCACGATGCAGCAACGTCCCCCGATGATCAGAATCAGGCCGTGGGCCTGGGCCAGGGAGCAGCTGTTTTCTTCGCCGTTGAATGCGCTGCTGACAGTATTGTCGGTCTGGCTGCTTCTGATGGCGGTGCCGGCGTTGTTTGACTGGGCTTTTCTGCAAGCCAGGTTTTCTGCCCAAAGTGGACAGGAATGCCGGGAAGTCGAAGGCGCATGCTGGGCTTTTATCGCAGAGAAGCACCGCTTCGTGCTGTTCGGGACGTTTCCTTACGAGCAGCAGTGGCGTCCTTTGCTGGCCGTGGTGGTGCTGATCGCTCTGGTGATTTTGAGTACCTGGAGACGACTCTGGAACAAATGGCTCGCGGTCGTCTGGCTTGTGGGCATGACGGCCGTAGGCGTGCTGATGTGGGGCGGGGTGTTTGGCCTGACCTATGTCGAGAACAGCCTCTGGGGTGGCTTGCCCGTCACGCTGATTCTTGCGACCTTTGGTATCGCGCTGGCGTTCCCGCTCGGCGTCGTGCTGGCACTGGGGCGCCGATCGGATATGCCTGCCATCAAGGCCATCTGCGTGACCTACATCGAACTCATTCGGGGCGTGCCGCTGATCAGCCTTTTGTTCATGTCATCGGTGATGTTGCCGCTGTTTTTGCCCGAAGGCATGACTGTCGACAAGCTGCTCAGAGCGCTGATTGCCATTGTCCTGTTCGCTGCTGCCTACGTGGCCGAGACAGTGCGCGGGGGGTTGCAGGCGATACCCAAGGGACAGTATGAAGGTGCAGACTCCCTGGGGCTGAGCTACTGGCAGCAGATGCGACTGATCATCCTGCCGCAGGCGCTCAAGATCGTGATTCCACCGCTGGTGAGCATCTTTATCGCCATGTTCAAGGATACGTCGCTGGTGGTGATTATCGGCATCTTTGATCTGACGCTTGCCGCAAAAGCCGCTCTAACAGACCCCGCGTGGCAGGGTTTCGGGGTCGAGGTGTATATTTTCATCTCGGCGATTTACTTTGTGTTTTGTTACTCAATGTCCAAGTACAGCCAGGCTCTGGAGGTCCGGTTGTCCAGAGGTCATGAACGTTAGATAACGCTAGATAACGGAGAGAACCTGCATGGCTGACGCCTTGATCCAGATGCGTGACGTCAACAAGTGGTACGGCAAGTTCCATGTGCTCAAGAACATCAACCTCGAGGTCGCTCAAGGTGAGCGGATCGTGATTTGCGGACCATCAGGTTCGGGCAAGTCCACGCTTATCCGTTGTCTGAACCGTCTTGAAGAGCACCAGCAGGGCGATATCGTCATTGACGGTACGGAGTTGACCAGTGACGTCAAGGATGTCGAAGCGATTCGGCGAGAAGTGGGTATGGTGTTTCAACATTTCAACCTGTTTCCACATCTCACGGTGCTTGAGAATCTGACGCTCGGACCCATATGGGTACTGAAGGTGCCCAAAGCGCAGGCAGAGGCCGCAGCGATGAAGTACCTTGAGCGGGTGCGTATTCCCGAGCAGGCTCACAAATATCCAGGCCAGTTGTCTGGCGGTCAGCAGCAAAGAGTCGCGATTGCACGCTCACTATGCATGAACCCCAAAATCATGCTGTTCGATGAGCCGACCTCGGCACTTGATCCCGAGATGGTCAAAGAAGTGCTCGATGTGATGGTTGAGCTGGCCGAACATACGGGTATGACCATGTTGTGCGTGACGCACGAAATGGGCTTTGCGCGCAAAGTTGCGGATCGGGTGATCTTTATGGATCGAGGTGAGATCATCGAGCAAAACGAGCCGGACAAGTTCTTTGACAACCCGCAGAATGAGCGGACCAAGCTGTTCCTGAGCCAGATTCTGCACTGACATAAAAACTGTGTCAGGTCGACGCGACGAAGGCTTGTTCTGGATGTCAGAATCTGCATCTTCAAGATCCGGAGATGGAGTGCACTGCAATGATTTATGCAAACCCGCTAGAGGCTGAGTTCAAGACCCTTCTCGAGTCTGATGCCCATTTGATTGTTTCTGACATGAAGGTCGAGAAAGGCGGGCAGGGATCGGGCATGGGGCCTCATGACTTGCTGGAAGCAGCGATGGCTGCCTGCATGAGCATTACGTTGCGCATGGCCGGAAACAAGTACGGGATACCTGTTGGCAAATCCGTCGTGGCAGTGGAACTCGATCGATCCGATGAGGATATCGCCCGGTTCAGGTATGAGGTGAAGTTCGACGAGGAGGTGCCGCAGGACCAGCGGCAGCGCTTGGTCGAGATTTTGGGGCGATGCCCCGTCAGCAAGACAATTTCTCGTGAGATTGTCATGGAGTCCGTAACTGGATTGTGAAAAAAAAGTTGACAGATCAAGGAACTTTGTCAGGTCAGCACAGTCTTAATCACTGTACAATGAAGTTTGTTTCAATCGTCGCTTTGAAGTAATTCTGGGGCCGATCCGGATTCGACGTGGGTCGCGAAACAGAGTAGGGCATGCCGAGCACCAGTTCGCTCGTAAATCCACTGGAAAACCTATAAACGCCAACGACGAG
>CAZBIN010000323.1:0-2915 GCA_964491995.1 uncultured Orrella sp.
TGCCACACAACTGGATCGCGCCGCCCATTTAACGACAGTCAACCTGCCTTGCCCGAACGGTTACATTAAGCTGAGACAGCCAGTCTGAAAACCACTCATCACCAGTCGTTAGCGCTTTGTTCAACGGGCAATTGCTTGCAAATGATTGTGACTCCAGTTGCAAAGCAACATGTCGAAGCTCAAACCGCTCATGCAAGATTTCGATCGCCTCGTTTAAAAGTAAATCGCGGTCTAGAACTTCTTTATTAACCACAAGATGGGCTGTCAACGCGTTTTCGGCAGTGCTCATTGCCCAGACGTGCAAGTCGTGAACGTCACCAACCCCGGCCACATCGAGTAGACTTTGACGCACATGCTTGATGTCGATACCGTCGGGAACACCATCAAAGAGCAAATGCAACGAACGGTGAAACAATGACCAGGTTCCAACAATCACGATCAATGCAATCAGTAAACTGACCACTGAATCGATCCAAGCCCACCCTTGCCAGAGATATAGCGCACCAGCGACCACCACGCCAACCGACACCAACGCATCTGCTGCCATGTGCAGAAATGCCCCACGAATGTTCAAGTCACCTTTGCTACCAGAAAGAAACAGCCAGGCTGTAATGGTGTTGATGACAACTCCCATACTAGCAACTAGCATCATCGTCGTCGCATCGATTGCGGCGGGCGTCTGAAATCGCTGAATAGATTCCCAAGCCAATGACCCCATGGCGACCAGCAGAAAGATGGCATTGGCAAAGCTCGCCAAAATGGATCCGCGCCGCCAACCGTAAGTATGTCGTAGATTTGGCTTCAATTTCGCAGCGGCAAATGCCGCCCAAGCCAGCAAAAGACCACCAACATCGCTGAGATTATGCGCGGCGTCTGCGAGCAATGCCAAAGATGCAGATTGCCATCCATAAAAAGCTTCGACCAGGACGAATGCTAGATTGAGCGAAATTCCAATGGCAAACGCTTTACCGTAGCTCGCAGGCTTATGGCCGTGATCGTGACTCATTGTGGCAGCCGCTTCAGCACGCCAGCCAGCTGAGTGCCCGGTCCCACAGTGTTATACACCGTGCCGTACTTCTTGATGTTGTTGTGAAGGAGTTCAAGTCGCTGGTCGCTTTCATCGCTATCAAGAAGAATCTCATATTCAATGGGCTCCAGTTTCGGAGGCACGTCCTGGCGCACCCCATGCAATTGAACTTCTACGCCCTTAACATTAAACTTCAATATTGGCGTGACTCTCTCAATACTTTTGATCATGCAAGCCGCCAACGCAGCCATCAACATTTCGGCCGGATTAAAGGCGTCCTTTCGGCCAGAAAGATCTGTGTCGAGAAAGATGCCAGCACTTTTGCAATGAGCAAGCACAATGCATCTGTAGTGCTGACTGGCAGATGATGGAGGGTTAAGTTCAGCGACAGGGTATCGGCCAAAGGATCACAGGAGACTCCCAGTGCACTCCGCAGCAGCCGGGGCGGGCTCGAACTTTTGCGTAGAAATGTTGCGAGCATCGTCGGCTGCAATGGCTGTCGTAGTCTGATTGCCCCGGGGGGTGATCCAAGGAACTGACACCTTTGAAGCCCAAATCGCTGTCTTGCACAAAATTTAGAGATCAAAGCAGCGAAATGAGCATTTCCTGCGGTGTACCCATGGGTGTACCCATCAGCCGCATAATGCACAAGGGGTTACAGTCTTTTGAACTGTAACCCCTTGATTTATATGGTCGGGACGGTGGGATTCGAACTCACGACCCCTTGCACCCCATGCAAGTGCGCTACCAGGCTGCGCTACGCCCCGAGAAGAACGAGATTGTATCAGAAACTTTCACAGCGTACTTTTGCACTCAGGCTTGGGACAGCAACTTGGAAATTGCAGTCAGTTCACCTCTGATCGACTGGATTTCCTGAGCACTCAGACGTACTGCCGCTTCGGGATCAATCTGCATATCACCTCGCCCATCAGCGAGGCGATTGCGCGCACCACTAATCGTGAATCCCTGCTCATAGAGCAATTCACGAATACGTCTGATCAGCAACACCTCGTGGTGTTGATAATAGCGGCGATTGCCACGACGCTTGACTGGATTGAGCTGGGTGAATTCCTGCTCCCAATAGCGCAAAACATCCGACAGGTCTACCGCCGTCGCACCCTCGACGACCGCCTTGAGCTTCTGGCTCGCGTGAAACGTCACAACGCGTCTAGGAAGAATCGGAATGATCTCACCGGTCTTGGGATTTCTTCCTGGACGGGCAGGTTTGTCCCGCACCTGAAAATTTCCAAATCCCGAAAGCTTGACCGTATCGCCCTCAGACAGCGCATCACGGATCTTGTCAAAAAAAGTTTCAACCAGATCCTTGGCCTCACGTTTGTTCAGACCGACTTCCTCGAACAACAGCTCTGCCAGTTCGGCTTTGGTGAGTGTTTGAATCTCTGACATGTTGTACCTTACCGTGGCCTTGCGTTATGTTTTGTCTGAAGTGCCTGACGCAATTTGAGCATGCAGGAATCCACCCGGTCATCCTCGAGCGTGACTTCAGGATCCTGCAGCCACACTCTGAAAGCCAGGCTGACCTGAGCACTTGCAGAGGACTCCGCGTCAAGCTTGGCATCACGCCAGACGTCAAACAATCCGACGTCCTGCACAATCGAAAGCTCAGGGTTTGAGTCGATCTCACCTCTCATAGTATCAAGCAATGCCTGCACCGGGATATCCGAATCAACCCACAGTGCCATGTCACGCTGAACCACCGGCTGACGCGACAAGGCCTTCGGGTCGGGCATGCGAGCCATGGACAAACCTTCCAGGCAGACCTCGAACAACACCGGCGCAGATGCCAGCCCCTGATCCCGGACCCAGCGCGGATGCAACTCCCCAATCCAGCCCTGAGGCTTACCGTCAAGTGAGACCTTGGCGCAAC
>CAZBIN010000324.1:0-2914 GCA_964491995.1 uncultured Orrella sp.
CCGCCTGATTCGTAGCGAACGTGACTGGGGGGTATTGATTGTGGGTGACCGTCGGTTGGTGGAAAAACCCTACGGCAGACAGCTCTGGCAAGGGCTGCCACCTTTTCGGCGCACCCGAGAACTTGAGGAGGTACTCGAGTTTCTCCGCGCGCGGAGAAATCCTGCAACTGTCGCTGACCAGAAAACCGAGTCCTGATACGTGCCCGCAATACTCAACATGACGGTCAAGTCTTGTCGACAGATGGGTTTACAGTATGGGTCGCGGTGGCATTGGCAGCGCCACCGCGATCTCTAAAGCATCACAATAAGTAACGCAGGGGATTCCAGGCGCTATGTTCCTTGTTTGGAAAGCCCTGGGTGATCAAAGTTGTCTCAGGAAAGTTCTTTAGCAGAACTCGCTCGCTGTCCTTGCTCATGTCGTCCATGCCCAGCGCCTTGTAGGAGAGCATCATGATGTACAGCGCCTGCTCGGACGCAGGTACACCCTCAAACTCGGTAATGACTTTCTGGGCACGGTTGATTGCCGCGACGTAGGCCTTGCGGTCAAAGTAAAATCTGGCGGTATAGAGTTCATGCTCGGCCATGACATTGACGAGCCATGCCATCCGACGCCGGGCATCCTCTGCATAGCGACTTTCAGGGAATCGGGTGATAAGGTCGTTAAAGGCCTCATAAGACTGGCGCAGCGCCTGCGGATCACGCTCGGCAGGGTTTTGCTGGGTAAGCGCAGACAGGATTGCGCTGGGTGGCGTGAACAGAATCAATCCACGCAGAAACAGCATGTAATCCGTTCCTGGATGATTGGGATATTGCTGCAGGAACCGGTTGATCGTCGCCAGGGCCGCTTCGGGTTCACCTTCTTTCCATTTGACGTAGGCCAGATTCATCAGCGACTGCTGGGCGTAGGGGCCAAACGGAAACCTCGCCTCGACCGCCATGAATCGCTCGCCGGCAGTCTTCCAATTGCCCGAGTTCATTTCGGAACTGCCATCCTGGAAAAGTCTTTCGACATTCCAGTTTGCGGTCTCATCGATCTCTTCAGCCTTGTAAGCGCACCCACTGAGCGCCAGGGCGGCCAGTGTGATACACAACGCTGCAAGTGCTCGCGAGAGTCTGCCATGACGGCAAATCAGATCGGCCAATGTCGGAGTCAAGGTCACGCAACTATCCCTAGTGTTAGCATTCGTCATGAATTATAGAACTCTACCATCTCATGCAGGATAGTACAGAAATCGACGATTTCACTGAAGACGAACTCGAGTTGATGGTTCCCGATGGCGTGCTTGGCGTGCGTCTGGACAAGCAGCTGGCCCAGTTGTTGCCGCAGCATTCTCGCGCGCGACTGCAAAACTGGATCGAGTCTGGTCATGTCCGGGTTAATGGCCAGTTGCAAACCCGTGTGCGGTGCTCTGTTTCAGAAGGTGATGTCCTCATAGTCACGCCCCAGCCCAGCGATGAGGAGCTGGCCTACAGTGCGCAGCCTGTCGACTTTGAAGTGGTGGCGCAAGCTGAGCACTGGATCGTGGTTAATAAACCGGCAGGGTTGGTCGTACACCCTGGTGCGGGCAATTGGGGAAACACGCTGCTGAATGGTTTGCTCCACAGATTTCCTGAACTCTGCGGCGTTGCGCGCGCTGGGATCGTGCACAGACTAGACAAAGACACATCGGGTTTGATGGTGGTCGCGCGCACGCCGGTTGCGCAAACGAATCTGGTCCGCCAGCTGCAGGCTCGAAGTGTGAGCCGTCAGTATCTGGCGCTGGCGCATGGCCATATCAAGCCAGACCGTGGCACGGTTGATCAGCCAATTGGAAGGGATCCCAGGGTTGCGGTTCGTATGACGGTACAGCGTCCGATTGCACCCAGGCAGGCAATCACCGACTATGAGGTGCTCCAAGTTGGTAGCCTTGATGGCGCTGCAGTCACGCAGCTGGAGTGCCGGTTGCAGACGGGGCGGACACATCAGATCAGGGTTCACATGGCCAGTCTGGGTTACCCGCTGGTGGGAGACGGCCTCTACGGTGGGCGAGTCATCGGTGGAGTGAGTCGCCAGATGCTGCACGCCCGTCGACTTGTATTTGAGGACCCTGGCGATGGCAGCCGGCAAGCTTTTGAGTCCAGCGTGCCCGAAGATATGCTGGTACTGATGCAAAAAATTCAGTGGCAGTGAGGATCCGGGTAGATCAAGGGAGGTCATCATGCAGGTTAGGCGGCAATACATCGATAGCCCACGGACACCGGGCGGGTCACAAGTGCAATCTTTCCTGACGCCACCCACGTTCGGATCGAACGTGAGCGCTATCGCCACAACACGATTTGGCGGCTGGAGTCAGCGTCCTTTCGACTCGTTCAATCTAGGCAGCCATGTGAATGATGATCCGCGAGCTGTGAGCGCGAACAGACAGTTGCTGCGCCAATGGCTGCCGGGGGATCCAGTCTGGCTCAATCAGGTGCACGGTACGACAGTTTTTGATGCTGATCGTGCTCTGGCAGATCAACGCGCAGCGGGCGACACAGTGCCCACAGCAGATGCTGCATTGAGTACCTGCCCAGACCGCGTGCTCGCAGTGCTTACTGCAGACTGCATGCCGGTTGTGCTGGCCTCCGAAGGTGGTGAGGTGGTAGGAATCGCTCACGCAGGCTGGCGCGGGCTGGCGCAGGGTGTGTTAACACAAACTGTGCAGGCGATGCGTCAGAAGTGTATTGAGCCTGTCAAGATCCATGCATGGATCGGCCCTTGTATTGGTCCTGGCGCATTTCAGGTGGGGCCGGAGGTCCGTGAGAGATTCGTGAGTATCGCCTCCGAACTGATGATGTATTTTTCAGTGGATCCTGATGCGCAGGGAAAGTGGCTCGCTGATCTGCCAGCTATCGCGATGTGGCAACTTAGACAACTGGGCGTTGAGCAGGTCCG
>CAZBIN010000325.1:0-2900 GCA_964491995.1 uncultured Orrella sp.
CAAGCCATAGCCCGACAGCGACTTTGACAATGTCACGATGTCAGGCTGGATGCCCGCATCCTCAAAACTGAAAAACGCTCCCGTACGACCACATCCGACCTGAATATCATCGACAATCAGCAAGATCCCATGCTTCTTGGTGACGTCACGCAACTTCCTAAGCCATTCATTGGACGCCACGTTCACGCCGCCCTCGGCCTGAACGGTTTCAACAATGACAGCAGCGGGTACTTCCATGCCACTGCCATTGTCAACCAGCATGGCCTCCAGATACTCCAGCGTGTCAGCATCCTCGCCCAAAAACCCCTCAAAAGGGACCGCTGCCGTATTGTGCAAAGGCACACCAGCACCTGCGCGCTTGAAGCTATTGCCAGTTACAGCCAGAGCCCCCAGGGTCATGCCATGAAACGCATTGGTAAAGTTGATCACCGTCTGGCGACCTGTCACCTTGCGCGCCAGCTTGAGAGCAGCCTCGACGGCATTGGTACCCGTAGGCCCCGGAAACTGGAACTTATAGTGCAGGCCGCGAGGACGCAGAATCAGATCGTTGAATCGCTGGATGAACCGCTGCTTGGCTTCGCTATACATGTCCAGCGTATGAGTAATCCCATCGCCAAGAAGATAACGCACGAGCGGCTGCTTGAGTCGATCCGGATTGTGTCCATAGTTCAACACACCAGCACCGGCGAAGAAGTCAAGATAGCGCTGACCACTGGTATCAGTCATCCATGCACCTTTTGCCGAAGAAAATACTGCGGGAAAGCTTCGGCAGTATCCGCGAACCTCGGATTCGTACTGTTCAAATACATTCATGATCTATCTCTCCTTGGGTGTCGCGCGAGACGGACCGCCTTCTATGGGCGGCCTGCCAGTCAGCGCAACGGGTTCAAACGCGGTCAAAACGGTTCAAACGCGTCATCGTGAGTCATGGTCAAGAGGACCAATCCGGTAAAGGGGCTCTGGTGCGTGTCCCGATTGCAGCAACTCACAAGTGAAATGCTCGGTGACATGGCACGGCGTTGCAAAACGTCTCGCAACGCTGCGAAACAATCGGTCAGAAGCCAGGTTATCGGTCGCCACCGTTGCTGTCAGCCAGCGAATGTCGCGATTGGCTGGAAGACGCAGCCACTGCTCCAGGAGTGCTGAAGCAACACCCTGTGATCGCCATTCGGGATGCACTCCGATCTGCCAGCAAAATGCCGTATCAGGCTCCTTAGGTGGGTGGTATCCGATGACAACGCCGACCGGATCACCTTCGTGCTCAGCAATCAAACAGGTATCAGCAAAATCGCTACAGAAAATTAGATAAAAGTAAGCGGTGTTCGCTTCAAGCGTGCCACTGGCCTGCACCAGCTTCCAGACCCCAAGCGCATCCTCTGGTCTTGCACAACGGAAATTCAGATCATCTCTGACGTTGTTTCGAGAATCTAAAACCGTTTCATTCATGCGCGTATCTTGTCCCTTTTTTTGTTCTGTACATCACTTTCTGAGCGTCTTCTGGCCTGCACTTGAAATCGGATCGAATCAACATCCGAGCGACCTGGCAGATGCAACGCTGGAACCCGCCGAGGGTCGCGCGCTGTAGCAGTCTGCCTGCACACCAGCCCGCAGCCGCACACAACATGCCTGCGGATCGTTGTCTTTTAATAACTTTTAGTGATGTTTTCTACTTTTTTAGGTTAACCACAGATGAGGCCACATGCAAAACTGACTCATAATTTGTGATCACAAATTTATATTTTTGTGATCAATGAAATAGAAAATTTTTTTGTAGAATACGATCTTGCCAGTGCTCGTCAGGTGCATCTGGAGATGAAATATCGATCGGATCTGATGTCTTTTGAGATATGCTTTTGACACACCTTCAAAGGCGTTTTTTCCTGTTTTTCATACGACCAAGCTGACTTTGACGACACGCTCGAGACATGATTTGACTGCGGCTTTGCGCCACGCATCAAACAACGACATCCAACAGCGCCGAGACCCTGTATGCGCACATCCGGACTGACCCGAGTATCGACCGCGACTGCCGCTGCAAAGACGCAAGACGGCAACTCCAAGACCCAGCGCAAGACCGTCGCCGATGATGTTTACCAGCATCTCAGGTCTCGATTGATCGCAGGCACGCTTGCCCCCGGACAAAAGCTGACTTTAAGAGGGCTGGCTTTGGAGTTTGGCACCAGCATGATGCCGGTCAGAGATGCAGTCAGACGACTTTGCGCCCAGGGAGGCCTACAAGTCAACAGCAATCGCACGATTCAAGTCAACGCACCCAACAGACATCAATTCGAGGAAATGTTCAAGATTCGAATTGCACTTGAAGGACTTGCCTGTGAAAACGCAGTCAAGCGCATGAAAGACAATGAAATCAGTCGCATCCGACAATTTGAACAGCGGTTTGAGCGCGAAGCACTGCGATTGCGACCAGACCCCGCGGTACTCGCCAGGCTGAACCGGGATTTTCATTTTGCCCTCTACCGGGCGAGTCAGATGCCACAACTGATCAATCTGATCGAAAACCTCTGGGTTCAGGTTTCACCGGTCTTGACCTTGGCAATCCGGCACACAGCCCAAGGGCTGACAATGCGCGACTCCATGCGACATCACACCCGGTTAATCGAAAGCATCGGCAAGCGTGACGCGACTCGCGCTCGCCAGGCGCTCGTAGCCGATATCCGGGATGCTGGTGACCTGATCTTGCGCTCGGGACTGATTGGCGAGCCAGATAACATCACTCGCGGCTCAACCGGACGACAATACCGGATTCGTTGATTGCCGCCCCCTCGGCCCCTCAGTCCAGGACCGCCGCACTGCGCGGTTAGGGTCCTCCCAGGCAAAAAGGTTCTTGCTGCGGCTCAAGGTGAACCATCACAATCATTTGACACGCCCTGCCCACCCTG
>CAZBIN010000326.1:0-2889 GCA_964491995.1 uncultured Orrella sp.
TGCCGGGGCGGCGACTTCCTGTTTCGCATGGGAGGCGAGGAATTCCTGATGGTGTGCGCCAACACCGACCTGCGTGCAGCGCTCGGCGCCGGCGAGCGCCTGCGCAAGCTGGTGGCGGCGCTGGCGATCAAGGTCGGCGGGCACGAGATCCAGCTCTCGATCAGCGTCGGCATCGCCGCCCGCGACGCCTCGATGAACGACGCGGACGAGCTGGTCAATGCCGCGGACCGGGCGCTCTACCAAGCCAAGAATAACGGGCGTAATCAGATCAGTCGTGATGCCATGATCCCTTGATGTGGCTGGTGCGCTCAAGCTCGCCGGTCATGACAAACCTTCCATGCAGTGGGCGTAGAGACTGCTTCTAGAGGCAGGATTCAGAAAAGAAGTGCTGGATGCACTGCCAGACAGTCTCTCGGGAGGCCGGCGCCCGTGCATTGTGATCGCCCGCGCGTTAGCCATGGATTCTGGAATCCAGAATGTGAGGGCAAGGACGCTTGTTTTTGTCAGATACCGACGTAAGACCTCTGCATTGAGGCTGAGGATGAGGAGGGCGTCAATCAGAGAAAGAAACACTTGCCTCTCTTGAATGCCTGTTAACCTGCTACCAGGCTACCGTCGTCCGTGCTTGTGTCTATACATGTCCTGATCGGCTTCATGCACGGTTTGCTCGATGGAGGTTTGCTGCAACCTGAGCGCGTAACCGACGGATGCAGGAACGTTAGCTTGAGAAAGAGCATTTCGCAAACGCTCGACAAACCTGGCAGCACTCGAGGAAGACAGCCCTGGAGCAAGCATAGCAAACTCATCACCACCCAGGCGCGCGATGACATCTTCTTCGCGAGACTGGCTCTTGATGACTTGCGCAGCTTTTTTTAATAATGTGTCACCCGCACCGTGCCCGTGAGTGTCGTTGATCACTTTAAGATCATCAAGATCAATGATTGCAACCATTGCATTCTGGGCTGTGCGCGACGTTGCCAGTTCCTGGTCATGCAGCGCAAGATTCCAGCCGCGTCTGTTATAAACGCCAGTCAGTACATCAGTTTCGGCCTCGTATTGGTGGATCTGAGCTTTTCGATGGGCCTGTTCAGCCATCGTATAAACAACCTGAAGTGTGCTTAGCGACCGAGTGAGCGTTAGCACCAGCATTTTCTGCCGTTCGGTCAGAGGGAGCTGAGCAACGGGGTCAAGCGCACATAGGGTGCCAATCAGTTCACCGTCTTGCTTGAGTAGTGGTACGCCGATGTAGGCACCGATTGGAAGTGAGACTTGCTGGTTAATTTTGGCGCGCCGATAAACGGTGTGTTGTTGTGCATCTTCCGCAAACATAGGCCCTTCACCGATCACCATGCGCGAGCAGTATGTTTCTGACCAGTCAAACGTACTTCCTGGGTTGGCACCGTAGCCTTCGTCGAGACTCTGCACGACAGTCCAGTCGTTGTCATCCAGACGGGTCACCATCCAGAGCTTGTACGGGACATGTAGTTTGAGGCATTGGAGAACGCAGGTCAGTGCATCTTCAGCGCTTTTGAAAGGCTGTGCCTGAAGCAATTCTTCAAGAAACTTACTGTTCGCTTCGGACATCTGTGCGCCACCGGTTATTAATCGTGCTAGGGTATTAAGTGAGCAAGCTTTTGAAAGGTCCGCAACATCCGCACCAAGTCAGTTCCTGTTAATAAGTGAATGTACCGAGGACTAGATTGTCTATGTAGTAGTATTCAAAAGCTAAAGTATACCGGACGACAGTGTCAAGGTCGCGTGTATCCACTCGTCGGTGTCTCTAGACAGGACTGCATCTGCTCTGAGCCATCACTCTCTCGCTAGATTGCCTGTCAAAAGGGTGAAGCGCTACACGAAGGCCTGGACACCATCTGCTTTATTCCTTTTCAGCATTGCTCAGTATCTTGAGAGCCTTCTAGCTGAACTGTTCAACAAAATGTCGGTCAATTCGGTCTTTCCACCGCATGGCCCAGCGACCTTTCGCGGCAAATGCGCCTCGGGAAGCGATCGCACCTCCGTCTGCTGTATTTAATAAAGCGAGAAACTGTGTTTGTGGCTCATAGTGCTTCATGGTGCCTTGCCCCATCGATGCGTACAGATTGTTGCAAAGCACTGCTCCCATGCGAACGGCATATACGCCTGCCTTTGGTAGCGCGTCAGACCAATGGGCGCAATCGCCAGTCGCGAAGATACTGGGATGCGATACGGACCGAAGTGTTGGGTCGATTCGGATGAAATGGCTGTCACTCACAGCGAGTGTGCCCCTTCTCTGAATTTTGCGCTGCCAGTCGTGTGCTTGAGCACCTGTGGCCCAGAGTACGAGTTCGTTGTCACTCTCCATTCCTGCTTCCCAAGATGTGTCGCAACGGCACACCACACTCACGTTATCAAGGTGCCGACGTGCCAGCCAGCGTGTCATCCGGTTGAGCTCGGGAAGGATTTTTTCAGAACGAGTCACCAGGGTGCTAACTATTTTCTTGCACGGATTGATTGCCTGAAGTCTGGTACGCAGGGCTAACAAGGTTTCGACCCCGGCGGGTCCGGCACCGACCATGGTCAGCTTGTCTGGCGTGCTTGATGGACTTTGGTGCCATTGCATCAAGAACTGATCATAACTCGCTCTCAGATTCGCTAAAGGTCTCAGGGCGAGCATGTTTGGGCTTGGAGGGTAGAGCGTCGATCCTACGTTGAGCGAAAGAACGTCATAGTCGATCTCGGTGAGCTGATGTCCAGGGGTGATGCTGTCATGGCTGTCACGGTAGATGTCATCGAAAGGGCAGTCTGGATGCAGTGACAGACTCAAGCGGCGATCGTCCGGATCAAGGCTATGCAGATGCGCTTGGATCCATTTCGCACCGGCTGCCTTGCTGAGTCGCGCAAAGTCTATTG
>CAZBIN010000327.1:0-2887 GCA_964491995.1 uncultured Orrella sp.
CTGAATGCTGGTTAACACCTAGTTACCTTTCCCTGAACTTTGTTTAGACTTTTCGTTTTCGCGATCTAAAAAAGCATCTCTTGACCTTAAGATGATCGCAGATGCTGGGCAGCGGTTTCGTTTGGGAATGCTTGCCCTGTCTGTTTATCGCAATCCTTGGAGACCTTCATGCGTATTCTCAAACTCGTAGCGACCGTTGCGGTCACTGCGGCAACGGCATTTGCTGGCCCCGCTCTGGCTCAAAAGCAGCAGTTCATCAACATTCTCACGGGTGGTCAGAGTGGTGTTTACTACCCTCTGGGTGTTGCCCTGTCCCAGATCTACGGCAAAGAGATTCCGAACGTCAAGGCAACTGCGCAAGTGACCAAGGCATCTGCAGAGAACATGAACCTGCTGCAATCGGGTCGTGGTGAACTGGCGTTTGCGCTGGCTGATACAGTTTCAGACGCATGGAACGGCAGTGTGGATGCAGGGTTCCCTAAAAAACTCGACAAGCTGCGTGGCCTTTCTGGCACCTATAACAACTATGTCCAGATTGTTGCCAATGCAGACTCCGGTATCCGCACACTCGCAGATCTGAAGGGCAAACGCGTATCAGTTGGTGCAGCACGTTCAGGCACAGAACTGAATGCACGCGCTGTGCTGAAAGCTGCTGGCTTGAGCTACAGCGATCTGGGTAAGGTCGAATACCTGCCATTTGGCGAGTCCGTCGAGCTCATGAAAAATCGCCAGCTTGACGCCACACTGCAGTCAGCAGGACTCGGTGTCGCATCTATCCGTGACCTGGCAACGTCCGTCAACATTGTCGTGATCCCGGTTCCTGCTGACGTTGTTGCTGCCATCGGCAACCCAGCCTACCAGCCAGCGCTTATTCCCGCCAACACCTACGCAGGTCAGACAACGGACACCCCAACTGCTGCGATTCCAAACTTCCTGATCACCCAGTCGGGTGTCTCTGATGATCTGGCTTACCAGATGACCAAGGAACTCTACGAGAATCTGCCTGCCCTGCAGGCTGCACACAATGCCGCAAAAGCCATCAACATCAAGAACGCCCTGAACGGCATGCCTGTGCCAATCCATCCCGGTGCGGAGCGTTATTACAAGGAAGTCGGCGTCATCAAGTAACGCCAACGCGAGGTATGCCAGCCATGCTGGCGTACCTCTGCAGGCAGGACCTTCTGAGCGGCGCTAGCGACAGGCTAGAGCCGCTCTTTTGCTTTATGGCACCTCGGTCGCAGGGCGCCCGATCGCAAGTCTTGGCTTGTGACCTCCTGACCGAACCCGGTTAGCTGTGCCGCAGTGCGTCGACATGGTGCTTCAAAGCAGCTCTTCGGCGCAGTGCTTCGACGCAGCTATTTGACGTAGCGATTCGACGCGGTGCTTCGACGCAGTGCTTCGATTTTGTACTCTGCCTTGTGTTTTTGTATTTTTAGCTTTTTTGTTTTTTAGCTTTTGTGTTTTTGTGCTTTTTGTTCTGTACTTTTTTTCTCTGAGCCTCGTTATTGCACATTGTTTTTACTTTTCTCGCTGGCCTTTGTTGTTTGCGTTTTCTTGTCGTTTTTTTCTGACCGCACTGCAGATTTCTTTCAGATACTTATCGCCAGACAGGTGTGCCGCCAGATCGATTGGTATCTGGATCGTGCCTGCTTCTCGGAACTCAACCTATGTCATCAAACAGTCACTCATCCATTTCCGACCTTCCACGTTCTGTGTTCTGGATTGCCATCGCTTTTTCGAGCTTCCAGATCTACATGGCGGCCTATCACCCGCTGTCGAGTCAGGTGATACGGTCTATCCACGTGGGTTTTGTGTTGCTGATGATCTTTGCGCTGACGCCCGGCATGCCCGGGCGTATGGGCCAGATCGTCAACTGGAGTCTGGGAATAATTGGTTTCGTCTTCGGTCTGTACCACTGGGTGTATGAGTCTGATCTGACGGCACGGGCAGGCACCCTGACCGATACGGACATGGTGGTCGGGATTGTGACAGTGGTGCTGGTGTTCGAGGCGGCCAGACGGATGATGGGCTGGGCACTGCCCTTGATATGCGCCATGTTTCTCCTCTATGGATTGTTCGGTGAGTATCTGCCGGGCATGTTGCAGCATCGTGGTTATGGGTTTGACCAGATTGTCGGCACCCTGGGGTTTGGTACTGAAGGCATCTTCGGCACACCGGTGTATGTCTCTTCTACCTATATCTTTCTGTTCATCCTGTTCGGGGCCTTTCTTGAACAGGCGGGCATGATCTCTCTTTTTAACGACTTTGCGATGGGTACGGTTGGACATACACGCGGCGGTCCTGCCAAGGTGTCTGTCATCAGCTCGGGGCTGATGGGCACCATCAATGGATCGGGTGTTGCCAACGTGGTAACCACAGGACAGTTCACCATCCCGCTGATGAAACGCTTTGGGTACTCCCCCGCCTTTGCGGGGGGTGTCGAGGCCACCTCATCGATGGGTGGACAGATCATGCCACCGGTCATGGGGGCTGTCGCCTTCATCATGGCCGAAACACTGAACGTTCCCTACCTTGAGATCGTCAAGGCAGCGATTCTTCCTGCAATCCTCTATTTTGTGACGATTTTCTGGTCAGTCCATCTGGAAGCGGGTCGCAAGGGCCTGCATGGTCTAGACAAAAAGGATTGCCCCAACCCCTGGACGGCGGTCAAAGAGCGTTGGTATCTGCTACTGCCACTCATTGGTCTGGTGGCCTTGCTGTTTTCCGGGTACACGCCGCTGTTTTCCGGGACGGTGGGGCTTGGCTTGACGGTCATTCTGATTTTTGGGGCGGCCGTGATTCAAGGTGCAAGCAACACCGCACTGCGTTACCTGTTCTGGGTGTTGCTGGCCATCGCCTGCGGGGGTTTTCTTGAGTTTGGTGTGAC
>CAZBIN010000328.1:0-310 GCA_964491995.1 uncultured Orrella sp.
GCCCATGAGGCTCAAGCGGCCAGATCATTCCCACCCGATACACTCGCAAGCCAATCCGGCTCGCGGCTTCCCCCTCGAGCCCCAGCAGACGCAACGCCTCTATCATGTCCAGGTAGCCTTTGCCACTGGCCACCAGCCCGATCCGTGCGTTCTCACAGTCCCAGGTCACCTGATTGAAGCGATTCAGTCTTGCGTATGCGAGCGCCGCAGGTAATTTGTACTGATAAAGACGAGCCTCTTGCTCAAGTGACTGATCTGGCCAGCGAATGTTCAGCCCACCCGGCGGCAACTTCAGGTCTAGCGCCAGATC
>CAZBIN010000328.1:320-2874 GCA_964491995.1 uncultured Orrella sp.
GACTGACATCAACAGAACCTGATGTTTCAACAATTTCACTGACCAGCTTCATCGAAGTCCAGATCCCGGCGGCACGAGACATCGCCACTGCATGCGCACCAAAATCCAGAATTTCCTGTACCGAGGTTGGATAGAAAATGGGGATGCCCGTGCCGATCATCACATGCTCGGACTGGTGTGGGATGCTGGAAGACTTGCAAGAGTGATCATCACCATAGAGTGCGACAACGCCACCGCGCTCGGCGGTACCGGCCAGATTCGCGTGGCGAAAGGCATCGCCCGAGCGGTCTGCACCGGGCCCCTTGCCATACCACCATCCGACGACACCATCGAACTTGCCCTGACCAGCCAGCCCTGCCTGCTGACTTCCCCATACGGCTGTTGCCGCAAGATCTTCGTTGACCGCTGGTCTGAAAACGACTTCGTGCGATCCGGTGTGTTGCGCAGCCTGCCATAAGGCTGTGTCGAAGTTTCCCAGTGGGGAGCCACGGTAACCCGACACAAATCCAGCCGTTCTGAATCCAGCCAGCGCGTCTCGACGATGTTGCGACAGCGTCAGGCGAACCAGTGCCTGAATACCGGTCATATATGCACTGCCTCTGTCCAGCAGATACTTGTCGTCAAGTGAAAGGCTCTTGCCCCTGAAGTCGAGCAGCTTCTGATCTAAAGCGTCCATCGGCATCCCTTGTTAACTGGCTTTTCCAAAAATTTCATATGCCTGGTGACTCATGGCTACATGCAACTCCACGGGCCTGACTGGCAGTCTCCGATTAATTCTGTCAGGATTGCGGCAAACAACGTGACTCAAATCGGGTTTTACGAGTATTGTGGACGCCCGAATCACAAACAACAACAGCGCTTTACGCCAGGACAGGCTTGCGGGTGGGAGTTATGGGTCAAGATGATGTTAAACAAACCCGTCGGAGCCTCGGTTCGCACCTGTGAGCACCCGGAAAAATCGCACAACCACCATGAATGATTTCGTAAAATCTTTTGAGGTCTCACTGCCCGATGGAGCGCGCCTGGTCGGCGAGCGATCGGCCAGCGGCCAACCGGTCCTTTTTATCAGTGGTCTGGCCGGCACTGCCAGATTCTGGCAGGCATCGACCAATCTGCTGCGCCATCAACACTGCATCACATTTGATCAGCGCGGCATTGGCGCATCGTCGCGAGGTAGCGAACCCGTAACCATTTCACGTCTGGCTGAAGACTGCATTGCAATTCTTGATCATTCTGGCTTTGAGGACGCCCACGTCGTCGGCCACTCCACGGGTGGCTGCATCGCCATGGAGCTGGCAATCGCATTTCCAAATCGAGTCCGCTCGCTGGTGCTGAGTGCGACCTGGGCAGGTCCAAATAACTACATGAAGGCGCTGTTCACGTTGCGCAAGGAGCTACTGCTGTCTCAGCCAGCGCTTTACGCACGGTTTGGACCTTTTTTGTCGTACCCGAGCGAATGGCTTGACCAACATCCGGAGCTTATGAGCATGCCCTCACGCGACTGGTCACCCGGACGGGTTGAGATTGTGCGTGAACGCATCGACGCGCTGCTTGCGTTTGACCGTGTGGCTGATTTACCGCAGATCCAGTGTCCAACCCTGGTCATGGGAACGCGAGACGACATTGTGGTGCCGGAATTTCTACAACGGGCTGTGCTGCGGCTTCTACCTCAAGCTGAAAGCTACTGGTTTGAACGTGCAGGACATTTTTATCCAGTGTCACGTTACGAGCAATTTGCCAGACTGATATCGAGCTGGATCGACTCGACCAAAGAAACCAGCAAAACCAGCTGAAATCGCGAGTCTACAGAAGAGTCATCAATCAGAAAGCAAAATCCGTAGATCGACAACGTCTGCAACACTTCATTTTGAGCATCATGGTCTGCCCACGTTGTGGGAACTGCGGATAGACGCAAGTCCAAGGCCAAGATACGATGACCGCCAGGCGTACCCCTTGGTTCTGTATCAAGGACGTTGCCTGCGATCGATCACAGGCAGCTCTTGCTCTTTATGTCAGGCCAGCACTTTCGCAGCGACGTTCAAGGCCTGAATGACTGATACACAACTCAAGGGTACCCATTTCCTTCAGGAAACCCACGCTCGTGTTCCAAAAATGGTATGCAAGCGCGTAGCCCCTTCAATCAGGAGTCAAATCATGAAAGGCGACCCACAAGTCATTGCCCACCTTCAATCACAGCTCAAAAACGAACTCACGGCCATCAATCAGTATTTCGTTCACTACAGAATGCTCAAGCACTGGGGACTCGACAAGCTTGCCGAAAAGGAATACAGCGAGTCGATAGGTGAAATGAAGCATGCTGACAAGCTGATGGACCGGATTTTCATGCTGGACGGACTGCCCAACCTGCAAGATCTTGGCAAACTGAACATTGGGGAAGACGTGCCAGAGATCCTCGGATCAGATCTATCGCTTGAAACCGGCGCTCAAGGCACAATCAAGGAGGGTATAGCCTACTGTGAATCCGTGCGGGACTATGTCTCTCGCGATCTGCTGCAGCATATCCTGGACGACACTGAAGAGCATATCGATTTTC
>CAZBIN010000329.1:0-2873 GCA_964491995.1 uncultured Orrella sp.
AAATGCGCAATGCCCAGGCGCAAACGATTGCCGAGGACGAGTCAACCTGTGTCGTCTTCGGGATGCCCAAGGCCGCCATTGATATGGGTGCAGTCGCAAAAGTTATCCCGCTTGACCGAATTGCTCAGGAGATTATCAGTTATGGCGCTTGAATTGAGTCAGTCAGGCCGCATTGCGGCGGCTGCTCCCCTCAGGTCGCCGGCGTCGACGGATGGCGCTCAAGGGCGTGCCCTTGAGCGCTCGGCACGTATCATCAATCCAGGTGGTTGGGCTGTTGATGGCGAGCGTCCTATCGCGACGTTACTCGGATCCTGTGTGGCAGTCTGTCTGTATGATCCGAAATTGCGTTTGGCCGGCATGAATCATTTTTTGCTGCCGACGGGTAACCGGCGCGATATTAACGATGCCGACGTTGTTCTGCATGGAGATTACGCCATGGATGTCTTGCGTAACGCCATGCTTGCGCGGGGGGCGTCGTACAAGCGGATGGTCGCCAAGGCGTTTGGTGGTGGCAATGTGGTGAATTCCATCAAGATGGCTATTGGTACACGCAATGCAGAGTTTGCGCGTCAGTGGCTGGAGCGTGAGCGCATTCCGTTACTGGCGGAAGATCTTGGGGGTGTCTGGTCGCGTAAGGTGGTTCTGGACCCGGTGACCGGCCATGCCTTTTGTCGTCGTAGTCCGATCAATCAAGTCGACGCGGCGGCTGTCGTCAAGGCAGAAAGCGCCTACGAGCAAGCGTTGCTGGGGCAAAATTCGGGGGCGTCGGCTTCCGGGAAGAAAATCGAGCTTTTCTGATCATTCGGTTCGTTTTGTGGTGAAGTCGCTACAATGACCCGAATGTCCTGATTCTGGATGTTGCTAATCCACACTTTAAATACGGAGAACACCATGGGTTTTTTCAGCACCATTCTTGAAAAGCTGGGCTTTGGCAAAGAGGCCCAGGCGGCAACTGCCGCAGATGCCGTGGCAGATACGACAACAGCGCCGGCCGAAAGCGCGACAGCACCTGCTGCTGCGCCGGTTGCTGTGGTTGACGTGGTCGCCCAGCTCGAACAACGTGCCGCGGCCAACCCCCAGAAACTGAACTGGAAAACGTCAATTGTTGATTTGCTTAAGTTGCTGGACATCGACAGCAGCCTGGCCGCTCGCAAGGAACTGGCGACCGAGTTAGGGTGTCCTGCAAACCTGATGGGTGATTCGGCCCAAATGAACATGTGGCTGCATAAGGCAGTCTTGGCGCGTGTCGCAGCCAATGGTGGCAACGTCCCCGCTGATCTGCTTGACTGACGTGTGCCGTAATTTGCACTGTGGCGAAAACCGTTTCGTCACAGTGGGTTTGCTACACGTTTACCGGGAGGCTCCCGGTAAACGTGGGTTGCTCAAGCGTTACCCGTGGGCCACTGAAAAAATGCGGTCGAACATCGCTGCATCCACGACCTCTGACCCCTGCTCGCGCATGTAGGCCCAAACCGGGCGCCACCTTTCGGCATCCGGGCGTACCGGCGACACAAAGCGCGTCAGCGTGTCGTTGACCATTGCCACGGTCAGGGGTGTCGGTTCGGCGTTGTCGGCGCGGCACCACAGGTCCAAGGCGGCCTTGGGGTCGGCCTGAAGCGTCGGTACGGCGTCATTCAAATACGTTACCAGTGTCGCCAGTGCGTGTTTCACGTCTGCGCTGGCATTGCGGTCGGCAATCAGCTCCAGCGCCGAAAAACCAGGCACATCGCCATCTGAGGTGCGGCACATGTCAACAGGCAGCCCCTATGCGGGGAAGTGAATTTTAGTGGGGATAAGGCGAGACGAAACTTTAAGAATAGGTATTTTGGCGGAAGCGGTGTCCGCTTATGAACCGTCCGTGTTTATCCCAGGGTGTATATCATTACCATTGAAAATCAATAGTTTATGCGTATTTTTGTCTTAGTAAGTCCTGGCATTTCCGGCTCTATCTCATTAAAAATGGCATACTAGATGGCATACTGAAAGCGGTGTTACTAGAAGAGGGCGGGATATGGCGGTGTTGACTGATACCAAGGCTAGAAATATTGCAGCAGGAGGTAAGCCGATACCGCATGGCGGTGTTACTGGCTTGACGTTGCATCCCTCTAATAAGAAAGGAAACGGGAAGTGGGTGCTTCGCTTCGTGAGTCCAGTTACCGGAAAGCGACGTAACGCAGGTTTAGGGACTTATCCGAATGTGGGCATTGCGGATGCTGCTAAAGCTGCTTTGGCAATGAGGGAACAGCTGCTTGCTGGGCAAGATCCACTACTTGAGAAAGCAGTCACTGCGAGCAAAACACAGGCTCCTACCTTTAAAGAGGCGGCATCCACGTTACATGGTGAATTATTGCCAGGCTGGAAGAATATTAAGCACGGACAGCAATGGATCAATACCCTGACTCAATATGCCTTCCCTTTGATTGGGTCGATGACGCTTGATCAGATACAGCCTAGGCACGTTGCCGATGTGCTTCGACCCATTTGGTTGGACAAAGCGGAAACAGCTTCCCGGTTAAAGCAACGGATTCATGCTGTGATGGCTTGGGGGTGGGCGCATGGTCATTGTCAATCGAACCCTGTGGATGTTGTGGTAAAGCTGTTACCGCAGCAGCCCGGTAAGGCTGTCCGTACTGAGCACCAACCCGCAATGGCTTGGAGCCAGATACCTGAGTTCGTCAAGACCCATTTGCTGATGACCGAATCGCTTGATGTGACGCGCTCTCTGTTGAAGGTTCTGATGCTTACCGCCTCTCGTTCGGGCGAGGTCAGGGGGATGCGATGGTCAGAACTGGATCTTGATGCCGCTATCTGGACGATCCCCGCAGAGCGCATGAAAGCCAAGTTTGCGCATCGTGTACCGCTTTCAAGGCAGC
>CAZBIN010000330.1:0-2867 GCA_964491995.1 uncultured Orrella sp.
ATTTAACCGGGTAGTTGCGCGAGAACCGTACTGGTCGCGCTGACTTTGTCACCGATAGCAACTCTCGGGCGGGATCCGACCGGCAGGTAAACATCCACTCTTGATCCGAACCGGATAAATCCATAACGTTCGCCACGCGCGAGCGACTGCCCCTCTCGTGCATAGCAAAGAATTCGTTTGGCAATCAGCCCCGCAACTTGCACAGCCGTCACCATATCGCCGTCTGGCGTCTGAATCACCATCGCATTTCGTTCATTTTGAAGTGATGCTTTGTCGAGCGCGGCATTAAAAAACTTACCCGGAAAGTACTCGACCTTCTTGACCAAACCATCGACTGGGCATCGGTTGCTGTGCACATTGAACACATTCATGAACACACTGATCTTTAATGCACGTCTTTCGGCGTAAGGATCGTCAACCTCGGCAATCATGACAATTCTGCCGTCGGCCGGACTCAGCACTGCGCGGGGCTCAGTGCTACCTTGCCTGGGAGGATCCCGAAAGAACTGGAGCACAAACAGCGCAACAATCCAGAAAATAATGGACAGACCCGGTGACAGGTATGTCACGATGAATGCTGCAATGACAGCGATCGCGATAAAGGGCCAGCCTTCGCGGGCGATGATGGGATGAGGATAGTGCGGTTTATTCATTGGAACGCCATTGTTTGACAAGCCGAAGGTTAACCGAAAAAAAGCGCCCTGTAGGGCGCTTTTTTTCGGTTCGGCTGCCCGAACGCTAAAACCTGAACAAGAAAGTATTAGTTCTTGCTCTTGTCGACCAGCTTGTTGGCAGCAATCCAAGGCATCATTGCGCGCAACTTGCCACCGACCTGCTCGATCTGTGACTCTGCATTGATACGACGACGTGACGTGAGTGTTGGTGCGCCGGCCTGGTTCTCCAGAATGAAGCTCTTGGCGTATTCGCCAGTCTGGATGTCACGCAGCGCCTGACGCATGGCTTCACGTGTCTGGTCTGTGACGATACGTGGGCCTGTCACATACTCGCCATACTCCGCATTGTTGGAGATGGAGTAGTTCATGTTGGCAATGCCGCCCTCGTAGATCAGATCAACAATCAGCTTGAGCTCGTGCAGGCACTCGAAATAGGCCATCTCAGGTGCATAGCCCGCTTCAACCAAGGTCTCAAAACCTGCTTTAATCAGCTCAACCGTTCCACCACACAGAACTGCCTGCTCACCAAACAGATCTGTCTCGGTCTCTTCACGGAAGTTGGTTTCAATCACACCCGCACGACCGCTACCAATGGCACATGCATATGACAAAGCGACATCACGTGCTGCGCCTGATGTGTCCTGGTGCACAGCGACCAGCGCAGGAACGCCACCACCCTGAGAATAGGTTCCACGCACGGTGTGACCAGGCGCCTTGGGGGCGATCATGATGACGTCAACGTCAGCACGTGGCACAACCTGACCATAGTGGACGTTAAAACCGTGAGCAAATGCCAGTGCCGCACCGGCCTTGATGTTGCCATGGATGCTGTCACGATAGACTTGAGCGATATTCTCGTCAGGCAGCAGCATCATGACCAGATCGGCTGCTTTTGCGGCATCGGCCACTTCAGCAACTTTCAGACCTGCGTTCTCAGCCTTGGACCATGACGCCCCACCCTTGCGCAGGCCAACGACCACGTTGACACCGGACTCGTGCAGGTTCAGCGCATGGGCATGGCCTTGCGAGCCGTAGCCGATGATCGCGACTGTCTTGCCTTTGATGAGGGACAGATCGCAGTCTTTGTCGTAATAAACCTTCATAAGTACTCCAGATAAATGATTGTTTTGCTACAGGATTGAAGTTGCAAAAACCAGTTTGTTAGTACGGCCGAACCTGGGTGGTTCAGACCTTGAGAATTCTCTCTCCACGGCCCACACCGCATGAGCCGGTGCGAACTGTCTCAAGTATTGCGCTGCGGTCCAGTGAGTTGATGAATGCCTGCATCTTTTCCTGGTCACCGGTCAGTTCGACGGTGTACGTCTTGTCAGTGACATCGACGATATGACCCCGGAAAATTTCCGCAAGACGCATTATCTCCTCTCTTTCCTTGCCAACTGCACGCACCTTGATCAGCATGAGTTCTCGCTCAATGTGCGGTCCATCGGTCAAATCAACCAGCTTGACTACATCAATGAGGCGATTCAGATGTTTGGTGATCTGCTCGATCACCGCGTCTGAACCAATGGTGGTCAACGTCAGGCGAGAAAGTGTCGGATCCTCCGTTGGGGCCACACTCAGCGTTTCGATGTTGTAGCCACGAGCCGAGAAAAGTCCGACGACCCGCGACAATGCGCCTGGTTCGTTTTCCATGAGGACGGAAATCATATGTTTCATGGCGCGCTCCTACAGATCTTCGGAACCGAGAAGCATCTCGGTCAAACCCTTGCCAGCCTTGACCATTGGCCAGACGTTCTCGGACTGGTCAGTGATAAAGTCCATAAACACCAGGCGGTCTTTCAGCGCGAAGGCCTCTCTGAGTGCCCCCTCCACATCGGATGGCTTTTCGATGCGCATTCCAACGTGACCATAGGCTTCTGCCAGTCGAACAAAGTCCGGGAGCGCCTCCATGTAAGATTCCGAGTAGCGCGACCCGTAATCGATTTGTTGCCACTGACGAACCATTCCAAGAAAACGATTGTTCAGGCAGAGAATCTTCGGCGTTAACCCATACTGGCGACAAGTGGAGAGCTCTTGAATGTTCATCTGGATCGAGCCCTCACCAGTAATGCACGCAACCGTTGCGCCCGGGTTAGCCATCTGCACACCCATCGCATAGGGCAATCCGACACCCATGGTTCCCAGACCGCCAGAGTTGATCCAGCGCCGTGGCTCGTCAAATCCATAGTACTG
>CAZBIN010000331.1:0-2841 GCA_964491995.1 uncultured Orrella sp.
AATGAAACAAGCAAATTATTCGACTGCGAGAGATGTTTTGACGCCTGATGCCTTGCATATGCTGCAGCGCATTGCTGACACGGGCAGCTTTGCTGCTGCAGCGCGTGCGGTGGGTATGGTTCCGAGCGCCCTGACTTACCGGGTACGTCAGATTGAGGACGCACTTGACGTATTGTTGTTTGACCGGTCTTCGAGGCAGGCTCGTTTGACACCCGCCGGTGCCGAGTTGATTCGAGAGGGCGCGCGCTTGCTTGACGAGATCGATGCGGTGGCTAATCGGGTCAAGAGAGTCGCCACGGGATGGGAGCCACAGTTGACCATAGCGGTCGACAGTATCGTCAATCTGACGGTCGTGCTCGAGTTGTGTGAGGCATTTTTTGAAATGAATCCACCCACTCGATTGAGGCTAAGGTCTGAAACGCTTTCAGGCACGTTAGAAGCTTTAAATCTGGGCTTGGCAGATCTTGCGCTCGGTGTTGTGACAGATTCGAGTGCTATGGCAGGTCTTCAGAGCAAACCTCTGGGCGCTCAGAAATTTGTCTTCGCAGTCGCGCCGCATCACCCGCTTGCCAGCGCTCGTGAACCTATCAGTGATGAAGTCATCGTCGGGCATCGAATTGTTGCCGCTGCTGATTCAATACAGCGCGGCAGCGGGATGAGTGTCGGACTTTTAAGGGGGCAGAACATTTTTACGGTCACCACGCTGGAGACCAAGTTGCAGGCGCAGTTAAGAGGGCTCGGATGTGGGTTCTTGCCTGAAGCCATGGCACGTCCATATCTGGACACGGGTCGTCTGGTTGAGCGTCGAGTTGAACGCAAGGTTCACCAGGTGAGCACGAGTTATGCCTGGCGCAAAGGTAGTGCCACGTCCCAAGGTCGAGCACTGCTCTGGTGGCTTGAGCAATTGGAAAAGCCAGCCACACGCGCAGCATTGATGAGTATGGGGCATCAAGCGCCTGGTGTGACTTCTGGTGCTGACGAATGATTGCAAACTGAAACTTAATCTCGGGTGAATTTTGTTTTAAATGAGTCTAAATATTCATAAATTTTGAATGATGACGTGAATCTGTTTGGTTTGCCGGCTTGACTCGATCGAGCACAATAGAGTCTGTTAGTCAGTTGTTCAGACCTTGGCGAGTGAAGTTAACGTTTGAGATGGCAGGGTCGCCTCTAGAGGCGAAAGTTCGCGCCGTCTTGGCGGCACCACGGCGAAAGATCAGCAGGGGCGCATGTGACAGGGTTGCATGGGTCTTTATAAACAAACAGGAACTATTTCATGAAAAATTATCAAATTGCAATCGTTGCAGGTAGCCTGCGCAAAGACTCTTTCAACGTCATTCTGGGTAAGGCACTAGCGGGTATGTTGCCTGAGGGATTCACCGCAAAATTTATCGAAATAGGTGATCTTCCGCTTTACAACCAGGACGAAGATGGTACGCCAGCGCCTTCCGTGGCTCGCTTGCGCAATGAAATCAAGCAAGCGGATGGCGTGATCTTTCTGACGCCGGAATACAACCGTTCAATCCCCGGTGTTCTGAAGAATGCGCTTGACCACGCTTCGAGGCCCTGGGGTCAAAGCGTCTGGACGGGCAAGCCAGCGGGCGTGATCGGCGTGGCACTTGGCGCTGTGGGTACTGCAGCCGCGCAACAGCATCTGCGTACGATCCTGGCTGCGCTGAACATGCCGACCATGGGCCATCCTGAAGCTTACATTCAGTACACAGAAGGTCTGTTTGAAAGCGATGGTAGCGTTGGCGCAGGTAGCAAAGATTTTGTTCAGGGGTGGGTTGACTCGTACGTCAACTGGGTCAAGACCCACGTGAAATAAATCGCTGATCTTGTAGCATCCCGAACACCTCTGAAGCCTCCGTTAAACCTATGTGTGGTTTGACGGAGGCTTCGCCATTTCCTCCTTAAAAAGCGTCTGTCTGAATCGATCTGTTGCATGTTTTGATGGTGCAAGGGTTTGCCCGATGGAGCCTGCTCGTGCCGCACGCTACGCTTGCACTGGAAAAGAGTGACTCCAGCAGGCAGTCACTGCGCAAGCCTCAGCTGTGCCTGATTGCTCGCGCGATTCGCAATCCATTTTGATGATTGAGAGTTAACCGCTCCAACATAGGGAGACTTGCATGGCTTCATCGGGTTCGCAAATCAGCATTAGCCCCGCTATTCAGCTCGATCCGGCTGACAACGTCGTGGTGGCGCGCACTGAGATTGCCGCAGGGACTCAGTTGCCGGGCATGGGAATCTCGACGCTGGGCGATGTGCCGCTTGGTCACAAGATTGCGTCACGATTTATCGCGAGTGGTCAACCGATCCTCAAGTACAACACTGTCATAGGATATGCGACGCACGATTTGCTACCAGGAACGCACTTGCATAGCCACAATATTGCGTTTGACGATGTGCTGAAAGATTATGCGTTGGGGCGTGACTATGTCCAAACCGAGGTTCTGCCACCTGAGCGGCGCGCCACTTTCATGGGCTATGTCAGAGAAAACGGTCGGGTTGCGACCCGAAACATGATTGGCATCTTCATTACGGTGAACTGTTCCGCGACGGTGGCCAAGAAGATTTCCCAGTATTTTGATCAAGATCGGTTGACCGATTATCCCAATGTCGATGGCGTAGTGGCATTTGTACACGAGCAGGGTTGCGGTATGGAAATGACTGGAGAGCCCATGGATCTGCTGCGCCGCACTCTGTCAGGGTACATCCGCCATCCGAATATTGCGGGTGCCTTGGTGATCTCACTGGGTTGTGAGCGTAATAATCTGGGAAAATTTTTTGAAGAGCAGGGCCTTGAAACCGACAAAATGCTGCGAACAATGACTATGCAGG
>CAZBIN010000332.1:0-2833 GCA_964491995.1 uncultured Orrella sp.
ATATTCAACCAAACGGTCGAACGGCACGCTATCTTGCCCACCCTGAACCACCTCGCCGGCGGCACGCAACTGCTTGACTGACGCCAAGCCTGACTCAATCTCCGAGTCACCTAGAATAACCGCAATCGAGGCTTGACTGAAATCGGCACGGCGCATTTGCGCCTTTAAATTACCCGATCCTGCATGCACGATCACATTCATACCCGCATCACGAAGCGTTTCCCCAGTCATAAGCGCATACCGCTGGGCAGCCTCACCTTGATGGATCACGTAGACGTCGCATTGCGCTGGCGGGGCAATACTTCGGGACTGGGCCCAAAGATCGACCAATCGTTCAAGCCCGATAGCAAATCCCACTGCCGGTGCAGGTTTGCCCCCCAGAAGGGCTATCAGATCATCGTAGCGCCCACCACCGCAGACGGTTGCCTGCGCACCGAGCCGATCGGTTACCCACTCAAAAACAGTGAGGTTGTAGTAGTCGAGGCCCCGCACCATGCGTGGATTGACACGATAAGCCACACCGGCATCGTCAAGGCGATCACATACGCCTTTGAAATGCGCACGAGACTCCTGGCCGAGAAATTCGTACAGTCTGGGTGCGCTATCTGCCATTTCCTGCATCGCCGGATTCTTCGTATCCAGCACCCTCAGCGGATTACTGTGCATACGGCGCAAGCCGTCCTCGTCAAGCACGTCCCGATGTTTTTCCAGATGCTCGATCAGCGCACTGCGATGGGCCTGACGTTCTGAGAGTTGCCCAAGTGAATTCAACTCCAGTTCAATACCGTCAATACCCAGCAAACGCCAGAGTCGTGCTGTCATCAAGATCAATTCTGCATCGATATCGGGACCCGCAAACCCGAGCCCTTCCACATCCAGCTGATGAAACTGGCGATAACGCCCTCTCTGCGGGCGTTCGTGCCGGAAAACCGGACCCATGCTGAAGACTCGCTGCGGACGTTCATAGAGCAGATTATGCTCTATGCAGGCACGCACCACACCCGCGGTGAACTCGGGACGCAAAGTGAGCGATTCGCCGTTGAGGGAGTCAGTAAATGTATACATCTCCTTTTCAACAATATCGGTTACCTCGCCGATACCGCGGGTAAACAGACGTGTCTGCTCAAGTACAGGCACCCGCATATTACGGTACCCGTACTGACCGAGCCAGTCATGCAGAATCCGCTCGAGCGCCTCCCACTGGTACGATGCGTCCGGCAGAAGATCATTCATGCCGCGAATTGCCGTTACTTTTTTGAAACTTGAAGTCATCTTTCAACCATCTATGGCCGTGTTAACAGCCCTCGAACCATAACGTCGTTCGACGTAAGCCTGAACGATCGCCTGAAACTCCTGCGCAATACCATCACCTTTGAGAGTCACCGTACGCACACCATCTACAAACACAGGCGCAGCGGGCACTTCACCGGTTCCTGGCAGACTGATACCAAGATCCGCGTGGCGACTTTCACCCGGACCGTTGACCACGCAGCCCATCACAGCAACATTCATACTCTCGACACCAGGATACTGAGTACGCCAGATTGGCATCTGATTTCTCAGGTAACTCTGGATCTGATCAGCAAGCTCCTGAAAATACGTACTGCTGGTTCGTCCACAGCCGGGACAGGCAATCACCATGGGCGTGAAGGCTCGCAAACCCATGGTCTGCAAAATTTCCTGAGCAACAATCACCTCGCGACAACGATCACCACCGGGTTCGGGAGTCAGCGAGATCCGGATAGTATCCCCAATCCCCTCTTGCAACAGAACACTCAGTGCTGCCGTCGACGCGACAATACCTTTGGAGCCCATTCCCGCCTCAGTCAAACCCAGATGCAGCGGATAATCACAACGACTCGAGAGCTCGCGATATACGGCAATCAAATCCTGGACATGACTGACTTTGCAGGAAAGTACAATAGCATCTGCTGACAGACCCAGTTGCTCGGCACGCTGCGCGTTGCTGATGGCTGAAACCACAAGAGCCTCGCGCATTACCGACTGAGCATCCACAGGATTGGCACTCCTGCTGTTCTGATCCATCATCGTGGCAAGCAGTTCCTGATCCAGGCTACCCCAGTTCACTCCGATACGCACTGGCTTGTTCCAGCGACAAGCCACCTCGATCATCTGCGCAAAATTGTCATCACGACGCTTGCCGCCGCCCATATTGCCGGGATTTATGCGGTACTTGGAAAGGGCTTGCGCGCAGTCCGGATATTGCGACAGCAGCTTGTGTCCATTGAAATGAAAATCCCCGCAAAGTGGCACATAAACGCCCATGCGATCAAGTTGCTCGCGAATCACCGGCACCTCTCTCGCAGCCTCAGGCGTGTTGACCGTAATTCTGACGATTTCAGAGCCAGCCATGGCAAGCTCTTTAATCTGTATGGCAGTCGCAATCGCATCTGCCGTATCCGTATTGGTCATGGACTGAACCACCACCGGAGCACCACCACCAATCAAAACGCGCTGATGTTGCCACTGGCAAACCACCTGACGGGTATCGCGGCGCGGCGAAGGACCTACGGCGCGCACTGAGACAGCGCTATGAACCGCAGTTTGATCAATTACTTGAACTTGGGTCATTCAAACATCCCCTTCGACCAGCCTGGCAACATTTCCTGAGGAACAATGCCCTGCCAGATGGCGACTGCAAGTACAACCAGAACAACCAGAAGAATGACAACCAGCCATGGCAGGGAGCGACTCGAAACAACCTGCTGCTCCATTGGCGCTCCAAAACTACTGCGCAACGCTTGCTGCTGAGCCAATGACGAGCCACCCCGCACTTCCTGTCTAGGCAGCAGTGGTTCAAGCGCGTCGATAT
>CAZBIN010000333.1:0-2832 GCA_964491995.1 uncultured Orrella sp.
GTCTGGAGCGCCTTGCCATCGCGCTTGCTCCAGCACCGCAGTTAAAGGCCGGGAGTCGAATTGACTGAAGCATCACAGCCCCCTAAAAACTACATGACCCGCCACGGTTACGATCGCCTGAGAGCAGAGCTCGCGCACCTCATGAAGGTTGAGCGACCGCAGGTGGTGCAGATTGTCTCGTGGGCAGCGGCCAATGGCGATCGCTCCGAGAACGGCGATTACATCTACGGTAAACGACGCTTGCGCGAAATCGATCGGCGGATGCGGTTTCTGACCAAACGCCTGGAAGTGGCCGAGGTCATTGATGTCGATTTGCAGCCTCACCAGGATCAGGTGTTTTTTGGGGCGACAGTACAGTATCTCGATCCCGCTGAGGAGCTGGTGACGGTGACTATTGTCGGCGTGGATGAGGCCGATCCCCTAAAGGGTCAGATCAGCTGGATTTCACCAGTGGCTCGAGCACTACTCAAAGCCCGGGAGGGTGACAGCGTTACGCTGCAGACGCCGACGGGTCCACAGACGCTTGAGATTGTCGATGTCAGCTACGGTCGCCAATAGTTGTACAAGGTGATCAAAGGTGATCGCCAAATCACCGGTGTGTTTTCTGGAAATTTGCCATTCCGCAGGTGCCTGACAGGCGCTATATTCATCACATTGTTGAACAAGTCGAGGTTGTCATGGGTGTAAATGAAACAGGTGTCCTGGACACGGCTCGTCTGTTGACGCAGGTCAGTCAAGAGTGGGATCAGGATCTGGTGGGTCAGATCAGTGATTACATCGAAATTCCTGCCAAATCCCCTATGTTTGATCCTGATTGGGCAAAGAACGGTTACTTGCACCTTGTAGCAAGACGGGCGGCGGACTGGGTGCGCGCGCAAAAAGTGGAAGGTCTCAAGATTGAGTTGGTCGAGATTCCAGGTCGCACCCCCGTACTTTTCTTTGATGTGCCGGCTACGCGCAAGGATGCCGGACAAACCGTGCTGATGTACGGTCACCTGGACAAGCAGCCAGAGTTTGACGGCTGGCGATCTGATCTGGGTCCCTGGACAGCGAAGTATGTCGACGGTCGACTGTACGGTCGGGGTGGCGCCGACGATGGCTATGCCATTTACGCGGCCGTGACGGCAATTCAGGCCCTCAAAAGCCAGAATGTCGCGCATCCTCGTATTGTCGGTCTGATCGAGACATCAGAGGAAAGCGGTTCAGCAGATTTGCTACCGTATGTGGAGTTGCTCAAGCCGCGCATGGGCGATGTGGGTTTGGTGGTCTGTCTCGATAGCGGTGCTGGTAACTACGATCAGTTGTGGCTCACAACGAGCCTGCGCGGCATGATTTCAGGTGTGCTCAAGGTCGAAATCCTCACCGAAGGTATTCATTCCGGCGATGCATCGGGTTTGGTGCCTTCCAGCTTCAGAATTCTGCGACATGTCCTCGATCGTCTCGAAGACAGTGCGACGGGACGGTTGCTGCCGGAAGTTTTTTACTGTGAGACACCGGAAGTCAGACGCAAACAGGCGCAGGTGACCGCAAACATTCTGGGAGACACACTCTTTAAGCGGTTTCCCTGGGCGCACCATGATTGTGGTGGCTCGACGCTGTTCGCCTTGCCAACGACGCTTGACCCCGTCGAGGCGCTGCTCAAGCGCACCTGGGAGCCCACTTTGAGTGTCACCGGGGCGGATGGCTTCCCATCGTTACAGAATGCAGGCAACGTGCTGCGCCCCTACACGGCGTTCAAGCTTAGCCTGAGGCTGCCTCCGCTGGTTGATGTCGCGGGTGCTGTGCAAAAGCTCAAGACATTGCTTGAAGATAACGCACCATACCAGGCTAAGGTGACGTTTGAGGCCAAGGGATCTTCCAGTGGCTGGCATGCGCCGGATACTGCACCCTGGTTTGAATCCGCGCTGAATCAGGCCAGCCAGGATTGCTTTGGTCAGTCAGTTGGCTACATCGGACAGGGTGGCACGATCCCGCTGATGAATATGCTGAGCAAAGGCTTTCCAACCGCCCAGATGATGGTGTGTGGCGTTCTGGGTCCAAAGTCCAACGCCCATGGTCCGAACGAATTTCTCCACGTGCCGTTTGCCAAGAAGTTGACGGCGGCGGTCGCACAGGTGATCTCGCGCATGCCGTGACACCGCATTTTGGTGTTCGCTCTGCCTCGGGCATACTGACCGTCGTTAGCCGATCTGCGGGATCGCGGATTTTCTGTTGGCTACAATCCGATCCCTGTATGTCAAAAGCAGGCGTGTGCAGAGGATTCACCTGCTTTTGACTGATTCTTTCTGAACGGATTCATCCGTGTTCTCTTTAATAGTGGTTTGATGAAATTCCTTCCTCCTGACAGTCATGCTTTGTGTGTTGCCCCGATGATCGATGTGACAGATCGGCATTGCCGGTTCTTTCATCGTCTGCTCGCACCTCGTGCGTGGCTTTATTCCGAAATGACAACCACGGGGGCGTTGCGCTTCGGGGATCAGGCACGTCACCTGAATTTCAATGAACCTGAGCACCCTGTGGCACTGCAACTTGGTGGCAGTGAGCCTGGAGAGCTGGCTTTTAGCGCAAAACTCGGGGAGCACTGGGGGTATGACGAGATCAATCTCAATTGTGGCTGCCCGTCAGAACGTGTCCAGAAAGGGGCATTTGGCGCCTGCCTGATGAAAGAGGCGCCCCTGGTGTCAGATTGTGTCAAAGCCATGCGGGATGCAGTATCCATTGATGTGACGGTCAAGCACCGTATCGGCATTGATAATATTGATTCGTATGATTTCGTGCGTGACTTTATCGGTGATGTTGCCGAAGCGGGCTGTACAACGTTCATCGTGCATG
>CAZBIN010000334.1:0-2828 GCA_964491995.1 uncultured Orrella sp.
TCAGAAACGTTTCATGGAGCGTTCCAATGCCGGTCAGCAAGCGTGCAAGCTTGCTGCGCTCTGCAACACTGCTTTTATCTGTGTTCCGAGATAATGACCCTCGATCGCTGGGCATACAAGGACCGTAGCGTTGAACGCCGGCAACAAACTTTCAACTAGTCGCAGAATCAAAAAGGAATCAAAATGGAGCAAGCAAATTTTCCGGTCAAACTCGACAACCCTGCACTTCTGCGTTCGCAGGCCTACATCAACGGTCAGTGGCAGTCTGCCGACAGTGGCGACCTGTTTACGGTAGACAACCCGTCCAATGGGCAGACCATCGCCAAAGTCGCCAACATGGGCACTCAGGAAACGATGCGTGCCGTTGATGCTGCTAACAAGGCCTGGCCTGCATGGCGATCGCTGACGGGGAAAGCCAGAGCCAATTTACTTCGCAAATGGTTTGACTTGATCATTGCCAACACCGAAGATCTGGCCAGGCTGATGACCCTTGAACAAGGCAAGCCTATTGCTGAGGCTCGCGGTGAAGTGGCCTATGGTGCGTCCTTCGTTGAATGGTTTGCCGAGCAGGCAAAACGCGTCATGGGCGACACCATTGATTCGCCCATGCCGAATACCCGCATTCTGGTTTTACGCGAGCCGGTCGGCGTGTGCGCAGCTATCACGCCCTGGAATTTCCCGAATGCGATGATTACACGCAAGGTCGCCCCTGCACTTGCTGCCGGTTGTACCGTCGTGCTCAAGCCGGCTGAACAGACACCCCTGTCTGCCCTTGCGCTGGCCGAACTGGCTGAACGAGCCGGCATCCCGGCTGGCGTGCTGAACATCGTGACCGCCGATAGCGATAACTCGATCGAGGTCGGCAAAGTGCTGTGTGACAGCCCGATCGTTCGCAAACTGACATTTACGGGCTCCACTCAGGTTGGCAGAATTCTGATGCAGCAATGTGCCCCGACGATCAAGAAGCTATCGCTTGAACTGGGTGGCAACGCACCTTTTATCGTCTTTGATGATGCCGATATTGACGCTGCAGTCGAGGGCGCCCTGGCCTCCAAGTATCGGAACGCAGGGCAAACCTGTGTATGCACAAACCGCTTTTACGTACATGCCAAGGTCTACGATGCATTCAGCCAGAAACTGGCTGACGCCGTCAGCCAGCGCTTGCGGGTTGGCGATGGTTTCGAAACCGCCGTGACAACTGGCCCGCTGATTGACGAGGCAGCCATCGCAAAAGTTCAGGAGCACGTGGCAGACGCCATCAGCAAGGGCGCAAAGATTTTGACGGGAGGCAAACCTGACCCACGCGGCGGACTTTTTTACCAACCCACCGTCCTGACCAATGTCTCAAGCGATATGATCTGTATGCGTGAAGAGACTTTTGGGCCGGTTGCACCTATCGTGAAGTTTGAAAACGACGCAGAGGTGATCAAACAGGCCAACGACACCGAGTTTGGTCTTGCAGCCTATTTCTACAGCAGAGATATTGGACGAATTTTCCGTACAGCCGAGGCACTGGAATACGGCATCATCGGTGTCAACGCAGGCATCATCTCCAGCGAAGTCGGACCGTTTGGAGGCGTCAAGCAATCCGGTCTTGGCCGGGAGGGGTCCATATATGGTATCGATGATTTCCTTGAAATGAAGTACGTCTGCCTGGGCGGTATTTGATATCTGACCCCAGCATTACAGACCTATCAAGCACAATGGCGCCCCAGTGGCGCCATTGTGCTTTGTGTCAAGACCTCATTTGGAGATCGTGGCTCCTCGTCCAGGCACACTGAGCAATTCCCGTGCTCAGCGTGCCGGATGATCAAGCCGCCGACTCTCTGGACATTCGACGGCGCTCATGCTCTTGCAGGTAACGTTTGCGCAATCGAATCGACTTGGGGGTCACCTCCACAAGCTCATCATCATCAATGAATTCAACCGCATACTCGAGGGTCATGCGGATCGGCGTCGTAAGATCAATGTGTTCATCTTTACCTGATGCACGCACGTTTGTGAGCTTTTTCTCACGAATCGGGTTGACCACGAGATCGTTGTCACGCGTGTGAATCCCCACGATCATACCTTCGTAGAGCGCATCGCCCGGACTCACGAACATGCGCCCACGCTCCTGCAACTTCCAGAGTGCGTAAGCAACAGCTTCGCCGTTGTCCTGGCTGATCAGAACGCCATTGCGACGCTCTCCTAGCGAACCCTCTCGAACCGGCGCGTAGTCGTCAAAGATATGGCTCATCAAGCCTGTTCCGCGGGTCAGGGTCAGAAACTCCCCCTGAAATCCGATCAAACCACGAGCAGGAATACGATACTCGAGACGGGTACGTCCCCGACCATCGGCCTGCATGTCCAGCAGATCGCCTTTGCGTCGGCCGATCTCTTCCATCACAGAGCCTTGGTGACCGTCCTCAACATCGCAGGTCAAAAGTTCGTAAGGCTCGCAACGCTCACCATTGATCTCTTTGAATACCACTCTGGGTCTGGATACCGCAAGTTCATACCCCTCACGGCGCATGTTCTCAAGCAGAATGGTCAGGTGCAGCTCTCCACGCCCGGCAACCTCAAACACGGTGTCGTCGTCAGTCTCGCGCACCCTGAGTGCCACGTTGGATTTGAGCTCACGGTCCAGGCGATCACGAATCTGCCGACTGGTCACATACTTCCCTTCACGTCCCGCCAGAGGTGAAGTGTTAACCATGAAGTTCATCACCAGCGTCGGCTCGTCAATGCGCAGCATTGGCAAAGCCTCGGGCGCAGCAGGATCCATGACCGTGCAACCAATGCCAAGCTCTTCAATCCCGTTGATCAGCACGATATCGCCAGCCTGC
>CAZBIN010000335.1:0-2815 GCA_964491995.1 uncultured Orrella sp.
ATCGCCCGGAAACCCGCATGAATGCTGGGTTTATGTCGTTATTCAGCACGGACTATTTAATGCCCTGTGGTTAACGCATGGCGAGAAAAAGCCGGTGACGATTCACTGGGCTGGCGCCAGCCTCGGTCTCTTGGGCTCACTGGCAATTATCAGATATCGCCGTAAGACCTCGGCATTCAGGCCGATGATATCAGGCGAAAACAGAATTATACTGTACACATATACAGTATTAAATGCACCACGCGAACCTTGCGTCTGCGATTGAAAAGACAGGCACAGGGCGTTTTTGTGCGAGCAATCACGTGCGGTGAATTTTGTCTGGAATTTTTGCAATGCGCTTTCGTTCAAGCATTGGCAACACAAGCGACTGTTTTCTCATCGTACGAAATGCAGCCCTACACCAAAGGGGCGGGCAAAGAACTGGGCCTGCACTCCCAGACGGTACAGGTCATTTCAGATGAGTATTGCCTGCGTCGGCGGCACTTCAAGAAAGTGAAGCTGCGCTGGCGGTGGCGCAGCGCGCCGGTCACAAACAACGCGTGCGTGCAATTCACGCGAAGATCGCGAATCCGAGCAAGGGCACCCGTTTGTCGCGTGATGGTTTGACACTCGTCATGTAAAGCACCCCGATGCTACAAGCCCTAGACAGATCTATCGATACCACTGAACAGTCAATGGTGATCTTGTAGCTTGAGCGTGTTATGGTTCGATCCTGCCGATGCGAGAATCCGAGTGCCAGGTTATCGAAAGACGGTTGATGTTCTTAGGCACAATGCGACAACAAGTGCCTTGTGTTTGCATCAGACCTTCGGGTCTGAGCAGGGAGCGCAGAAAACCGCAGTATCCCGGTTGCGCACAGTTTCATCGGTCTCGTTGACAAAGCATTCATTAAAAAATGTAATGATTTACAGTTAGCCAGATGATGGTCGAAAGTGATATGACAAGAGAAGCGATAAACAGAAATTTTGAAATTTTTGCAGTGTTACTTTTTTCGGTGTCGGTCTTTGTCTGGAAGCCGGGAATCTATGTGTCCTCCGGCATTATCATCGCCTACATGCTGGTACGAGCCGCAACCGACAGGGCATACTGGAACGAGTTACGAAGCTCAAACGTGATGCGAGTCAGCATGGCACTGTTTGTATTCGGTCTCGTCACGGCAACCATCGGTATGCAGCAGCCAGAAGATCTGCTCTGGATGGCAAGAAAAACATTGTTTTTGCCGGTGGCGGGATTTCTTTTTATTGCGTTGGTGAAAGCAGAAAATAGAAAAGCCGCTTTGATCGGTCTGTTTATGGGATTCTGGTTTGTAGCGATAAGAGCTCTTGCGGATAACTGGAGTGAACATATAGCACACCGGTTTTCAGGGTCTTGGCCTCCTGGGACTTGGGACGCTTTGCTTGGTCTTTTTTTTGTTTTCTTGTTTCTTTGTCTGATCGGACAAAAACATCGGCTGGCGATAAGACTCGCTACCGGGCTTTGCACCGCGGCTGCATTTTTTCTGCTTCTGCTGGCGGGTGGGAGAGGTCCTTTAGTAGCGGCTGCGTGTGCCGTTTTCGTGTATTTGATCTTTTTCAAGATTAATATCAGGACACTTGTAACTGTCTTTGCAGTTGTTGGTATTTTGACGGTTGCTTCCGCGTCAATTTTCCAGGACAGAGCCCAGATAGTTTTTCAGCGAATTTCCAGCATTACGGATACCAACGAGATTTCAAACTGGATTCGGCTGAGATTATGGGGCATCGGCTACGCCCAGATTAAAGAGTTGGCGACCGAGCAGCCTCTGGTGCTTTTGTTTGGCACAGGTTCTGAAAGTGCTAGAAAAAGTCAGATAAGCTTTTTTGATAAGCTGCCTTATGATGAAGCTGATCGGATAAAGCTCAAACAATATGGGTATCCAAGTGGCAATGTCCATAATAACTATCTGGATAGCATATTACACAACGGTTTGCTGTGGACCGTGGCGGCGTTTGCCTACCTTGTCTGGCTGACAACCCGGTTCAAGGCGACCGTCGTGTCTGCCAATCCGGCGCCTTTCACGATGCTGATCTATTTATTGGTTCTCGGTGTTTTCTACACTGTTGTGCCGCATTTCACGACTTTCTTTTTTGTACTCTTCGTTGCGCTGCTCAGTACCATGTCTTCGAAACAAGGTGAGACGGATCCCGGAGATTCAGAACTGGTGAGTTGAGGCAGATCTGTCTTCGCAGAGAATGTCGATTTCGCGCAAGGCAAAAAACATGGGAGTTGCGTCTCGCGATGCGCCCAATGTTAAATATTGGTCAAGTCAGTTTAGTGTTGAGCAAAGCATTCTGCAGATCATGCGGCGAACCGCTTTTGTGGTGTCCATGGAAGCGGTTTTTATGGTTCGCCTTCCTGCCCACGTGATAGGCCAGCGCCCGGGCACCATCGATCAACTGCTTTCGCAGGTATGCATCGCCTCGTTTACTGATGCCCAGCAAGGTCTGTTTCCCACCTGTGGAGTGCTGTCGTGGCACCAGACCGATCCACGTCGCGAGTTCTCTGCCGTTCTTGAAGTTGCGGGCATCCCCGATCATGGCAATCATGGCTGTGGCAATGATCACACCAATGCCAGAGACTTTTTCAAGGCGCTGACTGTCGGCGTCGTTTCGATGCCAGGCATGGATCTCCTTTTCAATCATTTCGATCTGCTCGTCGAGCCAGCGCAGATGGTTAAGTCGCTGATCGATCAACCTTCTGAACATGCCTGGGGGCTCATTGGAAGCATCTTCGATCAGGTCCGGGACCCTGCTGCGAACGTGTCCGATACCTTGCGGGATGATCAGGCCGAACTCAG
>CAZBIN010000336.1:0-2802 GCA_964491995.1 uncultured Orrella sp.
GCTTAATCATCGTTCCGGGTTTGTTGGCGCTGTTCGGCCTGTGGCGTGCCCGCCGCTAGTCTCTGTATCGTCAAGGCGCAGCGTTGCTCGATCAAGGTCAGAATGTGCTGAATGATGGCATTGTTTCTGAAGTTATGTTCAGGGTTTGCCTGCAGCGCGCGAGCCGCAGGTGGTAATAATTTTGCAAACGTCACAATGCGTTTCCTGGTCTGAGAACAGCCAGACTGCCAGTTCATGCGGCATGCTCGTTGCCTTTGTACGTGTTTTCATGGGTTGATGCGGGCATGCCGATGAGTTGGAGGGTTCCGCCCAAGGCATCTATGACGCGCATGACGTTTTCCAGCCTAACGGTAGGCTTGCCTGCTTCGAGGTCAACGATGAAACGCACACCCACACCAGCCGCTAAAGCCAGCTGAGGTTGCGTCAGGCCCAGCTGCTTGCGCGCAGCGCGCAGAGTTTCACCGAGTTGTTTTGTGGTTTGAATAGCGCTCATTTCAAGAAATTTCCTGTTCGGTAAATTATGGCGCTGCACAAATGGTTTTGCAAGCAATATTTACCGATCGGGTATTTTTATGCGGTCGAAGCGGTTGTGTACGGGGGGCATTCAGGCCTGTGGCGTGCCCGCCGTCGCGAGGGAGGCCGCGATAAAGGCGGCGTCGTCACCGGCTTCATCCATGCAGACTTGCAAGTACATCACCATGTCTTCCTTGCGCTGGCAGATGGCCTTGCACGAGTGGCTGGGGCGGCTGGTGTACGGGGTCACGCGTTAGGTGCAAGGGTAGTCAGTACATGTTGATGTGGTGGCCGGCAAAACCGAGGTACGTAGCGAAGCGCTCGAGGAGCTGTTCGAATTCGGAGACAGGCGTAGTATTTTAGGTGGGCCTAACCTGCAATTTTACTAAAAAACAAAAAATGCTAGTATGATAAGTTTTACAGCTGCAGGAGAATGAAAAAATGAACCTTGAGACTCTTGGCTGTAACCTGAAACGCCTGCGTCTCGTGCGCAGTCTTTCCCAGGACAAGCTGGCGCAGGTAGCCGGGATCAGCCGAATTGCCTACATCAACATCGAGCGCTGTCAGTCAGAGCCGCGTGCCGACACCGTGCGGGCGCTTGCCAAGGCGTTGCAAGTTCGTGTTCCAGAGCTGTTGGTAGAGGTGCCAACTTTGAAGCGTGTCCGTTTTAGATCGCTCAAGCGACTCAAACGCCGTGAACAGGTCTTGATCGAGGTTGGACAAAAATTGCGAGACTTTGTTGAGCTGGAGGCCCAGCTCAAGACGACCGAAAATAAAGATTTCGATGCGTTACGTGCGGTCGCCTGCAAAGTGCGTCATCAGGGCATGCCAGCGGTGGCAACTGCTATGCGTTCTTACTTTGGTTTGAGCGAAAACGAGCCAGTTCATGACATCTGTGGTTTGCTTGAGCATCAGGGCATCAAGGTCTTATCAGTGAACATCGCGACTGATGCTTTCCTTGGTCTGTCTGTTTCTGAAGAAGATGGTGGGCCAGCGGTAGTGGTCAACACCTGGGCACGGTTGCCAGTAGAGCACTGGATCTTTAGTGCCGCGCATGAACTCGCCCACTTGTTGTTGCATCTACAGGCCTACAAAGTGGATGAGGAGTTAGAAGACAAGGATCAGGAGCGTGATGCTGATGCTTTCGCTTCACACTTTCTTATGCCAGAAACTGTCTTTCGCCGCGAATGGGATGACACCGTTGGCCTGCCACTTTTCGACCGCGTGCTTAAGGTCAAGCGTGTATTCCGTGTTAGTTGGCGAACCGTGCTTTTTCGCCTAACTGAAGAATTGTCAGATCCGAATCAGCGCAAGCGCCTTTGGATCCTCTTCTCAAAGGCCTATCAGCAGCGTAACAGTAAGGTTCTGCTGAAAATGGATGAGCCCGAAGGTGTGGGAGTCGAGGCTTATCGAGCTTTGTCGGACCTGCACAAAGCCGGACCAGAGCCTGCGGGCATGGATCGGCACGACTTCCAGGGCGATCGTTTATGGCGCTTGGTTCGTCAAGCTGTCATGGGCGGAGAGATCACCTTGGCACGTGGCGCCGAGATTCTTGGCATCAAGCTGAGTGACATGCGAGACCTGGCCGAATCGTGGGCAAACTGAAATCACCCACAGCTTGGTTTATCGCCGATGCCAACGTCCTGATTGACTACGTCAAGACCAATCCGAAAATTTTAGGCCTGGTGTCTAAGCATGTCGGTCCCGTTTATGTGGTGGCTGATGTCTTGGCGGAAGTCGAGCAGTTGGATGCGGAGCTGTGCTACGCCATTGGTCTGACCATAGTCGAGGGAACTCTGGCTCAGATGACAGAGGCATCCCAGCGGGGAGGACCACTGTCTTTCGAAGATAAGCTCTGCCTGATTCTTGCCCGAGATAACGGTTGGGCATGCTTGTCCAATGACGGTCCCTTGCGGGATGCTTGCAAAGCGCAGGGCGTTTCGGTGGTTTGGGGTCTAGAGATCATGCTCCAGTTGGTCGACGCAGGTCACGTCAGTGCTGCTGAGGTAATTGAAGTAGCGGAATCTATTCATTCGATCAATCCGCTCTACATCACCCAGAAAATTCTGAACGTTTTCCGCCGAAAAGCTCAACTGAAAGCTAGACAGGGCTGAAGAACAGTTGAGGATGTCGGCGTCATACCGTACCCCCGTTTGTATCTTGCGCGGTGTTTTCTGTGGCCCTCGCGCGCGGCGGATCACGTGTTGAAAGATGGAAAGATCCTGGCATGGCAAAATCAGCCCGACATTTTTTCTCAGGATTTCCACGTGTTCGTTGTTTCAAAACTGC
>CAZBIN010000337.1:0-2779 GCA_964491995.1 uncultured Orrella sp.
GCTTCCTAGACTACTAAAACACAGTGAAGCTATTCCCGAAAACCTCAAAACACCCTCATCTGAACAACGGTATTTCAGGATAAACAACGCTGTGATGTGTTGCAATCGGCGTCATAATAAACGATTTACGACAATCAAGTGGAGAGAAGCGAATGCGAGCCGTCGAAATCAAGGAGCCGGGCGCACCGGAAGTGCTGGTTGTTGCAGAGCGTCCGATGCCTGAGCCTGGTCAAGGAGAGGTGCTGATCAAGGTGCATGCCGCAGGTATCAATCGCCCTGACGTGTTTCAGCGTCAGGGTAACTACGCACCGCCGCCCGGGGCTTCGGACATTCCTGGTCTGGAAGTGGCTGGAGAAATTGTTTCGGGTGAACTGGGCGCGTCTGGGTTCAAGGTTGGTGATATGGTCTGCGCGCTGGTGGCAGGCGGTGGATATGCCGAATACTGCGTAGCGCCGATCGAGCAATGCTTGCCGATTCCGCAAGGTCTGTCGATGATCGAGGCTGCCGGGTTGCCAGAAACTTACTTTACCGTCTGGTCAAACGTATTCGACCGAGGCGCCTTGTCTGAAGGTGAGCGTTTTCTGGTTCATGGTGGTGCCAGCGGTATTGGAACCACGGCAATTCAGATTGCGACGGCGCTTGGCCACGAAGTGTTTGCGACAGTCGGAAGTGACGAGAGAGTTCAGGCTGTTCAGTCCCTTGGTGCAACGAAAGGCATCAATTACAAGACTCAGGACTTCGTCGAGGAAATCATGGCGGCTACTGGAGGCAAGGGCGTTGATGTCATCCTTGATATGGTTGCGGGAGACTACATCGCTCGTGACGTCAAATGCCTGGCTGATGATGGACGCATTGTGATGATTGCCACGCTTGGCGGAAGTCGTTCTTCCTTCAATGCCAATGAAGTCATGCGCAGGCGTCTGACCATTACAGGATCGACCCTGCGTCCGCGTCCTGTGTCGTTTAAAGCAGCTATTGCGAAGCAGTTGCATGAGCGGGTCTGGCCTCTGTTGTCTCAAGGCCGCATCAAGCCCATTGTTCACGCAACCATGCCTCTTGAAGATGCAGCCAAAGGTCACGCAATGATGGAGGCCGGCGAGCAGATCGGAAAGATCATCCTCACGGTTTAGTTATTTCGGCGCTGCTCGCGTTACAATAGTCGGCTGCAGTTTGCGGATTTAATCCATTTGGTTGTGCCGGCCGTACTTTGCGTAGCCATGGATTTTGTGGGCATTGTTCAGGTTTTGCTGGGCAATGTTCGCAGAATTGAGTCGGAATTTCGTGGTTTCTTGGTTTCGAGCAGATGCAGGTCGAACGCATTCCAGTGTCGAACCTGGTTTGCACAAGGTGCGACGAACACGTTGACACTTTTTGTCAAACGCTCCTGATAGTCGGTGCAACCCCCCCCAGGGCGATGCAATCCAGTTGTTTTAACCCAGTTGTCTTAACTCAGCCTGTCATGACATTGTCTATATCTGCAGCATCGAGCGCAGCAAGCTCCAGTTCGGCCCCGTTGATTTCGCGCCAGAAGCGTCTGGTGATGGGCAACTGGAAGATGAACGGTTCGCTCGCGTCAAACGCCGATTTGCTTTCTCAGTTAAAGCAGGGCTTGGCAGCATTGGGCGAAGGTGTTGATGTGGCTGTCTGTGTGCCATTTCCATATCTGGCTCAGGCAAGCCACGCTCTCGCAGGAACACGGTTGACCTGGGGCGCTCAGGACGTCAGCGCGCGCGAGATGGGTGCTTTCACTGGAGAAGTGGCGGCGTCTATGCTGAGTGACTTCTCTTGTCGTTGGGTGCTTGCAGGCCACTCGGAGCGCAGGACGCTTCACGGTGAAACTGATGAAATCGTGGCTCAGAAAGCCCAGGCAGCACTGTCTAGGGGCATAACCCCCGTGGTTTGTGTGGGCGAGTCCCTTGAGCAACGCGATGCCGGTCAGGTGCGGCAAGTGATCGAGAGGCAGTTGCGTCCGGTGCTGCAGCTGGGGGCGGACACAGTTGCGCGTATGGTCATTGCTTATGAGCCTGTCTGGGCCATCGGTACAGGTCGAAGCGCCACAGCCGATCAGGCGCAGGACGTGCACGGATTCATTCGTCAGTTGCTTGATGATGCCTCAAAAGACATTCCTCTGTTGTATGGGGGCAGCGTTAAGCCTGACAATGCCGCTGTCTTGTTTGGTATGCCAGATATAGACGGTGCGCTAGTGGGTGGTGCTGCTCTTGTGAGCAAGGATTTTATGGCGATTGCAACGCAGGGCGCGAGCAGTCGTTAATTTGTAGGTGCGTTCGTAAAGAATTCTCTATTGGAGTGAAAGTCTAATTATGTCTATGCAATTCACGATCCTTCTGGTGGTGCAGATCGTCTCTTCTTTCTCGATCATCGTGCTAGTCCTGCTTCAGCAAGGTAAGGGAGCCGATATGGGGTCAGCCTTTGGGAGTGGGTCCGCAGGCAGTCTGTTTGGCGCCACAGGTGCCGCCAATTTCCTGTCGCGTGCCACGAAATGGGCGGCTGTGGTGTTTTTTCTGGCGACAATAGGTTTGGCCTACCTGGGCAACCTCGGTAACAGCAGTGCGCCCGGAACAGGTATTATGGAAGGCTTTCAGCCAAACTCGGCGGTTCCCGTTGTTCCTGGCTCAAGCGTTCCTGCCCCTGCGGAAAAAGCAGTTCCCGCAACTCCTGCAGCATCGAACTGATTTAGTGGTAGAATTCTGGCTTCAGATTTCAAGCCGACGTGGTGGAATTGGTAGACACGCTATCTTGAGGGGGTAGTGGCGAAAGC
>CAZBIN010000338.1:0-2777 GCA_964491995.1 uncultured Orrella sp.
TCTACGAAACGTCCACACAACAAGAGTACCGCTTCATTCTGCCAGGGCCTACCCTGTCCGAGCAGGAGTGGAATCAATGCCTGGATCTTCTCACTCGAGCCGCAATGCGCTCAGGCTGGCTCATCGCCAGCGGGAGCTTGCCTCCCGGCGCACCGGCAGATTTTTACTATCAGCTCTTCGAACGCGTGCGCCCTTATCCCGTCCAGACAGTGCTTGACACCTCAGGCCCGGCGTTAGCGCGGGCACTGGATTCGGACATCCGTCTGATCAAGCCCAGCAGAGAAGAGCTCGAACAGCTGACTGGAACGCCGCTTGAATCAATGAACCAATGCGAGCATGCCTGCAAGGAGCTGCTTGATCGCTACAGTATCCAGACCGTGGCACTGTCTCTGGGCGATCAGGGTGCACTGATCGTTCAAGATGATGTATGCCTTCACGTAGAACCGCTTCAAGTCACCGTCACGAGTACAGTGGGTGCGGGCGACAGCTTTGTGGGGGGAATGGTCTGGGCCCTTGATCAGGGGCATGAGCTTGCCCATGCTGCGCAAATCGCCACAGCGTCAGCCGCAGCTGCGCTTCAGACGCAGGGAAAACTGCGTTTTGATCGTGATCAGATTCTCGAGGTCGCGCGCACTGTCAAAGTCACCGAGCGGCGCTAAGTTCTCACAAGACCCGGTTGTCGTTTGATGACGAACCGGGATCGTATGCCAGCACGTTTATACTTCTGCTGTTCGCGTTCCAAACCTGTCCAAGATTAAAGACCCTGCTCACCCTGTGCCAAGCCACCCCTCCCCGGGCAACGATCCCAGAAGCCAGACACTGTTACTGATCCTGCTGGGATTGGCGATTCATGCTGGCTTTGGCGGACTGCTCACGCTGTCAGTCGATGAAGCACACTACGCGTTGTACGCCGACTTTCTGGCGATGAGTTACTTTGATCACCCGCCCATGGTGGGATGGATTCAGTGGCCTCTGGTTGCACTGGATAGTCCAGACTGGGTACTGCGCCTGATTCCGCAAGGGCTGTGGCTTGTCAGCGCTGTCCTGGCCTGGCAACTGGCCGAAGATTTGCGTGAGCGCGTGCCCTCATGGAAGACGCATGTCCTGCCTGGACAAGCGGGTCGCTGGGCGGTGCTGATGATTCTGCTCGGACCCGTGTTTCATGTTCTGTCGGTTGGGCTACTGCCGGACACACTGATCATGGCACTGATGCTCGGCATGATGCAGATCACGCTTCATCTGTGCACCCGCCAGGGGCAAGGCCTTGCTCTATGGGTCAGCCTGGGCCTGTTGTTAGGTCTGGCTGGGCTGAGCAAGTACACGGCAATCCTGTTCGCAATGGCTGTCGCGGGTGCCTTGTGGCTCAACGTGGGCCCGCGTGTACTGGCAGGCCCGGGCCCATGGATTGCCATATTGATTTCTGCGATGCTGGTGAGCCCGGTCTTTTACTGGAATGCCACCCACGACTGGATTTCATTTCGATACCAGATCCAGCATAGTGGCGGTGGACAGTGGAAGGCGTACCGGTTGCTCAGTTTCACGGGCCTGCAGATTGTGGCGTTTGGTCCGCTGATCGTTGCTGCCCTGATTGGCACCCTGCGCTCTCTGAGGTCGAGTCCGAATCGCCTGATTTTCGGGCTATGGCTGTTTTTTCTGATCCCGTTTGCCGTCACCGCCTACATGTCGGGGGGCGGGCGCACCCTGCCCCACTGGATGGCACCAGCATGGCTGGCGGCGATCGTCGTGGGGGCCACTCCCGTTGCAGCGCACTGGAATGCCGGCAAGAAAAAACTTCTGGCGACACTGGTGTGGATTCAGGCGGCCATGTGCACCATTGCATTTACTGCACTTTTTTTCATCGGTATACCTTTTACTGGGCCCGATCACCCGCTGGCCCAGAAGAATCCACTGGCTGACCTTTGGGGCTGGGACCATGCAGGCGAGATTGCACGCGATCTGGCCATCAAGCATGGCACCGACACACTGACGGTTGGCAACTGGACCTTGGCGAGCCGTCTGGCATGGTATGCCCGACCCATACCTGTGATTGTGCTTGACGAGCGGTTTGACCAGTTTGACATATGGTTCGGCTCGCTAACCCAAGGACAAAAGGCCCTGTTTGTCAACTGGTCTCAGGTACCTTACAGCCCTCCCGTTGGCGAGGGGCGCTTTGAAACCTGCGAGGTGGTGCAAACCTGGCAGGCAAAACGTTTTGAGCGCACTGTCTCGAGTTTCGAGTTTTTGCTTTGCAGCAACTGGAAGGGCTCGTGATGAGATGGCGATCACACCTGTGGTTGCTCATAAGAATGGGCTTTTCCGTTGTCCTGCTCTGGTTTGCATTCGAGCCGATCGACTGGAACGCGCTGATGAACTCGGGTCAGCAACTCTCACCAGGCTGGCTCCTGACAGCCTTTGTTCTGATTTTTCTGGCCAATACCCTGGCAGCGTTGCGCTGGGGCTGGATATCTCGCAGTGCCGGACTGATGCAATCCTGGAGGCGCTACATCGCGGTTTACTTTGCCGGCGGTTTGATCAACCAGGGGCTGCCATCGACACTCGGCGGGGACACTTACCGGGCACTGCAGTCTGCCCGTCATCAAAGAGTGGCTGAAGGTCCAGCGCTGCGCTACGGCTCCTTATGCGTGATTCTGGACCGAGGCATCGGGCTGCTGAGCAACGTTTTGCTGGGCTCGATCGGATTGATCCTGGGCGGGGGGTTTCTGTCTGCCTGGGCACCGCGGGCAGGATGGCTCATCTCCGGTGCTCTGGTACTTGGC
>CAZBIN010000339.1:0-2772 GCA_964491995.1 uncultured Orrella sp.
GTTTGTCAGATGAAGACAGGGCACCTTTGCAGGCCAAACTGGAGTTGTTGAGAGCAGATATCGCCAAATGGGGGTCGAGGCTGGATGGCCTGAATACTCGTATAGCGTCCGAAAAACCAGGAGAAACGAGACACCAGGACGCCGTTTCCCCAGGCAACGGCGAGAAGCGTGCAGAAACCTTGAGTTGGGCAGCGCGTGCAAAACAGGCATTCACTGCATTGTTTCAGCCAGTTCTGAGCGGGTTGGGCGCCATGGTTCGTTTTGTGCTCGATCTGCCCACCATTCTGCATTCCAACCTGACTCGCCTGGGACGAGAGAAAGCACAGTTGCATCACTATCTGAAGGAGCACATTCAGAGGCCCCTGGATCCGGATGACAAGAGGCCTGCCTCTTCGACGGGCAACACGCAATACATTTGCAACGGCATGGCCAAAGACTTGCCTAGAGTCACCGTCGTCATAGGGGGGGTCAAGGTCGATAGAGGCGGAAAGTCGACAGAGTCCTCTGAAGAAAAGTTTTCCCGGGAAGCGGCGCAGATTGAAAAGGCAGCAACGGATCTGCTGAAAGAATGCGGAGGTGACAAGGCACTATGCATGCGGGTGAGTGAGTTCGCATTCCAGGTCACCGAGAGTTTCTGGGCGAACGCTGTCAAAGAAGGCAAGCTGGCGCCGGAAGGTGCATCGTCAGGCGAGAAATTTCATGCGCCAAACGCTGCTACCCATTCAATAGAGGTGGCTCGATTGCCCGACGGTGGCGTTCAATTGATCTTCAATGCTGAAAACCCGAAGATGAGCTGGATTCCGAGGGTGCTAACAGACGGGAATAAAGAGTCCGCCGAACCGCTGATGCTGGACCCTGAAAAGAGCGCTTTCAATAGCCGTTTTTCAATCGTTGTTCGTCCAGATCTGAGCGTCGCGCCGTATCCTGTGAATCCAGGTAGCGGGGACAATTCAGCGCTGAGCTACGAGTTTTACCTCACACCAACACCAGACCAGAACTGAGGGGAGGCGTCGCATCATGGCAGAAAATTACCTTGGCTCACATTTGGCGTTTGACCGGGGCATCGACCTGGTCACCTATGTTCGTCGTGTTGATGTAGAGAATCTGCCACAGCGCCAAGAGGGGGCGCCGTCGGAGCTCGGAGGGCGTCCGCAGCTCGAAGCCTTGCTTGATCAGCCGTCTCTCGATCAATTCCTGGAAGACTCACTTCGTCCCCAATTGGAAAATCGCGAGCTCATGGTGCCGAGTCGATTCCAGTCAGTTCTCGAGAGTCTGCATACAGCGCTCTCCGCGAGCCTGGAGGAAGAGAGCGGTGATAAGGGTGAGTCTTTGCAGGCCGAGGACAAACGTGTCCTTCAGCGCGCCGTCAGGCTGCTGAAATCAGAGCAGGATTTGCGCAACCTGGTGCACATGTATCGTAGTGTGCTCTACCAAGGCTAAGTCCCCTAAAGTTATCCATCGTCAATGTAAGACTGTTTTCAATGTCTAGAGAGCCAGAATTTGCTTCACACCTGCCTAAAACAGGGCAGAACCATGGTCTCTCTTCGGACCAGATAGAACTGATGGATTTACTGGGTTTTATCTACTTGCATCATGGCCTGCCAGACAAAGCAGCGGTGTTATTGGCTGCACGGCAGACATTGCAGCCCGACGATCCGCATACTCTGCTCCGCCTCGCCGTCGCACAGACTCGGGCTGACAAGCCGGAGAAGGCTCTGGAAACGCTGGAGAAACTTGCTCTCGTGGGTGCTGTGGATGCCTCTTTTCACCTGGTGCGCGCGCAAGCACTTCATTTGCTTGGCCGATCCGTGGATGCTGCCAACGCTATGCGCGCTCACATTGCACTGCGGGCAGCTTCGCTCCCGAAATCAACCGCTGAATCCAAGGCAGTTAGAACCGAAGTGCTATCGCAGGGACTGGCCAACGATAAAACCAAAGTAAACTGAGCAGTATGGTCAGCGGTTCTGCCTTTTTATCTTCCAAAGCCTTTGCACGGTTCCAGCGCGTCGTACAGCTTGCGACCAGTCGTAACGATCTGATTCTGGCGTTTTTTCTGGTGGCGGTCATTTTCATGATGATCTTGCCGCTGCCTACGTGGCTGGTCGACACCCTGATCGGTACCAACATGACGATCTCGGCCATCTTGCTGATGGTCGCCATGTACTTGCCTTCTCCGCTTTCCTTCTCTTCATTTCCCTCCGTCCTCCTGATCACCACGCTGTTCCGGCTAGGTATCTCCATTGCAACAACGCGTTTGATCCTGCTTCAGGGGGATGCTGGCCACATCATTACGACATTCGGCAATTTCGTGGTGGGGGGCAACCTGGTGGTTGGCCTTGTGGTTTTTCTGATCCTCACCATCGTTCAGTTTGTGGTGATCACCAAAGGGGCTGAACGGGTGGCGGAGGTCGCAGCGCGGTTTTCGCTGGATGCCATGCCTGGCAAGCAGATGTCGATTGATGGAGACATGCGTGCCGGAACCATCGATATGGAAGAGGCCAAGCGGCGACGCGGTCTGGTGGAAAAGGAGAGTCAACTCTACGGGGCCATGGATGGCGCGATGAAGTTCGTCAAGGGCGATGCTATTGCAGGCCTGATCATCGTGGCAGTCAACCTTCTGGGAGGGATTGTCATCGGCACCATGCAGCGTGGCATGACAGCGGCCGACGCCATGAAGACGTACTCGGTTCTCACTATTGGAGACGGCCTAATCGCACAGATCCCGGCATTGTTCATTGCCATATGCGCGGGCATGATCGTCACTCGGGTGCA
>CAZBIN010000340.1:0-2762 GCA_964491995.1 uncultured Orrella sp.
GCGCACTAAGAGACAAAATTCGTCCCGTGTCCGGATTGAGTTTGCAGACACTGCGGCCATGTATCAAACCGAATTGTTCGACCTGGATTCATGGGGCCGCACACGTGGCATGGTCGTCGCACCACATCCTGAGCTGCGGCATCTGCATGTGGTTCTGCCCTGTGTCGGCTGCCATGGGCTTGCGCCCGCAGATCGCCTAACAGGCGTTTGGTGCGCGCTCGTCGATGTGCACACACCCTTGGCATTGCGATTCCGCATGCCTTATGCCTGCCTAGAGAGCCCTGATGTGCTCTGGACACGTGCCACCGACAGACTGACTCAAGCCCTCACACACCTGCAGTCCGAACAGCGCATCCATGACTTGGACGAGCACCCGAGCTTTCTTGACTGGCTAGATCCTGCCTGGTGGACGCCTGCCCCCCATGATCTGGTCTGGCAGGCGTGTCAATCAGGGTTGGTCAGCCTCAACACTCAAGGTCAGGTGCAATCGGAAACATGGGGCAGTCGGACAGAGTCTGTCGCTCTCAACATCCTCGAACAGCACATGTCCTGTGTGACACAGGAATTGACAACCCTGGTGTCACTGATGCCCCGAGACGTTCGTCAGATTTTGGAGGAGCGCCGAAACCTGTCATGGTGCATGGTCTGCCGCCTCATGGCGCTTGCCCCAAATAAGCGTCAGGACGAGCGTGCTTACATCCTGCAAGCACTTAGGACTGAACCCATGCCTGTGCTCAAGCACCTGGCCTCAGACCCTCGTCATGACACCAACACATCACTCAGAGCTGTGGTGCTGGGCACCCGGCGCGCAAAAGATCACTGGAACGCCGAATGTGTGCCGTCTTGGCTAAGAAAACTGGCTTGGCGAAGCGTGTCCGCCTTGTCTGCTTCTCCCCTTCCATATGAAAGCTGGCTCGCTTTGCTGCGGTTGCTGGGCAGACTGATGGTCACAGACCGCTTCGTCCTCCAGCAAATTGCCCATGCCTGGGCGCAGATCGAACGACGGCACGCCATAGGGTTGGCGGACTATGAGCAAATGATCGAAATGGTCTGGCGTTTAGGCCGTCTAACCAAGACGCTTCATGACGACCTGCTTGGCTTGGCAAGCAACTTGTCCAGCCCTGCCTTACAAATCGACGGTCCGATTGGACGCCCGCAGCGCTGGGCGCAAGTCATGCACAAGCTGAGACAAGCCTCCCCTTCACGCCGTCATCAGGTCATCACGCTGATGTGCAAGCCATCTGCCAACGTACCGTTGCTGTTGTCACTGCTCTCAGACCTTGGTATCCATGAGGTCACCGAACGGATCAATGACTTGCTGCATCTGCAACCAGAGATCCCCGAACAACTGGTTCTGCCGGCTCATCTGTCGGTGCGTTGTCTCAATCATCTTGATGACATCCACACCGTCGGGCGGCAACTCCGAAACTGCCTAGCCTCTACGGAAACTGTGCTCAAAGGCTTGACACGTGCCGCGGCGCTTTACCTCATATCCCGTCATGGCACGCCCTTAGCGGCCCTTGCCATCCAGCGCAATCGAGAGACTTCCTGCGCATTCAAGCTGAAGTACGCGGATTTTGCCGAGCGGGCGAACGCTTCACCAGGCCCCGACGCCAAGAAAGTCGGCGAGGCCGTACTCAAGGCCATGGAAACGTGCGAATCTGATTGGCATCGCTTTGAGGAAGCGGCGCACGACATTGCAAAATGGGAATCTCTACTTTCAAGTGCACGCCACGTAGCAAAGGCGCATAACTCATGTAGCATTTCCCTGATTCAGCGACGCCTGCACCTCGGCTACAACATCTCAAGAACACTTATTGAAAACATGAAGTAACCCTACCTCAGGCGACTGCCATTCAGCAAAAAATGCACGAAGGACCCATCAATGAGCGAATCAAAATTCTCCCAATACGCGCTAGAGAAGTTCTCTGGCTGTGACTGCGACGAGCAGTCTGCGGGCACCCCCTCCAACCCATCGATATGGCTATTCGGGATTGAGCACGGCACATTCAGAAGTATTCATGACGAAACATACAAGCACGATGTTACCGACGACAAATACTCTGTCGCCACACAATTGAAGTGGCCGTACAACCAAAAGGCTTTCAAACTGCTCTCCGCCATAGACGGCCGCCCTTGCTCAGATTATTTAAGCTTTTCTCAAACCAAGCAACCTTTCGTAAAGGGAAGCCACGGATACTTCAAGGGTAATCTATATCCCATGGCTTGCCGCTCCATTGACAGCTGGACTGATCAATCCATATCGGAAACAGGATTCACAAGCAAATCAGAATATCAGTCATGGTGTAACTCACAACGAATCCCCACAATTCATGCATGGATCAATGAGTACCAACCACGACTTTTTATTGGAGTGGGCATCCGGCACGTAAACGACTTCGCTGAGGCGGTCTTTGGAGAGCGCGCACCATTGAGCCATCATCAATTTTCGGTCAACAACGCCAAAAAGAACATCTATTACCGTATTGACGGTTGGCGCAGACTTGTGGTCATCCCACACTTTGCGGGCGCAAACGGCTTGAACAGCAACGAGTCTATTCAACAGGTCGGCAGCTTCATCCGTCAGTCGTTACTGCAAAACGAAACTCCACGCGCCAGCGCAAGCTGCACGGCTACGACAAACACTTAACCGACAATGCACGCCTGCCTCATCCCGCCCCCTCCTGCCCCGTGATCCCACAAGCCTTGCTCGACGCCATCGCCACGATGACGCTGCCCCTGGACGCCCAACGCCTCTTCCA
>CAZBIN010000341.1:0-2761 GCA_964491995.1 uncultured Orrella sp.
GCCACCACCCCCGTCGAACTCATGAATGCGCCAATGCCCGCAACCAGGGTCATCAGAAAAGGGATCAGGCGGCTTTGCCGGCGTCCCGCGTGCCTGACCAGCAAGTCTCCAAGCCGCTGCGCAACACCGGTGCGCACCAGACCTTCGCCAACCACAAAGAGCGTGGCCACCAGGATGACGTTGGGGTCACTAAAGCCCGCCAGCGTCTCACTGACGGTCACCACGCCGGTCAGTGGCAACGCCGTCATCATGATCAAAGCAACCGCATCCATGCGGGGGCGGTTCAGAAGGAACAGAATTATCGTAATCGCCAAAAGCGATAGCACCACAAGCAGATCTTGATTCATTACAGATACTGAAACCAAAACCTGATGGTACCTCGTACTAACACTGGCGCATATTGAAACGATCGGGCCAGACCTGTCCTTGACTGTCAGCACGGTCCCGGAACAGCCTGGGCGGATCGTCGTGCTCATCCAGGATAGGGACGACGGCCCCACGACGACATCTGGACGGGCACGGATCGGATCAGGCAATAACCCGCATGCCATCTCGTCATACTCGCTGGTAAGATCCAACACACTGAAATCAATGACGGCAAAGACACGCCCACACAACTATCAAACTCGAAGGCAGGTAAAAACAATGGCAAGACTTCAAGACAAAGTTGCACTGATCATGGGCGCTGGCTCGGTGGGACCGGGCTGGGGAAACGGCCGGGCCATGGCAGTGCGTTTTGCGCAAGAAGGCGCCAAGGTATTTGGAACTGATATTGCGCAGGAACGGTTACAGGAAACCATCGAGCGCGTGCAGGCAGACGGCGGCATCATCAAAACCGCCTTGTGCAATGTCACCCAGAGCGAGAGCATCAAAGCGGCTGTTGACGCCTGCATGGCCGAATTTGGTCGCATCGACATTCTGGTCAACAACGTCGGTGGATCTGCCGCCGGTGGCCCCGTCGAGATGAGCGAAGATGTCTGGGACAGCCAGGTTGACCATAACCTTAAAAGTGTATTTCTCAGTTGCAAGCATGTTCTGCCCATCATGGTCGAGCAAGGCGGTGGTGCCATCATCAACATGGCCTCAACTTCCGGCATCCGGTGGACGGGTTCGGCGCAAGTGGCCTACGCAGCGACCAAGGCCGGTGTGATTCAACTCTCGCGGGTGGTGGCAATCCAGTACGCCAAGCAGGGAATCCGGGTCAACAGCATTATTCCTGGCCAACTGCATACCCCTCTGGTTGAGACCCGACTCGCTGGACAGCGTGCGGGTGGGGATGTTCAGGCGCTGCTGGCGCAACGCCAGGCCCGCATTCCCTTGCCATTCATGGGTGATGGTCGTGACACTGCCAATGCAGCCGTATTCCTGGCATCGGACGAAGCCCGATTTGTCACTGGTACGGAGATTGTGGTCGATGGCGGCATGTCGGCTCGCTGCGGCTAAAATTCAAGTCAGAGCGGGCCCCCCTGGCGACAGGGGGCACTGCAGACACTGGCAACAAACACCCATGCTGAAAGCGGGCGCGCGGTGGTTCACCCACTGCGGTAACATTCGAGACGACCCATCGACAGGCCCATCGGGGGCGCAGGGAGTCCTTGAATGACTGCCTCTGACATCGCAAGAAGATTCCATTGAGACATAGACAGGAACCGCCATCCAGACCCGGACATCGGGCAGACTGGAAGGTCATACGCGACCTGATTCCGTATCTGCTCGCTTACAAATGGCGCGTCGCCATTGCACTGGCCTGCATGATAGCCGGCAAGTTCGCCAACCTCGGGGTGCCGATCATCCTCAAGGAAATGATCGATTCACTGGACGTGAGAACCGTTGCCGGTGCCGCACTCGCCGTACCCACTGGACTGATTCTGGCCTACGGTCTGCTGCGACTGTCGACCTCGCTGTTCAATGAACTGCGCGAGGCACTGTTCGCCCGCGTCACCCAGCATGCCGTGCGGCAGATTGCGCTCAATGTTTTTAATCACCTGCACGCGCTGTCGCTGCGGTTTCATCTGGCACGCCAAACGGGTGGTGTGAGCCGGGATATCGAACGAGGAACCCGGGCAATCCAGACACTCGTGTCGTTTTCTCTTTACAGTATTTTTCCGACGATCATCGAATTCTTGCTTGTACTGGGATACTTTGCCTATTTCTATGACATCTGGTTTTCTGTTATCACGCTGGCAGCACTGGTTCTGTACATCGCCTTCACCATCATCGTGACCGAGTGGCGAACGCATCTGCGGCGCACCATGAACGAGTTCGACACCCGTGCAAATCAGAAGGCCATTGATTCTTTGCTCAACTTCGAGACGGTCAAGTATTTCGGTAATGAGGCATTCGAAACCCGGCGCTATGACGAAAATCTGCAGCACTACCAGAAGGCAGCCATCATCTCCCAGCAATCACTGGCTGCGCTCAACCTCGGCCAGCAAGTGATCATCTCTGCCGGACTGGTTCTGATCATATGGCGCGCGGCAGCAGGTGTGGCAGCAGGCGACATGACCCTGGGTGATCTGGTCCTGATCAACGCCCTGATGATTCAACTCTATATACCGTTAAATTTCCTGGGTGTGGTGTACCGGGAGCTGAAACAATCCACCGCCGACATTGACCGGATGTTCGCCTTGCTCGGGCAAAACCAGGAGATCCAGGACAAAAGCAATGCCCTTGAATTGCGCATTGAGACTCCACACACTGGGCCAACGATCCGCTTTGACCGGGTTGATTTTTATTACGAGCCGAACCGAAAAATCCTGCA
>CAZBIN010000342.1:0-930 GCA_964491995.1 uncultured Orrella sp.
GCCTCCAGACTGTTTCTTCCATTCCCACACTTTCTCGACGAATTTCTCGCGTCCAAGGTCGTGCCTGGACACTTTCTGAGCATCAAGTTGCCTTTCAACGACGATCTGTGTGGCAATTCCGGCATGGTCGGTGCCTGGAACGAACACTGTGTCATGACCGCGCATACGATGAAAGCGGACCAATCCGTCCATGATCGTCTGATTGAATGCGTGGCCCATGTGAAGGGTGCCAGTCACGTTTGGCGGTGGAAACTGGATCACATACGGCGCCAAGTGAGGCTGGTTGCTTTTGACGTGTTGGCCGGCCTGGAAATACCCGGCCTGCTCCCAGCGTGGATACCAGTACGCTTCGATCTGTTCGGGCTCAAAACTCTTGGGTAGGTCCTGCTCTATGGTGTCGGGTTTGTTTGTCATTGGAAACTGTGTTGTCAGGCTTTCGTGATCGGGCTGGCAAAAAGAGGCAAAACCAGTCTATTGTGGACTAGTCAGCAAGGATTGCCTCAAGCTGCAGCGAAACCGCTATTTTAAGGTGCTGCGCGAGACACTGGCATGATAGAATGTCCGGCTAACTTTTGCTTTTAAAAGTCCATGTTTTTATTGGGATTTGACGGGATTGCTCGATTGAGTCTCGTCGGGTTCTTTTTAGTCGAGCCAATTAGGAGTTTTTGATGTCAGTAGAACGTACATTGTCGATCATCAAGCCAGACGCAGTGGCTAAAAACGTGATCGGTCAGATCATCAGTCGCTTTGAACAGGCCGGGTTAAAGGTTATTGCAGCGCGCATGATGCAACTCTCGCGTGAAGATGCCGAGAGATTCTACTCGGTTCACAAAGAGCGCCCCTTTTTCAAGGATCTGGTTGACTTCATGGTTTCGGGTCCTGTGTTTGTTCAGGCACTCGAAGGTGAATCTGCAATCCAGAAGAATCGTG
>CAZBIN010000342.1:940-2752 GCA_964491995.1 uncultured Orrella sp.
ATGGGTGCAACCGATCCCAAGAAAGCTGAAAAAGGTACGATCCGTGCTGATTTCGCTGAAAGCATCGATGCTAACGCGGTTCATGGTTCAGATGCGCCAGAGACTGCGCGTAACGAGATTGCTTTCTTCTTTCCCGAGATGAATATTCACAGCCGTTAATTCGTTCGCGTTGAGTATTTGCGTACGGAAGGGGGCAGTTCAGGCGCCAAATGGTTGAAGGCAGGGGTCATTCAGGCTGACTTGGCCCTGCCGTTAAGAAAGTCCAGTGTGGCAATCGCCAGGGATACTCTATTCATTCAGCTTGGTTGCAGCCTGATCGATGCCTTTAACGCTCCTAACAATTTTTTAAATCGAAAGTGGCTTGCTCATGTCTTCAGAACCAATCAACCTGATGGGGATGGACTGCGCCAAACTGGGTGAGTTGGTTGCTCAGTGGGGTGACAAGCCATTTCGTGCGCGACAGCTCCTGCGCTGGATTCATCAGCGAGGTGTGGCGGATTTTTGTGAGATGACGGATCTCGCAAAGTCGTTTCGCGCTCGCCTTGAAACCGAATGCGTAATTCGACCACCTGCTGTGGTAAGTCGCCATGTCTCCTCTGACGCAACTCGTAAATGGCTATTTGACGTGGGGCAGGGCAACGCTGTAGAGACGGTTTTCATTCCCGAGGACGATCGTGGCACGCTTTGCATTTCCAGTCAGGCTGGCTGCACCGTCGCTTGTCCGTTTTGTTCGACGGGGCATCAGGGCTTTAATCGCAACCTGACCGCTGCGGAGATCGTTGGTCAGCTGTGGTGGGCACGTCATGAGCTTCAGCAAACGGGTGCACAGACACGTCTCTCGGCCAGCTCTTCGTCTCAGGCTGATGCATCGGATGATTGCGGTGATAGTTTGCCGGATTCGCGCATCGTAACAAATGTGGTGTTCATGGGCATGGGGGAGCCGCTACTGAACTATGATTCAGTTCTGACAGCTTTGCGAATCATGCTTGATGACAACGCATGGGGATTGTCGCGACGACGCGTAACGGTGTCGACTTCCGGGGTGGTTCCCGTCATGGATCGTCTGGCTCAAGACTGTCCGGTTGCCCTGGCTGTGTCTCTACATGCACCTAATGATGAGTTACGTGATCGCCTCGTGCCCTTGAACAGGAAGTATCCTCTAGCCGAGTTGCTCGATTCGTGCCGTAATTACTTGAACCATGCGCCGAGGGACTTCATCACGTTTGAGTATGTGATGCTCGATGGTATCAATGATCAGCCTGACCATGCTCGTCAACTGATAGAGATTTCAAAGCAGGTTTCATGCAAGATCAATCTGATACCTTTTAACCCGTTCACGCAGTCCGGATTGAAGCGATCACCGCCCTCACGAGTCAGGGATTTCGCTGAAAGGCTGCAGGCAGCAGGTGTGATTACGACTGTGCGTAAAACTCGTGGCGACGATATAGATGCTGCATGCGGACAGCTTGCCGGTGATGTCAAGGATCGTACTCGCCTGAGTGCGCAGCGTCGCGCTGGCGATGCACTCAAGGCCATACGCGTGGTGGAGGAATCTTCATGAATGCTCGGGATCCGGTCGAGAATCCGCTAAAAGTCGAATCACTGACGGCCCCGGGAGAGCCGTTGAATGCGCTGGCAGCTCTACGCAACATTCGGCAGGCGCGTGGGTTGTCGCTTGAGGATGTGGCGTCGCGTCTGAAGTTTGCTCAACGCCAGATTGATGCTTTTGAGAACGGTCGCTGGGACGAATTGCCCAACGGCATAGGTTTGCGGACACTTGCCAAGAATTACAGTCGTTTGCTGGGCGTTGAT
>CAZBIN010000343.1:0-2710 GCA_964491995.1 uncultured Orrella sp.
AATCAGTGCGTATAGAGGTCTGGGGCGATGCCCGGTATCCGAAGTTCGACACCCAACGCTCTTTTTTGCTGATTTCCGGTGTTTGAGTCGTTTGAAATCAAGGGGTTATTGCTGCTGATCTGAAACTCATGTAGTGGCAACAAGTTATATGATGGGTGTTGGCAACTATTCTGCGGTTTGCTACACTTCCGTTATGTTCATCAAACTCACCACCTCCCGCGGTCACCAGTACGTCCAGCTCGTCGAGTCCTACCGCAACGAGACCGGTCAGGCTCGCCAGCGCACCATCGCGACCCTCGGTCGCCTCGACGACGCGGGCGGTCAGGTGGACTCGCTGCTGAAGTCCCTGCTGCGTGCCAAGGGTCGAGACACTGCGGCACCTCAGGTGGCGTTCGAGTCGGCGCTCACGCTGGGCGATGTCTGGGCATTGCATGGGCTGTGGCAAGAGGTGGGCTTTGATTCGCTGGCGGGCGTGTTTCGCAAGGCGCGCTACACCACCGCAGTTGAACATGCGATCCGGGTGATGGTGTTTAACCGGCTGTGTGATCCGGATTCCAAGCTCGGTGTGCTGCGCTGGCTCGAAACCGTCAGTCTGCCCGAAGTGGATACGAAGGCACTCACGCATCAGCAACTGCTGCGTAGCATGGATGCTCTGATGGATCACCAGGATGCGGTCGAGTCCGTGGTGGCCAAGTTGCTCAAACCCATGGTCGATCAGGACCTCTCTCTGGTGTTTTACGATCTGACGACCATCCGGGTGGAAGGTCAGACCGAACTGTCTGAGGATGTGCGCCACTACGGCATGTCCAAGGAAGGGATGGTCGCTCGCCAGTTCATGCTCGGTGTGGTGCAAACCGCTGAAGGCTTGCCGATCTACCACGAGGTGTTTGATGGCAATCAGTCTGAAGGCGAAACGCTGTTGCCCACACTCAGGAAAGTGCTCACCCGTTACCCGCATATCCGCAGACTGATCGTGGTGGCCGACCGAGGCCTGCTCTCGCTCGATAACCTCGAGGAACTGCAGAAGATTGAACTGCGCGATGGACAGGCGCTGGAATACATTCTGGCGGTGCCCGCCAGACGCTACGGCGATTTTCATGACATTCTGCAGCACTATCACGCGAATCTGACGCCGACCGAGTCCGATGAGACCATCGGTGAAACCGCCTGGCAGGAGCTGCGCCTGGTGATTGCCCACAATCCACAGAGTGCCCAGCACCAGACGCAATGGCGGCGCGCCAGGATCGGCGAACTGGAATCGAAAGCCGCCCACTGGGCCAGCAAGCTCGATGGTCAGGACGCGGGCAAAGTGCACCGGGGACGCAAGCTCTCGGACAGTGGCGCCAAGGCCCGTTTCTATCACGAGGTCAAAGAAGCGCACCTGGCCAAGATTATCAAGGTGGACATGAAGTCGGATCTGTTCACCTACCAGATCGATGAGAAAGCGCTCAGGCAGGCAGAGCTGGTCGATGGCAAGTTGCTGCTGGTCACCAACGTACGCGATCTCAAGCCCAGGGACATCGTCACGCGCTACAAAGCCCTGGCGGACATCGAACGAGGTTTTAGAGTTCTGAAGTCAGAGATCGAGATCGCCCCGGTGTTTCACCGCCTGCCCCACCGGATCAAGGCCCACGCCATGATCTGCTTTATGGCGTTGATTCTGTATCGCATCATGCGTCACCGTCTGACCATGGCCAATACCGGGCTATCACCCGAAAGAGCCCTGGCACAGCTGCGACGTATCCAGCGCCATCAGGTCAAAGTCAACGACCAGGCGATCGAAGGCATATCGACTGTCTCGAAGGAACAATCAGGAGTTCTTCATGCCCTCAGGCTAAAGAAACCTTCCATGCCCGAGCAGCTCACGCTGTTGTAGTGGCAATTTAAAACCTGATTTCAATGAAATCAATTGGTTATGAAATCTCGTGTCGAACTCGTGTGAACGAAGCCTATACCCTTCTGAGTATAGAGAAATGCCGCGCAGGCCTGCCCGGCATTTCTCCCTCGCTCAAAGCTGAACAGAACCTAACGGTGGAACCGGTGTGGGCTAAACGCAGGGCCGAGTCCAGCTGAAACGAAACTCGGTTTTGGTGACTTGTCGGACACACCAATCCGCAGAAAAATCGGTGTCTGGTGCAGAATCCCTGAGGTTCGATCAGCCTCCAGCCCAGGGGTATCTGGCGCGCTCTATTGGCCGTACCTCACATGCCCTGTAAAACGTGAGCCACCGCTACAGAGCCTAGACCAACCATGTGGGCCAACCCGCTCCTGGCATTCGGATGCTGTCGACCTTCAGCCTTGCCACGAATCTGTCGCACTATTTCTGCCACCTGCCCGACACCGGTAGGCCCAAGCGGATGTCCCATACCAATCAGGCCGCCTGAAGCGTTGATGGCACACCGCCCACCAATTGCCGAATAGCCCTTGCGGAGATACTCAGCGCCTTCACCGACGCCGCAAATACCCATGGCTTCGCTGTAAACAATCTCTTCAATCGAAAAAGCATCGTGCAACTCCACCAAATCCAAGTCGGAGGCACTGATCGATGCACGTTCCAGAACTTGTTGTGTCGACTTGCGAACCATTTCAATCATCGGTGGCATTGAACGAATACCATCATCGTCGGCTCGTAACTCTTCGCTGACCGAAACCGATGAGAGAACCCGAACCAGCGCGGACTTGTGCACGCCAAACTCGCGAACGGCCTTAT
>CAZBIN010000344.1:0-2687 GCA_964491995.1 uncultured Orrella sp.
GCTCCGACCAGACTGCCCAGCCCGCCCACGACAGTCGCGATGAATCCGAACAATGCCAGGGGCACGCCCATGACAGGGCTAAGAGCCCCTGTTTGCGCGACAAACAGTAGCGATACGATGGCTGCCAGGGCACCACTGATGGCAAACGCTGCGCCGATAACGCGGTTACCTCGCACGCCCAGCATCCGTGCCATGCGAAAGTCAGCAGCGGCGGCTCGCATTTGCAAGCCTGTCGGGGTGAGTCGAAGCGCCAGGCTAATCAAGATCAATAATGCGACAGTGACGACGATTGTCACGATCTGCAGCCATGAGATGCGCAGCCCCCAGATCTCTACACTTTGGCCCAGACCAAACCATAGATTGATTCCCTTGGGTCTGGCTCCGTAAAGCATCATGACGGCATTTTGTAAAAAATAGCTCAGGGCGAATGAGGAAATCATCAGTGTGCTGACGCTGGCCGAACGCAGCGGTTTGAACAGCAGGCGATCAGACAAAAGCGCAAGGGCGACGACCGTCATGCAAACCATGAGTGCAATGGCGGTCCAGTGCCAGCCTTCGTACAGCATGCGTGCAGCCGCTTCGGTGCTGGGAACAATCAGGGCGTAGGCACCGACGGTGATAAAGTCGCCGTGCGCCAGGTTGATTAGCCGAAGCACGCCCATCAGTAACCCCAGTCCAAGAGCGACTAAGGCATACAAGCTCCCCAGGCTGGCGGCATCAAAAATGGTCTGTCCTATGTTCATTTGATATCCCCGGTGTTCTCGCCCAGTCCGAAGTAGGCTTTGCGCATCGTGTCTGCATCCATGAGTTGTTGGGGGGAGCCGCTCAGGCGCACTTGCCCCCCGCGCAAGACGTAAATACGATCGGCGTAAGCGAGTACGCGATTGGTGCTTTGTTCGTTGATCAGCAAGGTCAATCCGCGCGTGTCCCGAAGCTTGAGCAAAGCCTTGTAAACGCTCTCGGTAACGACAGGTGCCAGGCCGAGTGAAGGTTCGTCAATCATCAGCAGATGGGCTCCGCTGAGTACGGCGCGGCCAATGACAAGCATTTGTTGCTCACCGCCGGACAGGTGCCCGGCAGCAGAGTTTCGACGTTCGTATAAACGTGGAAAGAGTGCAAAAATTTCTTCGGTTTCTTCTTGAACAGAGCGCCTGTCAGAACGCATGAAGGTTCCGATTTTCAGGTTTTCGACAACAGTCATGTCTGCAAATACGTGTCGGCCTTCCGGCACCATGCTGACACCCATGCGCGCAATGTCTTCCGGTGTTCGGCCCAGCAAGGGGGCGTCGCCCAGATGAATGTTTCCGGAGTTCACGTGCGGGGTGATGATGCCGGCAACTGCGTTAAGTGAGGTTGATTTGCCGGCACCGTTTTGCCCCACGATACAGACGACCTCTCCCTGGTTGACCTGAATGTCGACATCACGCAATACAGGTGTGCGACCGTAACTTATGTTCAGGGAGGAAATGGTCAGCAAGGGTTTGCTCATGCCTCTTCTCCGAGGTAGGCTGCAATGACGGCCTTGTTACTCAAGACGTCAGCGGGCGTGCCATGAGCAAGTGTGCAACCACTGTTCAGAACATGTACATAGTCGCAAACATTCGAAATCAGGCGCATGTTGTGTTCGATCAGCAGAACACCACAGTTCAGCTGCGCGGGTAACTCGCGGATTATTCCGGCCAGCTGTTCGCTTTCGGTATCGGACATGCCGGCCGCAGGTTCATCCAGCAACACGTAGTCAGGCTGTCCAACCAGGGCGCGTGCGATGCCAATACGACGCTCGTCAACATAGGCTACAGACTCTGCCAGACGATCTGGCGAGTCGCTGTAGCCTACCCAGTCAAGCAGTTCTTGTGCACATTGCCTGGCCTGATGCGCCCGCATTCCCAACGAGAGGGCTGCAACCTCGACGTTCTGCAGGACAGACATCGAGCCAAAAAGCCTGCCGCCCTGGAATGTGCGCGTTACGCCTCGCCGCCTGGCTTGCGCAGGGGTCCAGTTTTGTGTTGACTGGCCCTCGATTGTGATTGAGCCATGGGTTGGGCGCAGGAAGCCCGAAATGCAATTGACAAGCGTCGTCTTGCCTGCACCATTAGGCCCGATCAGGCCTAAAACTTTGGTGGACGTAATATTCAGGCTGACGTCCGTGATGGCCTTGATCCCGCCAAAACTGATGCTGACATTGTCGACATGCAATGTTTTCAGAGGATCTGCCGGCCGGGTTGCTGCTGTTGCTTGTTCCATTCGCGTACGATGCTAGATCTTGAACTGTTCATAGGTGGCCGGATGAAAGAGCTCGTCAACGGCAACGTGTCGGCTGGAAAGGCCCTGGTTATGGTGATAGCGTGTGAACGCTTCAAGTGTGGGCCGGTTTTTGTCGACCCCGTACGACCAGAAATCAAAGCCCATCAGCTCCCGTGCTGCTTTCAGCTGTTCTTCAACAAACGGTAATGTGACTTTGGTGGCGGAGGTCTCGCTCAGATGCTCAAGGGCCACTGTTTTCGACTCTTCGAAGGCCTTGAACAACGCACCGGGTAACCACGGATGTGCTTCGACGATGCTGTTGCGTATGCCGGTTACATGCATGATGGGGAAAATGCCGGTACGACGGAAATAGTCTTTTGCAACGGTGGTCGGGTCATCGAACAACCATCCGATGGCCGGGTTTTTAGCCGCACTGCCGCTGG
>CAZBIN010000345.1:0-2661 GCA_964491995.1 uncultured Orrella sp.
TGATCGTCACCGACCAGGACAATGCACTGATCCTTGACAACCGGTTTGATCCTGATCGGCATGACGCCTACTTCGAGGCGCTGGCCAGATTTGTCTGTGACGGCCTGGCCCGCAGTGGTTATAGCAACTGCGCGGGTGGTGTGATGGCATCAAACCGTCAATGGCGACAGCCGTTACGCGTCTGGCAACAGTACTTCACAGACTGGATTGACAATCCAAGCCCTCAGTCTTTGCTCGACAGCAACATATTCTTTGACCTTGAAGGCGTCTACGGCGTCAACGAGTTTGCAGAGACCTTGCGGGCGATGATTGCTCGCAAAGCCAAAGGAAACAATCGATTTCTTGCCTGCATGGCGCGCAACGCCCTGCTAAGAACACCGCCGATTGGATTTTTCAAGGAGTTTGTGGTGGAGGCCGACGGACGCCACTCAAAAGCCATCAATCTCAAACGCCGTGGAACAGCGCCCCTGACCGACTTGATCCGCGTACATGCGCTGGCCATCGGTTCGCGATCATGCAGCTCGTTTGACAGAATTGACGATATTGAGCAAGCCCAGATACTGCCTCGTGGGCGAGGACAGGATATGCGTGATGCGCTGGAGTTTATCGCCGTGACACGCGCACGAAACCAGGCCCGGCAACTGAACCTGGGACAGGAAGCCGACAACAGCCTTGTACCCGACAGTCTTTCAGACTTTGACCGCAAGAGCCTGCGCGATGCATTTCTGATCCTGTCCAATGCGCAGAAATACCTGAAGTTTCGCTACCAGCCCAACCGGTCCAACGGATGAACATACAGCGCCTGTGGTAGGAGAAAACACATGTTACACGGCAGTCTCTTGCAGCTTCCCGGCGACCGTAATGCCCCTGCGTCTAACGCGATTGACTGGCAAGGCCGATTTGCTGCGCTTGCGCAACAGACGACTGATGCGCGTCTGCGTGCCTATTACGAGGCAGGCATGGTCAGTGGAGAAACGCCGATTGGTGAGGTTCCGTTAATGGCAATGGATGTCGAAACTACCGGACTGAATCCCACTAAAGATGGCATTGTCAGCATTGGCATCCTGCCGATGACACTGCGTCAAATCCATTCAAGTCAGTCAAGACACTGGATTGTTCAGCCTCATGTTCCCCTGGCCGACGAATCGGTGACCCTGCACGGCATCACACACTCTCAGATCGAGAACGCCCCGGAACTGGTCGATATACTGGGTGAGCTGCTTCAGGCAATTGCTGGACATGTGCTGGTGGTCCATTGCCGTGCGATTGAGCGCAACTTTCTGAACAATGCATTGAACCGGCTGATTCATGAGCCCATCGAGATGCCAATGATTGACACGATGGAGCTCGAGGCCAGACTTTATCGAAGCCAGCCCGCCGGTAGCTGGTGGAAACGCTTGCTCGGACGCCCAGGACCCACACGTGTGTCGATTCGCCTCGCTGACAGTCGGGCGCGCTATGGCCTGCCATTTTACAAGCCCCATCATGCACTCACCGATGCCCTGGCCACTGCAGAGTTGCTACAGGCCCAGATTGCACATCGTTTCAGTGAATCAACACCGCTGGACGATCTCTGGCACTGATGATACGAAGTCATCAGCAACCGCAAGAACAGACTGTCGCGTGCCGACACGCCGCCCGGAAAACTACTGAAAAATGCCGTTGGGCAACCGCACTCGACAGCACCTTGTTTTTCTGCCAAGCTGCCTGCCACGATCGAGTCATCAAGACAGATCGATCCTGAACGCACGCGCCCGCGCAGTCAATGACACATAAACCTGACAAGCCGGCAGCCAGTCTGCTGGCTATTCACCTGGTTGCCTTCCTCTTCGGAATGACGGGCATCCTCGGCAGTCTGATAGAGGCTGACGCCAATACCATCACATTTGGGCGGGCAGCATTTGCCGTTCTGGCCTTGAGTCCGTTGCTCTTGACGACCACTTTCATGAGCAGGCGTCTCACGCCCCAGAGCAAGCCAGACCCGTCATACTCCCCACACGGGTCGGTGCAGCCTGGTCGCTTGCACCTGACAGGTTATACCTGCCTGTCGGGTCTCTTTTTAGCCGTCCACTGGGTCACGTTTTTTATGTCAGTCAAAACCGCTGGTGTAGCTCTCGCCACGCTGGGTTTTAGCAGCTTCGCCGCATTCATCGCGTGCATCGAATGGTTCATTTCCGGCTGCAAGATCAGCCGTGCAGACGGTTTCCGAACGCTCGGTGTCACAAGTGGCTTGATCGTGATGACGCCCTCCTTGAGCATGGCTGATCAGAGCACTTTTGGATTTTTGCTGGGACTGGCCAGTGGGCTGTCATTTGCTGCGATGGCGGTGATCAACAGCCGCCGATTATCCGGTCTCAATCCGGTTGCTGTTGCGCGAAACCAGAACCTGATTGTTATGCTGTTGATGGCACCAATGGCATGGCCTCAACTCAGTCTCATGAGCGCCCAATCGTGGGTATGGCTGGCCGTGCTCGGTGTTCTGTGCACAGGCCTGGCGCATTCACTGTTCGTCTACAGCCTGAAACGGCTTCGGGTCAGCATGGCGGGTCTGGTGATAGCGCTGGAGCCGGTCTGGGCGATTGCTGCGGCCTGGTTGCTGTTTGCGCAGGCCCCACAAGTCAGGACACTGCTGGGAGGGGCTCTGATTGTCGGATCCATTCT
>CAZBIN010000346.1:0-2658 GCA_964491995.1 uncultured Orrella sp.
TCAGGCGGTTGAGCGGTTTCAGGCTGCGCGCGGCAAATCCAGGGTCGTGACGCGGGTCAGTTCGCGCTTGTACTTGACGTCATCAAAGGGTCGAGCACGGTGCATGGTCATCCGGTTGTCCCAGATGACCAGGTCACCTTTGGCCCATTCGTGAGAATAGAGAAACTGGGGGCGAGTTGCATGTTCGATCAGATCTTTGATTAAAAGGCGCCCGCTTGGAACATCCCATTCGGTAATGCGCTCTGCGTGTGAGGCCAGGTAAAGCGCCTTGCGACCATCCGGAAAAGTTCTGACCAGCGGGTGGGTGGCACCTGGCAACAGGGCAGCCTCCTCGGCCGAAAAATCAAATCCCATCACATGACGTGAGTAAACAATCGAGTGGTAGACATGCAGGTCGGCGATGGTCTGTCTGGTTTGCTCGTCGAGTGCGTCGTAGGCTGCGCGCATATCAGCAAATTCGGTATCGGCGCGCACCGGGGGAATGTTTCGCGCATAAAGCATGGAGTAGCGCCCTGCCGGCTGCTCAAAAGATGCGTCGGTATGCCAGATCCGGTTGCAGATCCCGTTCATGCGACGTCGGTCGTCAGTGGCCAGAATCTGTCCTTGCGGACCTACATTGGAGATGTCGGTCAGAGCCTCATTGCCAAAACGGTTTTTGGCGATCACGCGTGATGATGTTTTTGCGTGCAACTCACCGTCAAGGCGCTTGGCAAACTCGATCTGCTCATTATTGTCGAAGTGCTGGTCGCGAAACACAAGCACGCCGAACCGGCTCATCGCCTGCCGGATCTCATGCAGTGATGCTTCATCTGTCACCTGTCGAAGATCAACAGGACTTGCTTGTGCCATGAAAGTTGGGTGAAGGGGCTTGAAGGTCAGATGCTGCATTTTTTGTCTCCTTGTTTTGTGGGTAGGGCTAAGGTTTGAGCTTGTCATCAGCACCGCGTGAAGCAGTTCTCGATACCCACGACTCACCCAAAGCTGCATTCCTCAAAGACGCATACGGTCAAACACTTCATCCTTGTTGATCCATCTGTGTTTGACTGCGGCAGCGATATGCAAGACTGCCAGTACGGCCAGTGCCATGGCCAATGTCGAATGTATCTCGAAGAACCGCTTGGCAAGCGACTGATCTGCTGGTACGCCCGGCATCGCAGGCAGGTTGACGCCTTCGACAATGATCAGGGCAGGAAATGCGCTCACGCCTGCCCATCCAAGGAGTGGCACAACCAGCAGCAGCAGATAAAGAAGCAGATGAACGCCCGTCGAGATGCGTCGCACAGCTAGCGACAGGCCGGCTGCAGGCGGTGGCGTGTCCGAGATCAAGCGCACGATGATTCTCATGATCATCAGCAACAGAACGGCAAATCCAAGTGCTTTGTGCCATGAGTACAGCGTATTGGTCAGTCCGTCCCAGAGGTCTGCCTGGGCACGTTCGACCATCCAGATTCCGATTGCAATCAACGCGATAACCAGTGTGGCAATGATCCAGTGCAGCAAACGCAAACTCAGGGCATATCGGATTGTGCTCATGTCAGTCTCACGGATGAGTCAAATCATTGATCAAAACAACCTTGTTCCTGCATGGAGCCATTCATACCAAGCCGCCCCAGGAAAGGCAAGCGTATTGCAGGGCAATTGAAGTCAATTCCGAATCCCAGCCCCAGCAGATTCAGTTCAATGCCTTCTTGCAAACTGACAATAGCACCCAGCAGGCCGGCAACCGATATCTGAACACCCTGGCCGGAGGGGGGCCTGCCCACCAGTTCACCGAGCGGCCGGTAGTCCTTGCCGATCGCTGTCGGAGGTAAGTCCAGCGCCAGTTCGGGCACCTCGCGTCCAATGTGAGCCATAAACGTGTTGCTGTTGGGACCTGGAAATGTCCGGTAGATGTGATGGTATGGATAGGATTCGATGGCCTGCCTGACAGGCTCGATAAGCGCCTGGGCGGCGGGTCCTTGAACGCTTGCCAGCACTCTGGGCTCTGCGCCGAACCAGTGACCGTCTGGCAAGGCCCGATTGCGCCGCACAACACTGTCACCGCCTCCCCAGCGAATGACCTCATAGCGTTCGTATTCGCTTTGCCCTGCTGCCTTGAAAATAATCCACGGGTGTACCGCAAAATATCCACGCCACCCGTAGGTCGGTGCAGCCAGAACCATCACGATCGCCTCGGACGCCGTACCTGACGCATCTGGCAGGAGTTGCGCAGAATTGCGCGACAACTGGTGCCAACCCACAGCGCTCGCGTGTGCAATTCTCTCGCCATCGGTCGCCCATTTGAGGCCTGCACTCACGGCCACCATGACCAGAAACCCCAGAAGCCCACGGATCATCCAGCGCAGCATGGTGTCATTCCCTAGGGTAACGCTTGTGGATGACGGACTGGTAGCGCTCCTCAAGTTCCTCCGCGCTCGCCAGGCTGATGCCAAGGTCCCTGGCCATGCCGTCACGTATTCCGTAGGCCCAGCCGTGAACGGTCAGAGGCTGACCTCGTTCCCAAGCCTCCTGCACGCTGCTTGTCTGGCAGACATGCACCACCTGCTCAATCACGTTGAGCTCACACAGACGATCGAAGCGCTCGTCTTCACGAGCCAGCGTGCCCAGATAGCTCTCATGCTTCTGATGTACATCCTTGACGTGGCGAATCCAGTTGTC
>CAZBIN010000347.1:0-2334 GCA_964491995.1 uncultured Orrella sp.
CTCACACAGTCACCGCGTGGCATTCACTGGCTTAGTGCGCCTGCGACAGACAAGCAGGGTTGGGAACGGATGCAGGCTATCGCGCCATTTTTTGGGCCGATCTCAGAGACGATTGGTGCAGGCATGTCTGTTGATAAACCAGCCCAGATCATGGCGATGCGCTATCCACTGCTTGTTGTGCGTGCGGATATGACCGATGAGCAAGCCTACAGCTTTCTCAAGGCTGTCGATGAAACTTACGACATGTACAAGAACGCAACTTCGATCATGAAGCGCTGGCAGATGGATCAGGCCGGTACGCCACCTGCAGACGCTCCATTTCATCCGGGTGCAGTCAAGTATCTGAAGGAAAAGGGTATTTGGACTGCTGAGCATCAGAAGTGGAATGATGCTCGTCTCAAGCGTCTTGAAACCCTGCGTGCTGCATGGGATCAGACCATGAAGCAGGGCAAGGATCTGAGCGATGAGCAGTTTGCCGAACTCTGGCAGAAGAACCGTACGGCAGCGCTTGCAGCGTTGAAGTAAGTCTGAACGTTCTTTGGATTACAAGGGGCAGCGCACCAGCCGGTGGCTGCCCCTTGACTAGTCGGTGTACTGCCTGCTCGTTCTCTGAAGAGGCTTTGGTCCGATGCCGTCTGAGTCAACATTTCTGTTGCGATGCAGCAGCAAGGTTTCTTAAAGGTAAGGTGATGCGAGCCAGATCACCCGGTTTCGAAGTCGAATGCCAAAGGACTTGGAGTTCAGTGATGCCAGCGTGACTCGATGAGAGGTGGATATTGTCCGGTCAATTCGCTCGGCGATTTTGCTGGCAAGACCCGCATCATAGGCCTCCAGATCCAGCTCGAAATTAAGGCGCAAACTTCGGGGGTCCAGATTGGAGGACCCGGCGTAACTCCACAGCCCGTCAACTGTCATGAGCTTGGAATGATCGAAAGTGCCGCCTGATCGCCAGACTCTTACGCCATCGGCTACCAGCTGGTCGAGCTGGGCATCCATGGCAGCACTGACCAGTTTGAGATTGTTGTTGCCCGGAATGACGACATCAACAATCACACCGCGCCGCGCTGCCGTGATCAATGCACCGATCAGAACAATATCTGGCAGAAAATAGGGTGACTGGATGCGAACATGGTGTTGTGCGATCGACAGAGCAGCCATGACCATGCTCTGGTTGCTACCCAAGGTTCTATCGGGCCCAGAGGGTACGACTCGGATCGGAATGTTTTCTGGCTGAACGACGTCATTAAAGGAACTGAACCATTGCTCACCTTCCAGACGCTCGTTGGTGGTGAACTCCCAGTCGTGCGCAAAACTGTCCATCAACTGACGCGTGGCTGGACCGCGAATTCTGAAGTGCGTGTCGCGCGTCATGTCAGCTTTGCCAAACTCGGTGGTGAATCCCTCCCGAACATTCATTCCGCCCGCCAGGGCCAGCTCGCCGTCGACAACCAGAACTTTTCTGTGACTGCGCAGGTTGGCATAGGCCAGCTTGACACCGATCGCCGTCGGCAAAAATCGCGCTGTGGGCACGCCCGCTTTGTCCAGCATTTTGAGAATCGGTGGGCGCGAGTACTTGGAGCCAACCGAGTCAATCAAGACCCGAACTTCAACGCCCCTTTCAAATGCGTCAATCAGTGCCTGAGCGATACGCATGCCAATGCGGTCATGATCAAAAATGTAACTTTGCATCGCAATCGACTTCTTTGAGCTGGCGATCGCGTCAAGCATGGCAGGGTACGTCTGATCCCCGCCATCGAGCAGCTCGATCGAGTTTCCTGCAAGTAGGCGATAGCGCGAGATGGCATCACCAGCCTGTCGCATGGCTGCAAGTTCCGGCGGCCAGTTCGGCAGCGGTTGCTTCACAATCAGTCGGTCGATCAGCATCAGATCGTGGTCAGCCAGAACACGCTGTTGTGAGACTCTTTCCTTGCGGATTCTGTTGATGCCGGCAAAGAAATAGAAAATTGCCCCCAGCAGTGGCGAGAAGATGATGATAGCCACCCAGCCAATGGCAGCGCGCACATCGTCTTTGGTCATTGCTACATGGATTGTGGCTGTCACGCTCGCGACCAACGACAGCGCCAGAATAATGTGAGGCCAGTAATCCTGTAGCATCTAAAAAATTTCCTTAAGGCATCGAACCGTCAATGCCGATCAATCCACAATACGTAAACATCAGCGCGCTGCGCAACAAAGCAGCCAAACAATCACACAACTGAACACCCAGGCCACTTTCTCACTTCACTGGAAAAAAAACCAAGCAACTGACCAGGCAGCTGAGTTTCTCGCAAGGCAGGGCGAGTCATTGTCAGTCAGCCTGCAACCCTGCGAGTG
>CAZBIN010000347.1:2344-2656 GCA_964491995.1 uncultured Orrella sp.
GCGAAGTTTGACAGGTACTGTCAGCCAAAAACTGTCAGGGCAACACACTCAACCAGTAAATGACCTGCAAACGGACAATCAAGTAACCCAATCAAAAAGGCCACCGAGGAAAACCCCGAAAAGCCCAACCGCTATATCGCTGCTATTGTCTCTTATTCCTGCCCTGGCGTGTGAGTTGTTGCCGCTTTGCGTGCATGGGCCAAGACGTGTGGGTCAAGTCATGCGAATCACTCAAGTCAGATGCGCTAAGGTAGCAGTAAAAACCCGCCAGGTCAGCGGCGACGCTGGTAACTACCTCGGTCATTCTCTCCC
>CAZBIN010000348.1:0-2646 GCA_964491995.1 uncultured Orrella sp.
CCCAAGTCACCCCCTAAACTCAATGAGGTGATCCGCCTGATTGCCATGCTCGGCGGATTCCTGGGTCGCAAGGGGGATGGGGAGCCCGGCGTCAAAACGGTCTGGCTCGGATTGCAGCGGGTGGTCGACTTTGCCGCCGGACTCAAATTTGCCCGGGAACTTCAAGAGGAATGACTTGTGTGTAATGACATGACTTCAGCCAGGCCGATGACCTCGACTTTGCCTACCCCCAGGTCGTAGCTGACACCGGTCTGGGTGATCACCACCTCGTTGCCGTTCACATCGACGGCATGCAGACGAAATGACTGCTCGAAGTCAGTCGGCAGAAATCCGCTGACGCCGTCAGGCGAAAAGCCTCCTGAGGTGAAGAGCCGCAACCGATACTGGGCATCGTCTCCGTAGAGTGTGTAAGCATCGTTCGGAAAGGCTCCGTTCAGAGCAGGCGGGGGGAAATCACCCACGGGCGAGAAGTGGTTCAGCTTTGCGCCTACCAGCGATGGTCCAGCCACATAGGGATTGGAGCTGGCTCTGGACAACCCGGTCACAGAGACCGGGCCATTCGGACCGACGGCCATCATGGCAGAAGTCCCCTCCACAAAACTCACGTTCACCGGGTAGACCGCACCGGGTGTTCCTGGGGTCAATCGGTTGCCAAAGTGACCGAAGACCACGATCACGTGACGTTCGTTGTGATCGTAATTCGGATTGAGTGCAGCGGCGACCGGGTTGACGGTCTCGCCGGTATTCAGGGTGATTGCGATGTTCTCAGGGGCCACTGTGCCAGCCAACAGTGGCCAGCTGACTTCAATCGGCATGGCATCAGCGTATAGTGGATAAGTCCCGAATCCGGCCGAAGCAACACCAATCGGACTTGCTGCACTGGTCAGGTTTCGAAGCGGAGGTACCGGATCTAAACCTGACCAGTCCATGTTGACACCTGCACCAGCTTCAATCGCAAGGTTCAGATCACCGGCGTTAAACAGGCCAGGCACGCCCATGATTCCCTCAAACCCGTATCCGGCTGCCAGAATCTCGGGACGATCAGTCCAGAGATCGGCGTTGATGAGGACAGGGCGCTGCAACTGGATATAGGCTGCAAAGGTGGTGGGATCAGGTTGCGCCTGAGCCATCGATAAAAACGCCAGAGACAGCAGTTTGATCAGAGCCAGGCGCCTCATATTCGCGGACGCAAGACCGGGAGGCTTTGTCATACCTCGGTCTGGTCTAAGAATCGAAAGCGACTCCCTGGATCGATCTGCAACGGGTGCGGCTGCGTCTGGACAGCCAACTGCAACAGAACCTCTGGCCGATACCGAGACAATGCTGTCTGTGCAAATCCGACCGGATGCCTGGTGATTCGAGAACTTACGCTTTGAGATCATACTTACGCTCCTTGTGACCCAGGTTTTTGTCATTGAGGCAAGAGCCCTGCAGAGATCAAATACTGAAAATAAAAGCACAGCGAGACGTGCAGATTGATACTTGAAATGGGTAAAGCGAAAGAGACAGAAAGCATCACATCAGAAAAGCCAAACAGCCAGTGGAACTTTTTGGTGGCATGACCGCATTACGCAAGCAGGCTGGAGATCCTGAAACATGTTTGAGATGTCCAGCCGCCGAAAGTATATCGACCAGGCTTTGCAAATGGAGGTTGTTTGATATAAGGGTAAATCTGTAATGCGATATAAAAACGATCCTAACTTGCATCGTGGCTGACTGTTTGCGCAACCGGATCGCACGACATGCTCGTTCAACGCAGTATGACTGAATAGGGTATGAATAAGGCTAGTCAATTCTTATGGCTGTTTTGAAAAACGAGTGGTTTAGGCCACATGTTCGTTGACGTTTGCAAAGTTGAGTTTGCCAGTCAGCATGAACGCGACCGCACGAATGGTGTCGAAGTTTCCGTAACCACGGGCCTTGCGTTTGGCAGCCTGAAACAACCCGTTGATGGCCGCCAGAAATCCATTGGTCTGGCCGGTTCTGGCTCATACCACGATGCCGTCAAATGTGAACGGATCATTCTGGCCACGGCGTTCATCGGTTCGACCCTCGATCGCATGACATTGACTGTCCACTGCCAGAGCATTTCGCGCACGACGTGGATCTGCTTGCGATCGAGGATATCCCTTAACTGCTTCTTGCAGAGCCATGCACGAGCAGTACGCTTGGATGCCATCTGGGCGACCAACATATCGAGATCGGCTTTGGCCTCTGGTTTGAGCGAGTCACGATCTTTGAGCAGGTTCCATCTCAGGCCTTTGAGCCAAGGGTCACTGCGCTGTTCGATGCGACGAGATGAAAAATAAAGTATCGAGTTTCCCTTGCTTTGCGATACGATTTCAACACCTGAACATCAGGTCTCCCGGACAACTATTTGTCGGGTTGCGCAAAAAAGAGTCACTCCCCATGAAAAAAGTAGCCACACTCGTTATGTTCGGGCTCACGCTTGTGACCCCGTATGCTCATGCAGTTGTTTATTGCAAAAGTGTCGGAGTGCCTAAGGGATGTGTCATACGACCAGCTGCAGATGTTGTTGCACCCGGGGTGGCTGTTGGTGCTCCCGGCGTGGGCGTCGGGGCGCCAGGAGTGGGTGTTTACGACCCTGGCATTAACCAACCAGGCGCTGCAGGCAACGTCGGCGTG
>CAZBIN010000349.1:0-2575 GCA_964491995.1 uncultured Orrella sp.
TATCGCGTCTAGTATGTTGCATCCACCGGTTGAATCCGCAGCCGTTAGCAGCCACCCAACTCTCCAGACAAACCGTACCGCATCTATCAGAAGCGGTGTAACCTGCTCAAAATATTCTTGTTCCCCGTTCGCACGCTTGCAGGACCAACACGCACCTCCGTCAGCCATGCCGCCACTTCACAAGCGCTTACCATCCAATACGACTGGACGCGATTTCATCGTGGGTGACATGCACGGCTGCTATGACCTGTTTCAAGCGGAACTTGAGAAGGTCAGTTTCGATGCTTCACGTGATCGGGTCATCAGCGTCGGAGACCTCGCTGATCGCGGACCGAACTCCAAGGCGTGCCTGCGTCTTCTCAGAGAGGCCTGGTTTCACGCTGTTCGTGGCAACCACGAAATCATGCTGCTTGACTATGCCTACGCCGGGCTGAAGTCCAGTCCGCTCTTGCAGAACGACGATCTCTTTTTGTCCAATGGTGGCGGCTGGGTTCAAAGACTCGATGAAACCGAACAGACAGAACTGCGGTACGAACTGTTACCCAGAGTCTCGGCCCTGCCCTTTGTCATCAGCGTGGGGGAAGGTTCAGACAGGTACCACGTGGTGCACTCGGAACTGATGACGGGTGATCCGGAGTTGAGCGCCCGCTTCTTCGCGAAGATGTCAATTCAGGCCAAACAGGTTGCAGACCGGATTCTCACCGACGCTGACCTCGATACGTGCCCGGAAGAAGTCTTGAGTTCCATGCTTGATGCAATGGTGTGGGGAAGACGGGTATTCAAAGCCGCGAAGCCGGGTCAGGCTCAGGCGGTTGAGTCGCCCGCCGGCCGGCTCCTGATGAGCCGACAACCCTGGCACCCGGGTCTGTCGCTCGTCTATGCCGGGCATACACCGGCGTATCAATTGCGGCTGCACGCATCGCACTTCTTTCTCGACAGAGGAGCCTTTAAACGGGAGCCACACAGCTGCCTGCAACTGGTGTGCCATCAACAGATTCACCCGTGGCTGACAGGGCTTTGATCTCAAGAAACCATGTCAGTCCCCGCGAAACCAGGACGACCGAGGAACGCGTGCGGATGCGTGTTCAGGTGGGTGGAGAATGTATGACCGGCACGCGACCACTATCGCGCTTGCCGGGTTTCGCGGCCAATGAACAACATTTCTCAGACCTATCATCCAGCATAACTATTTGTTAGATCCTGTCAGATCCCTCTTGCAGACAACAGCCGCGTTTGATAGCCTTGTAAAACGTTGGGTCAACACCAACGAAGCAGTCCCGCCTTTTCAATGGATGATGCCATGAACCACGCATACCGCGCTCAGACCATCGTTGTCACCTTGACCATTATTGGGTCGACTATTGCGCGCGCACGCGGGAGTGCGACTGACTGAGTCTTGCTGTATTGCCAGTTCATCGACCCCGCCACTGCTGCGGGGTTTTTTGTTTTTGGCTCCGCAGAACCTGACATTTCAACCGGAGCTCACCATGCACAGCACTGTGCTTTTCCTCACCCGAATTCCACACTGAACCAGACGCGCTGAAGCGTCATCCTCGCAGCACATCCATCGCTGCGATTCGTTCGCTACCCTTCATTTTTATCGGAGACCACCATGCCCGAGGACCGTACACGTCTGTCGAACCTGCATCAACAGTTCCCCCGCGTTTTTGGCAAAGAACGCGAAGACCAGGACATCTTTGAACACGCATCAGGCTGGGCGCAACTGCTCACCCTGCTCGCTGCTCGTATCGATACCATCCTTTCCACTGATCCTGAGGCAACAATGCACGTCGTCTACATCAAACAGAAGCTTGGTGAGTTGCGCTTTGAGTACTTCCTGATGAACGCCAGCCAAGCCACCCATGATGCAGTGGACGAGGCTGTTGAAGCCGCCTGTAAGGCCAGCACTTCGATTTGCGAAAGATGCGGTCAACCCGGCACTTTGCAAAAAAGCAACTCTGGCTTGATCCGGCACAGATGCACAGACTGCATGGTCTCTGACCGGCTGAACCGTTAGAAAGAGAGTCCAGCGATTTGTCTAAACAGTAAGACACTCGCTGGTCGCGTCAGCATCAGAAGCCCCGTATTGGGGGAAGGATCGGATCACAAATGGAAAAAGACGAATTTCTCAATGCGCTCAGCAAAGCCAGCCAGGTGCACGCCAGTGCATCTGCAGCAGATAACGAAAAGACTCTCCCACCGATGCCCGAAGTGCCCTTGCACGGCTTCATGGGTGATAACCTGCTCACACTCATTTATCTGAGCCCTTACGAACCGCCTCATGAATACAAAGCCATACGGGAGTCACTCAAGCAAGTTTGCGACGAAACCATGCCCAGACCAGTGCGCGCCGAGGCTGCCCTGCAGATCGGGCGCTTTGTTGCACAACGCAAAGAGCCTGGCCAACTGGATAAGTTCAGCTTTCATCTGGATCACCTGAATGCCTGGTTCGAGTACGCGCGCGATCTAGGCAGTCCCGTTGGCGCCATGGCTTGTGCACGCAATCAGCTTGATGCAATCGGGATGCGTGTGAAGTTTGATCTCGAGACCGATCCCTTTCCACGGCTGGTACCCC
>CAZBIN010000350.1:0-2563 GCA_964491995.1 uncultured Orrella sp.
ACACAAAAGGCTTATGAAGAAACCACAACCTTACCAGCTACAGTGCTAAAGAGCGTGTTCAAGTTTCCACCGAGCGCGGTCACCCCACCAATAATCACCACTGCGATCAGGGCAGCCAAAAGACCGTATTCGATTGCCGAAACACCTTCTTCTTTGCTGAAAAGATTGAATCTTGCTTTGATGTAATCCAACATGTATATCTCCTGATTGAACTTCGAAATTTTCTTACCACACTTTCATTTTACTAGGCTTGTGGTTCCTACCCAATATTCGAGGTAGCAATCCAAGATTTAATGCCCATCAGACTTGACCTATATCAATAGGAAATTCTCGAACTCTCAGGAAACACAATTGCTGCTTTCGTGCAATTTTTTTAATTAATTCAATAAAAACAATAAGTTAAAAAACCCATTCAAAGCATTTCTTGACTTTTGAAGTGCTATCACAGCTGCTAGCGCACTGACAACGTTGCCGTGCCTTATTGCGACGAATTGTGAGATTTCGTTAGAAAACCCGACAAAAACCCTGCTGCGCCGAGTTTTGCCAGTGTATACCAACGCTAGAGAACTGTGCCCGTTGCCCTGTTTGGCGTTGAAAAGTCCGCAATAACGCCTCTTGCAACCGCGGCCATCGCCTGACGCCAGCCCTTGATTAAGCGACGATTCTTCCGGCCCACACGACTGGCAATGTAAGCCCGCCAGCGCGAGATCCCTGAACCGCATCAATCGCAATCTTTGACAACATGCGATCAACATTACTCAGCCCCCTCGACGCAACTGGCTAGTAACTGACTCGTGACTGCAGCATGACAGCCCTTGCGTGGCACATCCCATCCACAGGACACGATTCTGACAGCCATTGCGATCTCTTCAATAAGCTCATATTTCTCACTGATTCTCACAAAAATCCAGCAAGAGGCAAAGGCATTGGAGCTCGCGGGACATGCAAACGAACTCGTCACAAATCGCCATTAGGTCTGGACCGCGTAGCAGTGCGATAATCGGCACAACGATGTTGAGGAGAGTTGTTCATGGCACGTGCATTTGGATCTGCGGCGATTGTCCTGGCTGCATCACTTTTGACGGCGTGTGCGTCAGTCGATCTGAACGACCCCTCGGCGTCCGCTGGACCTGCAAGTACACCTGAAGCCGTGTTGAACCAGAAAATCGATGCGGCACTTCAGGAGCAGCGTACGATATGCCTTGAGCCCAAGTACGCAGCCATGCGAAGCAAAAGCCCATGCCTGAACAGTGAAATCAACTTCGCTCAACTGGCAGACAACACAAAGATCACAGACGCCCAGCGCGCTCAGGTGATTGATGCTTTCACCCGCATGGACAGGCTGTATAACGAAATCACCGCGATGTACCAGGCTTACGGGACGGAGCAATCCATCCGCATTGCACAGGCTCGCACCTGGGCGTTTGAGCAGTCTTTAAAAAACCGACTTCAGCTGGTTAACCGCAATGTCACATGGGGCCAATACCTGGACCAGCGCATGAAAATCAACTCGGAAATGATGCGGAAGGCACAGTAGCATCATGACTCCCGCCCACCCAAAGATCGACTGCGTGCCCACGCCCTGCGCTGGCGCCCGCTGTAAAGATTCTCACAACTGGAAGTCCGAGTCTGGCGTGGCTGCAATCGAGATGGCGATCGTGCTGCCGCTTCTTCTGTTGATCCTGTTTGGCATCATCACCTTCGGCACTGTGTTCTACAACTACATTGTGATCACCAATGCCGCCAGAGAAGGTGCCCGCTGGGGATCGATCAATACCCTGCCGGCTGCGGGTCCGACCGTCTGTGGACCCACCAGCGCTCTACCCTCAGGACCACCAGCCAACCCCTGCCAGGTTGCGAACTCTTACACGAGTGATATGCTGATCAACTACGGCGGTGGAACATCGACACAGACAACCACAACGATGGTCACGACAGGTACTGCACCCGCCACCACATCCATCCTTACCGTGACAGTGACTTTTAATTTTGAGGGAATCGGTTTTTTCAAGACCATGTTCGCTGATGGTCTGAAAGCCACTTCCAAGATGTATCTTGAGCCGCAGTAAAGTCTTTCCGCGCACAGGCCGCATACCGACTGACCCAGACCGTATGCGCAACAAAAGACATACCGGTTTGTCCAGAAGTCTACGGGCACACCGGATACTCACCGGGTCAGTCATGGCAATGTACGCATGGCTTCACCGCAAAAGCCATTTTGCACTCTTCATTTCCACTATCTGATAAGTGCCGTTCTGCCCGCGTTTTCAGTCACACAGACTGAAGTATCCGGAGGAGGACCAACTGCCAAGGCGCCGCTTAGCATATCGACATCAATCGAATCGGCAATCAGACTTCCAAACGCAAACGTGTCGTTGTTGTTGTTATTGCTGGCATTATCGACCACGAGCTCCGTTTTGGGTGCGTACACGATCCCGTCAAGGGTCAGGTTTATCCCCTGATTACTACCTTTAAAAACAAGAGCGCTGGCGTTGTCTTGCCAGTAAACAACACCAGAAAAATCGACATCACCCGCCTTAGGTGTTGTATAGGCCGAAAAATT
>CAZBIN010000351.1:0-1271 GCA_964491995.1 uncultured Orrella sp.
CGACCCGCGCAATCGGCGCAATAAACACAAGAGTCAGAGAGATTAAGGAATTTGTAATGCCAGCTCCGAGCACGCCCGACAGTGCGATCGCCAGCAAGACCGATGGAAAGGCATAGAAAACGTCGATGGTTCGCATGATGACGCTGTTGATCCAGCCCCCTGCGTACCCTGCCAGCAGGCCGATCGCCGATCCAATGATGAACGCCAGGATCACTGGTGTGATTCCCATGAACAGAGACAGCCGGGCACCGACGATCAGACGTGAAAGCATGTCTCGGCCGAGCTCGTCCGTGCCCAGGGGGTAGCCCTCAAACCCGATGGGTTTGAGGCGACGAATGATCGAGCTCTGATATGGGTCAGCAGGCGCGAGCCACTGTCCAAACAAGGCCATGATCAACAGCATGAAAATGACGACTGCGGCGCCTACTGCGACGGGGTCACGAAAGAACCTTCGCACCACGTTCTCCCAGTAGCCGGCTGATCTCTCGAAAACCAGGTCTGGGACTTTGGCCGGATTGACGGCCACATTGAGCATGTTCATATTTTTCCCCGGTTGCGTGATCAGGAACGCGCGATGCGTGGGTCGAGCATGGTCTGCACCAAGTCAACCATCAGGTTCAGCACCACAAAGAAAGTTGCCAGGACCAGAATCGTGCCTTGCAGCAGTGGCAGATCGCGCTGAAATATTGCCGAATTGAGCAGGAACCCTGTGCCAGGCCAGGAAAAGACGGTTTCGATCAGAATCGAGCCGCCAAGCAGGTAGCCGAGTTGCAGCCCCATGACAGCCAGCGAAGTGGGTGCGGCGTTCTTGACCACATGCAGGAATATCCCGAAATCGGTCAATCCCTTGGCGCGCAGCCCGACGATGAATTCCTGATTCAGAATCTCTGCGACCAGGGCGCGTACCGTGCGCGCAATGATCCCCATGGGTATGACGCTCATCGTGACTGCAGGCAGGATCAGATGCTGAACATGGGCCCAGTTCCAGACCCAGTCGCTCGAGCCACCAGGGCCGGCACCACCGGGAGGAAGCCACATCAGGGTGGAACTGAAGATGATGACCATAACCATACCCAGCCAGTAGTGGGGCACGCTCACACCCAGTACCGAAGTTGCCGAGGCCGCTTTGTCGATCCATGAGTTCTGAAAATAGCCTGCAACGAAGCCGAACAGACTGCCAAGTACGAAGCCAATGAGGGTCGCTACCCAGGCAAGACGCAGGGTGTTGATCACCGCGGGGATGCGCAGCGGCGCGTGCAGGACACGACCCA
>CAZBIN010000351.1:1281-2561 GCA_964491995.1 uncultured Orrella sp.
AGGTCGCCTTGCAGCGCGCGGCCTATCCATGAAAAAAACTGCTCAGGCAGCGAGCGGTCAAATCCATAGAGCTGACGTAACTGGTTCTGAAGTTCCACCGAGGCATCAGCAGGCAGGATGGAAACCAGCGGGTCACCCGGTGACAGGTGTACCAGAGCAAAGCAGACCAGGGCCACACCGAGCATGGTGGGTATGGTGTAGATGATCCGGCGCAGCAGGAAATGAAGCATGGAGGGTACCTCGAAAAATTCGAAGAGCCAGCAAAACAGGCGGAAATGTGAGGCGTGTGCAGGGTCTGTCTGTCGGGTGCTAACCCGTCAGACAGACAGTGATCTCTCAGTTGCTAGATCACTTGATCGACATCGGTGCGATGTCGATAAACCAGCTCTTGGGTTGCACAACACCCTGAACTTTTGCGCTCATTGCCCGAGGACCGGTGTCATGTGCGATCCAGACAAACGGTGTCTCGTCGACGATCTTGGCGTGCAGTTTGGCCAGTGCCTCATCCCGTCCTTTGTCGTCGAATGTTGTTCTGGCGTTGGCGATCAACTGATCCAGTTCAGGACTGGTGAAATAACCCCAGTTGTTCGAGACGGGTGGCAAGGCACCGCTGCTGGAGAATCGCACCATGGCAAAGAAAGGATCCATGGCAGCAAAGCTCACGTTGGTTGCGGTTGCACCGTTGGCGGTCGGATCCTTGGCACCACGGCGCCAGTTGGTGAACAGCGTGTTCCATTCAATGACATCGAACTCAACATCGATGAAACACTCTTTAAGCGACTGCTGCACGTACTCGTTCATGGGCAGTGGCTGCATCTGACCCGACCCAGATGCTGAAATCTGAACCTTGGTCTTCATCGGCTTGCTGGCCGAGTAGCCGGCTTCCTGCATCAGCTTCCTGGCAGCGGCAGGATCGTAGCGGATGTCAAACGTCGGGTTGCCCCACCATGGGTGTCCAGGCGGCACAGTACCTTTTGGAATGCCCATCTGTCCGCCGAGCATGGCTTTCAGACCTTCGCGGTCCACGCAAAGGTTGGCCGCCTGACGCACTCGCTTGTCAGTCCAGGGTGAGCCTTCGACAAACGACAGCTGCCAAGGCCAGACGTGGGGTTGCGGGTTGCTGTAGAGCTTGAAGCCGCGCGCCTGAATCTGCGGCAAGGCGTCTGGCGATGGTGCTTCGATCCAGTCCACCTGACCTGAGAGCAGCGCTGCGGTCCGGGCATTTGCTTCCGGCATGGGAATCATGATGACACGATCCAGCTGGGTGGTGCGTTTGGGGT
>CAZBIN010000352.1:0-2538 GCA_964491995.1 uncultured Orrella sp.
CATGGGCTGCGCGAGTTTGCCAGTGGGCTTCGGGACCTGATCGTCGTTGAAGAGAAGCGACCGATTCTGGAGTCCCAGATCAAGGACGAACTCTATGGTTTGCCCGATGCATTGAGACCTCGGGTGATCGGTAAGAGTGTCGATGGCAAGGGCGAGTGGAGCACCCCCCTTGAGCAGGCTCCTCTGATCAGCCATTTCGAGTTGCAGCCTGAGCCGATTGCCATGATGCTGGCGACGCGCTTTCTGGCAATGGAGCTGCCGCAAGACATCAAGCAAATGCTGCGCGCAGGGCTTGACAGACTCACTGGCCAAAAGGAGATTCTCAAAGTCGAGGATTTGGCTGAGCGCAAAGCGTATTTTTGCAGTGGTTGTCCTCACAATACATCGACCCGCTTGCCAGAAGGTAGCCGCGCGCTCGGTGGGATTGGTTGTCACTTCCTGTCTTTGAATATGGACCGAGGCACGGAAACGTTCACCCAGATGGGTGGTGAGGGTGCAAGCTGGGTGGGGGCATCACCTTTTACAAAAGAATCTCACGTTTTTGTGAACATTGGCGATGGCACTTATTTTCATTCGGGGCTGCTCGCGATTCGGCAGGCAGTGGCAGCCAATGTCAATCTGACATACAAGATTTTGTACAACGACGCGGTTGGCATGACGGGCGGTCAGGCAGTCGATGGGGTATTAAGTGTGGCTCGTCTGACCCGTCAGCTGCATGCCGAAGGCGTGGGCCAGATCGTGATTGTGAGTGACGAGCCAGGCCTGATTAGCGAGTCAGAAGGACTGGCACCTGGTGTGACGGTGCGCCATCGCGACGAACTCGACACCGTTCAACGTGAGTTGCGCGAGATCCAGGGGGTGACCGCGCTCGTTTATGCTCAGACCTGTGCCAGTGAGAAGCGCCGTAGACGCAAGCGCAATGCTTATCCAGATCCTGCCTTGAGGGTATACATCAACCCGGAAGTCTGTGAGGGCTGTGGTGACTGTTCAAAACAGTCAAATTGCCTGTCGGTTGAACCGCTGCAGACAGAGCTTGGCATCAAACGCCAGATCAATCAGAGCAGCTGCAACAAGGACTTTTCTTGCGTCAAGGGCTTTTGTCCGAGTTTTGTGACTGTTCACGCAAAAGATGTCCAGATCAAGGCCAACCGTCAGCAGATCCCCGAGGGATGGCCCGAGCAGCCAAGCTTGCCCGAGATCAAGGAGCCGTTGAGAATTGTGCTGGGTGGCGTTGGCGGTATGGGTGTGATTACTATCGGTGCTTTGCTCGGAGTGGCCGCACATATTGAAAGCAAGGCGGTCCGGGTGATGGACATGGGCGGCATGGCACAAAAGGGCGGTACGGTCTATTCCTACGTTCAGCTGGCAAACGACGATGCAGCTATCTCGGCAACCAAAGTCGCAGCGCAAATGTGTGATTTGCTCATCAGCGCCGATCCCGTCGTGGCGGGGCATTCAGCGACCCTTTCGCGCTTGCGTGCCAATGGCGTGGCGATTGTGAACCAGGACGGTACACCGACGGCTCAGTTCATCCGTGCCCGAGATTGGCTGACACCCGTCAAAACACTGCTGTCGCGTGTCAAGAGCCAGGTCGCACAAGGTCAGTTGATCACCGTGCCTGCCGCACAGTTGGCGCTGCACTTGTTGGGCGATGCAATTTTTGTCAATCAACTTCTGCTTGGTATGGCATGGCAGAAGGGTTTGTTGCCGCTGCAGCGAGACAGCATCATGCGCGCGATCGAGCTCAATGGTGCCGCGGTCAAGAAGAACCAGGAAGCCTTCAGACTCGGCTGTCATCTGGCAAGTGACGCTACGTTGATGTGGGAACTGCTGGGTGGCGTGCAGGAGCAGACATTACTGTCAACGCCCGATGCGATTGTCGAAGATCGCTATCGCCGGCTTGAACAGTATTGGAACAAATCCTATGCCAATCGCTATCGCGACCTCATGTCTTCCGTCCGGAAATCGCTGCCAGAGCATCTTGCAGTCATTGCGGCGCGCGAACTGTATCGGGTGATGGCTTACAAGGACGAGTATGAAGTTGCCCGGTTATTGACTGCACCGGCGTTTCGCCGCAGCATCGAGGCACAGTTTGGTAGTGATGTGAAGCTGAGCTATCACCTGGCAGCGCCATCACTGTCCGGATCGGATCCCGCCAAAAAGCGGGAATATGGTGTCTGGATGGGCCGAATGATGGGTGTCCTCGGTAAATTGCAGTTTTTACGTGAGACTCCGTTTGATGTGTTTTCTCGCACGCATGAGCGACAGCTGGAGCGGCAGTGGCGGGATCGATACATTGCCTATCTGCAGAAAATTGCAGCAGATCCCGGTGTTCATGAGCCCACGATGATGGAGGAGGTGTTGAGACTGCCTGAGCAGGTCCGTGGCTATGGGCATATCAAGCTTGAAGCACTAAACATTGCCACCAAACGCTGGGACCAGTTGCAGGCCTGACGATTGTTGAAATGCTGGTGCTTCGTCTTCTGTCGCCGTCTATATCCAGACCGGTAGTCTGGAGTGTTGCACCCGCAATAACAG
>CAZBIN010000353.1:0-2533 GCA_964491995.1 uncultured Orrella sp.
ATGGCGACATTCAGTGCCAGGCCGTGGTAAGTGCAGTGGCGGCTGACCTTGATGCCCAGCGCGGCGATCTTGCCCAGGCCTGTGAAGTCCGGAGGGGGCAGGGGCTGACCGTCGCGCTTTTGTGGGCGCTGCGGCAACAGTGCGTGGCTGCCCGGGTCGTCCAGCCGCACGTAAATGCCCGGGGCGCCCGCCACCCGGTGGCCCGTGACGCCAAACACATCCAGGGTGCGTATGACGGCTTCCTCCAGCCGATACACAAACTCTTTTACAAAGTAGCCGGCACGCTGCAGATCTATCAGAGGGTAGGCTACGACTTGACCCGGGCCGTGGTAGGTCACCTGGCCCCCCCGGTTGGTCTGCATTACCGGGATATCGCCCGGAACCAGAATATGATCACTTTTGCCTGCCAGGCCTTGTGTGAAGAGCGGATCATGCTCACAAATCAGGAGCATATCGGGGCTGTCTGGGCCACGCTGCTGGGTGTAGTGCTGCATCCAATCCAGACTGTCTTGGTAGCGGCAGTGCCCCAGCAGACGAATGTCCATTGCCATGGTTACAGCACGATCTTGACCATGGGATGGGAGGAAAATGCACGATAGGCATCATCGAGCTGCTCCCTGCTGGTCGCGGTGATCGTGATGGTCAGCCCCAGGTAGCGGCTGCTGCGGCTGTTGCGCACCTCAATACTGCTTGCATCGAATTGCGGATCAAATTGCAGCGCCACGGCAGCCATGGTTTCCGCAAACGTGGCCACGTTTTCGCCCATCACCTTGATGGGGAAGCGGCAGGGGTAGTCGATCAGGCTGTCTTGGCGCGAAGCCGGGGTGGGAGCGGGGTTCATGGCGGGAGAAAGCGCAGCAAAGAAAAAGCGGAAGCGGTCGATTGTCAGCGGTGCAGCGCAAGGAGGCAACTTGCTGACCCGGCACACTGCGGGGCGAAGTGATATCAACTTCGGACTGACAGCGATGTGCTCTGTTGGATGTCTGCCACAAATCACGCCAGATGCGCTCGCACACTCACGATCTCGGCAGCCTTGGAGGTGCTGTCGTGGTTTTTACTTATAATCAATGGCTTTGTATAAGCTTCTGTTTGTAAGGCGGATGTTGTCCGGTGATGGAATCATTTGCACATGACACAGAAGCTGAGGAAGGCGCGGAAGAATTCAAGCCCCTCACGCCAGAAGAAGCACAAGCGTGGCGCAAGCGTCACGCACCGGTTTCAGTGGGTTTTCTTCTGGCGGGACAATGCGCGGTCGGCCTGCTGGCAATTTTGCTGGGGTTGGCTTTCTGGGGTTCTGAGGTTGCGCTGTCCGTCGCTTGCGGGGTGTTGGCGGTGTGTGTGCCGGCGCTGCTGTTTGCGCGTGCCATTTCCTCAAGGTCTGGTCGTTTGAGCTCAAGCGGCCTGATGCTTCGATTTGTTGTCTGGGAACTGGTGAAGGTCGGGTTGACCGTGGTCATTCTTGTCCTGGCATTTCGATGGGTTCCTGATTTGAATTGGCTGGCCTTGCTGGCCGGCATGGTTTTGACCATGAAGACGCACTGGGTCGCACTGCTGGTGAGGCCCAGTTTTCTAAAGTGGATACGAAAAGAGAAGAGTTGATCGATGGCCGCCGAAGCTCATGCACCAACCGCCAGTGAATACATCGTTCACCACCTGCAGCATTTGCAGAATATTCACCAGACCAAAATCGTTGATTTCTCGGTCTTTAACATCGACTCCCTGGTCATTTCTGCGACGGTCGGTTTTTTGACCCTGTTCGTGCTTTGGCTGGGTGCGCGCAAAGCCCATTCCGGCGTGCCAGGTCGTTTTCAGGCTGCTGTTGAAATCCTGGTCGAAATGGTGGATACCCAGGCCAAGGCCAACATTCACAATGCCCAGAGCCGCAAAGTGATCGCCCCCCTGGCGCTCACTGTGTTCGTCTGGATCTTCATGATGAATGCGATGGACATGCTGCCTGTGGATCTGCTGCCTGCCATCTGGGCGCAAATCTACGGTGCCGCCGGTCACGATCCGGCCCATGCCTATCTGCGCGTCGTTCCTACGGCTGACCTTTCCACTACGCTGGGTTTGTCCACGGGCGTCCTGATCCTCTGCTTGATCTATAGCGTCAAGATCAAGGGCCTGGGTGGCTGGGCACATGAGTTGGTCTCTGCACCTTTTGGCATGCCCAAGAATCCCTTGTTGGCCCTGCCTATGGCCTTGGTGAACTTCACCATGCAGCTCATTGAGTACCTTGCGAAGACGGTTTCCCATGGCATGCGGTTGTTCGGCAACATGTATGCTGGCGAACTGGTCTTCTTGTTGATCGCGCTCATGGGTGGTGCAGCCGCCATGTCGCTTTCGGGTGTGCTTCTGCCTCTGGGGCACATCATCGCGGGTACCCTCTGGGCGATCTTTCACATTCTGGTGATCACCTTGCAGGCGTTCATTTTCATGATGCTGACCCTGATTTATCTGGGCCAGGCGCATGAAGCTCACTAAGTTCTTTTTTTCCCTTCCTCAACCTTCTTAATTCAAAGGAATCATCATGGAA
>CAZBIN010000354.1:0-1023 GCA_964491995.1 uncultured Orrella sp.
GCAGTCGGGGTCAAAGTGATTGCCAGCGACTGGTACGAGCGTGGAACGACAGAGTTTGCGCCTATCGCCACCAAAATTGCTCAGATGGCACCTGACGTGGTTGACCTTGGTGGAGCACCGCCACCGGACGCAGGACGGGTTTTCAAGGAGCTCAAGGCAGCCGGTTGGAAAGGTATTCAGGTTGTTGAGGCTGGAACCGGCGCTGATGGGCTGATTGCAACCGGCGGTGATGCGGCTGAAGGAACCTATCTGGGTGCTGCTGTCAACTTTGATGATCCCTCTGCTACCCCGCTGCAGCGCCGCTTGAATGAAGGTGTCAAAAAAGCAACTGGTGAGTCCGTAAACGCTATTCAGATCGGTTTTTACGACGCAGTGATTGCACTGAAAGCCGCCATGGAAGCCGCGCAAAGCCTTGATCCCAAGGTGGTTGCCCAGACGCTTCCAAAAGTCACCTTTGATGCGACCTACGGAACCAGTGCTTTTGGTGGTGAGAAGACTTACGGCATCCCGCAGCAGATTCTGGTGCCCGTGATTGTGACCCAAGTGTCTGGAAACACACTCAAGCAGGTCGACAGGCTTGATAGCCAGGAACTGAAAGAACGCCTGGCGAAATCCAAGTAAATGTCGGTTATCTAGAGTCACTTGCAGGAATGATCCCATGCAGACGTTTATACAGTTGATACTAACCGCGCTCCAGATTGGTGCGCTCTATGTGATTTTTTCACTGGGGCTGACCCTGATTTTTGGAGTGATGAAAGTTGTTAACTTCGCACACGGCCAGTTTTTTACGCTCACGGCGCTGTTAATCGCTGTCCTGTTTCCTTTCTTTTCCGGGCTCGGTTGGTCCCACCTGATGGCGTTTTGCATGGCGATCACGGTCAGTATCCTGGCCTCGCTGGTCTTGGGGTTCCTGCTGTACCAGTTCGGTTTCCGCTTTTTTCAGAGAGATCTGGCTGGCTCGTTCATTTTGTCCGTGGGCTTCGTGCTCCTGATTGAAGGGCTGCTGCTTCACTATTTCGGAGG
>CAZBIN010000354.1:1033-1406 GCA_964491995.1 uncultured Orrella sp.
GCCGTCAGATCGGTGCCCTATTTCGTCGAGGGAAGCGTCGTCTTTCTAGGTGTGAACATTACTTATCAAAGACTTTTCCTGATTTTTGTGGCGCTCGTGTTTACAGCCTTGCTTTACTGGGTGCTGGGTCATACCAAGACCGGCAAGGCTATGAGGGCAGTGTCCATTGACCATGAGGCTGCCATGATCCAGGGAATTCCTTATAAAAAAATTGCACTGACCGGTTTCCTGATCGCCACTTTTCTCGGGGCTCTGGCAGGCGCAATCATGGCGCCACTGGCAATGGTCTCGCCAACAGTCGGGGCAGATTATCTGGTCAAGGGGTTCATCGCAGTCATTCTGGGTGGTCTGGGTAGTGTGCCAGGGGCAATTG
>CAZBIN010000354.1:1416-2530 GCA_964491995.1 uncultured Orrella sp.
AGTCTTTTCATCGGGCTTATCGAGAGTTTTGGGGGGTTCTACTTCGATCCGTCGATAGCGAACATTGCAATATTTGTACTGGTAATGATTGCTCTGCTGGTGCGTCCAAATGGGTTGATGGGAAATGGATAAAAAATTGATGTCAGGGAGTGTGCTTGCAGTCTTGGCGGCGATGTTTGTCGCGTTGACTCTCAAAGATGGGTACTCAGCGAATCTGATGGCGTGGATGGCAATTGCAGCGCTGATTGCATCTGGCTTGCGTTTTGTCACATTGATTGGCGAGTTGAATTTTGCGGCTGCTGCATTCGTCGGGCTCGGTGCGTACGCATCGGGTTACACGCTGACCGTCCTGGAGTGGCCTTTCATCATTTCGCTGATCGCAGGTGGTCTGTTCGCAGCCTTGATCGGTGTTGTTTTCGGCTATGTGACACTTAAAACCAAGGGCCCCTATTTTTTGCTGATCGGCTTTGCTTTCACAGAAGTGATCCGCCTGATCTACACCCGAATCGATGTTCTGGGTGGCAACTCTGGAATGATCGGCATATTTCCGCCGGATCTGCTCACAGGCTACTTCACGGTTTTCGCGGTGGGTCTGGCAGGCATCCTGATCATATTGATGCTGGTGATCGAGAAGTCGTACCTTGGTAAGTGCTTTATTGGAATCAGGGATAACGACCAGGTCGTGCTGTCAGTGGGCATAAACGTCCACATGACCAAGGTTCTTTGCCTGTCGATAGGAGCCTTTGTGTCTGGCGTTGCGGGCGGATTGACCGCGTTTTTAAACAACGTGATCAGCCCGGCAGATTTCAGCTTTCTGCTCTCGACGTTTGCGTTGGCTTACCTCAAAGTCGGTGGTGAAGATCACCCGGTGGGTCCGATCGCGGGGGCAATCTTGCTGGTGTATCTCAGCAGTGTTTCATTAAGTTTCGGTGGGGGAGATCACATTTTCTATGGTGTTGCAATTGTGTTGACGCTGCTGCTCATGCCCAAGGGGATTCTCGGGCTTGCCGAGAAACTCAGATCTGCAACCAAGCGGGCGTCTGGTGGAGGTGCAGCATGACGCCATCAACCGAACGAAAGGCGTTGCTCCGAACAGAAAAAATTGGTCGACGTT
>CAZBIN010000355.1:0-2514 GCA_964491995.1 uncultured Orrella sp.
GACCCGATGCGGGCGACCCTGGCTTTGATCGGCAGCCTGATTCTGATGCTGATCATGGGCTATGGCATCAACATGGATGTTGAAGATCTGACCTATGCAGTGCTCGATCGGGACAACTCCACCATCAGCCAGAGCTATATCAACAGCCTGAGTGGATCGAGGTACTTTGTCGAGCGTACGCCAGTGCGTGATGCGCGCGAGATCGACCGGCGCATGGCCAGCGCGGAGCTGTCTCTTGTGATTGAGATACCGCCAGGATTTGGACGGGATGTCCTCGCAGGAAGAAATACACAGATTTTTGCATTGATTGATGGGGCGATGCCGCAACGTGCAGAGAATATCCAGGGCTATGTTCAGGGGATGCACATGACCTGGCTGTCCGAGCTCGCCATGAGCCGCCTTGGCGCTGTGCCTGCAAGCTCGGCAGCCACGATCGAAACACGTTTTCGTTACAACCCGGATGTGCGAAGTCTGCCGGCGATGGTGCCTGCGGTCATGCCATTGCTGCTGCTGATGATTCCCGCGATGCTCGCCGCACTCTCCGTTGTCCGGGAAAAAGAACTGGGCTCGATCGTCAATCTTTACGTCACGCCCGTGGGCCGGATCGAGTTTTTACTGGGCAAGCAGCTACCTTACATTGCGCTGGGAATGCTCAACTACATTCTGATGCTGCTGCTGGCGCTCTGGGTGTTCGAAGTCCCTCTCAAAGGGAGTTTTCTGACGCTGTCTCTGGCTTGCCTGATTTTTGTGGTGTTTGCCACGGGTTTTGGGCTGTTTGCCTCGTCCTGGACTCGTAGCCAGGTAGCCGCGATTTTTGTGACGCTGATTGGCACACTGTTGCCTGCGGTTCAGTTTGCCGGACTGATGAACCCGGTGACTTCGCTCGAGGGGGTGGGTCGCGCCATCGGTGAGGTGTTTCCGGCGACTTACATGTTTATCATCAGTCGGGGATCGTTTTCCAAAGCGCTTGGATTTTCCGACTTGTATCTGTCGATCCTGTGGGTTGCGCTGGCAGTTCCGGTTGTGATGCTACTGGCGGTGTTGTCGTTGAGGAAGCAGGAGAAATGAGCGCGCGCGGACTGAGCAACGTGTTTCATCTGGGCGTCAAAGAGCTCTGGAGCCTGATACGCGATCCGATGATGCTGATTCTGATCGCTTACTCTTTCACGCTGGCGGTGACCTCTGCAGCGACTGCATTGCCCGAGACCCTGCACAAGGCGCCGATTGCCATTGTCGACGAGGATCAGTCGACCCTGTCGCGACGAATTGTCTCAAGCTTTTACCCACCGAATTTTGTAGTGTTTGAACTCGACTCACCAAACCTGATTGATGCGGGAATGGACGCGGGACGCTACACCTTTGCGCTGACAATACCGGTCGGGTTTCAGAAGGACGTGCTGGCAGGAAAGCGGCCTGCGGTGCAACTCAATGTTGACGCAACCCGCATGAGTCAGGCGTTTGCGGGCAGCGGGCATATTCAACAGATGCTGATTCAGGAAGTGGCGGAGTTTGTCCAGGGCTACCGCAGCCAGACCAGCCTGCCGATCGAACTCGTCCCCAGAATGCGCTTCAATCCTGCTCTGGAACAGTCATGGTTTGGATCGATCATGGAAATCATCAACCAGATCACCATGATCTCGATCATTCTGGCAGGAGCGGCACTCATCCGGGAGCGCGAGCACGGTACGATCGAGCATCTTCTGGTGATGCCCGTCACGCCTGGTCAGATCATGCTGGCTAAAGTCTGGGCCACCGGTCTGGTGGTGCTCGCAGTGACCGCTGCGTCCCTGGTGTTTGTGATTCAGGGCATGCTCGCTGTGCCGATTCAGGGTTCGGTCCTGCTGTTTCTGGCATGCGTTGCCCTGCACCTGATGGCAACCACATCCATGGGGATTTTCATGGCCACGATCAGTCGGAGCATGCCACAGTTTGGCCTGCTTCTGATCCTTACCTTGCTGCCCTTGCAGATGCTTTCCGGTGGCATGACGCCACGCGAAAGCATGCCAGAGGCAGCGCAGATTCTGATGATGGCTGCCCCCACCACGCACTTCACGGCAGTGGCGCAGGCGATCCTGTATCGCGGGGCGGGGTTTGATGTGGTGTGGCCGCAGATGCTGGCGATATTTGTGATTGCGATGGTTTTTTTCTGGTTGGCGATGTTGCGTTTCAGAAAAATGCTGTTGCAGGGTGGGTAGGGCACATCAGACTTTCCAGCGATATTTTTGTGTACTTTATTGGCCTGGACGTCAGGACCTCGCATGGCGATAGAATGAGGTCAGGATTATCTACGAGCGTGGCTGATCGCCAGACGCTCTGCTCTGACAGGAGAAGTGAATGCTGGACCTAGAGTTTCAAGAAGCGTTTCGCGATAGTGCCAAGGATCTGATGGGTCGTCACGACAATATGAAGCGTTGTCGGACCAAAGCCCAGAACCCCGCCGTTGACCGTGCTGTGTGGTCTGAACTGGCTGAAGCTGGATGGTTTTCTGTGCTGGTGCCAGAAGAAGATGGGGGG
>CAZBIN010000356.1:0-2504 GCA_964491995.1 uncultured Orrella sp.
CCGGTTCGCCTGTGAAGTGAACGGTGCGGTCATGCCGTCAGCAGCAGGAACCCACGGAAGCGACTCAGGGGCGGATTCATGCCGCTCCTTAGCGCTGTAGGAATCTCCGGCTTCAGGCCGGGGAGGATGTCAATTTGTAGCTACACCCGGGTTTCAAATGAGACAATAAGTCTGGTCGGACGGAAAACAAATGTGCGCCAGCCTGCGTAAAGTGGAGCTGTATCTTATGGTTTCTTTGCACCGTTTGTCTCTTGGGGGCATGCCGGATCCGAGCCGTTAATGGTCTGGTCACTCATGCGTGCACGAGGGTTTTTGGTCTGATGAGCGTGGATTCTCAGGAGTAGTACAGTGAAATCGAGCAAACAAAGCGCAGATACGACATCATCCAGGGAACAGGTCGCAGATGACGGAATTTTGTCTGGCGCCTCTGCTTGCTGCGGCGCTCTATCCAGGGACCCTATCAGTAACCCGTCGATTGCTGCCCCCAGTGCGGCTTGCGGCTCATCCACACTAGACATTGGACAGGGGGAGAATGGGACTCGCTGTTGCACGACAAGCCAGGGCGACAGCGTCAGGGAAAAAAAGAACTGCGGCTTGATTGCAGAAAATGCCGATGGGCGAGACCTTTGTGATGGTGCTTACTCTCCAGAGTCTTCGACCCTCAAAGCCGATCACGGTGCTGAACCCCTGGATAAGTCTCCGGGCAGATCCACTGACGCTTGCGACACGGGTTGCTGCGGATGTCAAGTCGAAATGGCCAGTGAACCTGGTAAGCACTCAGCGACCGGGGAGCAGGGGGGCATAAGTGGATTGTTACTGCATATTCCAGCGATGGATTGTCCGACTGAAGAGGGTCAGATCCGCGAGGCGTTGAAGTCACTTGCTGGCATTCGAAGTCTTCAATTCGATCTTGCCGCCAGGACTGTTGCGGTTGATGCTGCCGAGAGCGCGTGGGACGAGATTGTTGATCGTATCGGTAAAGCAGGATTTTCCAGCCGCAGACTTGAATCCGCCGCATCGGTTGAGCAGGCTGCCAAGGCGCAACGCAAGGAGATGGCTCGTGCGTTTGTGGCTCTGGGTATCGCGGTGACGGCTGAACTGGTGCATTTGTTGTTTGAGGGTGCCATGTCCTGGATGGTGTTCGGGATGCTGCTGGCTGCAGTGTCGATCGGGCTCGCCGGGTTTTCAGTATTGCGCAAGGGCTGGTTTGCGATCACGCATGGACAGTTGAATATCAACGCGCTGATGAGCGTTGCAGTGACGGGTGCCTTCGTCATCGGGGACTGGCCGGAAGCGGCAATGGTGATGGCTTTGTACAGCCTGGCCGAACTGATTGAAGCTCGCGCAGTCTCCAGAGCGCGCAATGCGATCAAAGGGCTACTCAATCTTGCACCTGCCACCGCGGAGGTCAGGCAGCACACTGGAGGATGGGAGCGTGTTGCGGCACATGTCGTCGGGATAGGCGCCGTGGTGCGGGTGCGGCCAGGAGAGCGGTTTGCTTTCGATGGTCTGGTGTTGCAAGGCCACAGTTCAGCGGATCAATCTGCAATCACAGGAGAAAGCGTTCCTGTCGAGAAGTCGCCTGCAGACAAGGTTTTTGCAGGGACAGTGAATCAGCACGGCGAACTGGTTTATCAAGTCCAGGCACCCGCAAATGACACTTTGCTGGCGCGCATCATTCACGTGGTTGAGCAGGCACAGAGTGAGCGTGCCCCGATCCAGCGGTTTGTGGACAAGTTTGCTGCTGTCTACACGCCCGCAGTGTTTGTGATCGCGCTCCTGGTGGCAGTCACAGGTCCGTTGCTGCTCGGTCATCTGTGGATAGAGAGCATTTACAAGGCACTCGTATTGCTGGTGATCGCATGCCCTTGCGCACTGGTTATTTCGACTCCTGTCACTATCGTGAGTGGGTTGACCGCCGCTGCCAGGCAGGGGGTACTTATCAAAGGTGGGGTCTATCTGGAGCTGGCGCATCGCTTGAAATGGGTGGCCCTGGACAAGACAGGCACCCTGACTGAAGGTAAGCCGGTGCTGGTTGACAAAAAGGTTTTTGATGGCGAGTCCGATCAAAAATTGGTGTTTCGGATCGCGCATGGACTGGCTAGTCGCTCGGATCATCCGGTCTCCATGGCAATCGCTCGGTCTTTGGTGGAAGATAAATCAGACGGTAATAAGAGTGGCGCCAGGACTGAGGGTGATTGTCATGAAGTCAGCGGATGTTTTCTAGACAGCTCTGGTGCTGACGATGTTGCTGTAGATGAATTTCAGGCTCAGCCGGGTCGGGGGGTGACGGGCAAGGTCCAAGGTCTGCAATATCGTTTGGGTAATCACCGCTGGATTCACGAACTGGGGCTTTGCACACCCACAATTGATGCGGTTTTAAGGGATTATGAACAGCGCGGACATACGCTAACGCTGCTTGCCAGTGACAAGGCGGTGCTTGCTGTATTCGCCGTGGCAGATACGATCAAACACACATCAGAGCAGGCGGTTGAACATCTCCA
>CAZBIN010000357.1:0-2500 GCA_964491995.1 uncultured Orrella sp.
ACAGCAAGCACATGCCATGACAGTTTGAACACGCACAGCCCACACCGTGTAACTCAGGATGCCGGTCTAAGCCGTGCACGTTGCGTCTCGAACCCGATACTATTTGTGCTCAAATCGTCTTCCAGACAAGGGAAGAACCAGATTCCAGCGCGATATTCAGAAAAACGAGACTGAGATCAAACGCCCATGCAAAGTATTATTAGCTCAGCACCCTGGCTGTATCCCGCTTTGTTAATGACCCATCAGGCCAGCGTGGTGGCAAGCATCACCTTGTTTGCCGCACGCGGTCTTGCGATGCTTGGTGCACACAAATGGCCCATGCTGAGGTCCGTGCGCTGTCTGAGCGTGGCCATCGACACAGTGCTTCTGCTTGCAGGGGTCAGCCTGTGGATTTTGTTGAGCTACAACCCCATCGTTCACGACTGGCTAGGCGTGAAACTGCTGTTGCTGGTGCTCTACATCGGACTCGGATCCTTTGCGCTTAAACGCGGACGAACCCGGGCCGCTCGGTCGGGGTATTTTCTGGCTGCAATGGCTTGCGTACTGACCATGGCAGGTATCGCATTGGCACGCCACCCGGGTGGCTGGTGGATTCTGTGGAGATGACAGATCCTGCCATGAGTGACAAACCAGCCAAACTGAGCAATCGATCTGATACAAACCCGGTCGCTGACCCAGTCACACCGGCCCGTCGCCCTGTCTGGTTGCGAACCCTTTATGCAGTGGCGGGTCTGATCTTTCTGGGTGCTGGTCTGCTCGGCATCATCCTGCCCGGATTGCCAACAACGCCATTCGTCCTGCTCTCGGCCGCGTGTTTCGCACGGTCTTCACACAAGCTTCATACCTGGCTTCTGACCAACAACTGGACCGGACCGATGTTGCGGGACTGGGTCAAGCACAAAAGCCTGACCCCGCGTGTCCGATGGGTCGCCATCGGATCCATGACCACGATGGTCTGTCTGTCTATCTGGATGGTTCGCAGTGAACCGTGGCTGCAGGTCACCCTGATGCTGGCTGGCGTGGTCGGTGCCTGGAGCGTTCTTCGCATCCCGCTCAGAAAATCCGCAGGGCCAGACGGATCCGGCAGCGTTGACCAATCCGCAAAGTGACCCGCCCGAGGCAAGTTCTCAAGCCGCCAGCGCCTCGCGGGTGTCAAGAATCTGCCCCACGTGGAACTGCCCGTCTCCGTACTCCATGCTGGCCATGAGAATGATCTTGTTCAGTCGTGAGGCAAACAGAGCTTCGGTCATCCCCATACCGCCATGAACCTGGATCACCGTGTGGGCAATCATCGGTCCGACATGACTCAGGTAGACCTTCAGCAAAGACATATCTTCCTGACTGACGCCCCCATTCTGACTGGCTTGAAGCACCACGCTGCGCACGAGCGCTCGGTAGCACTCATACTTGGAATACGCCGCTGCCATGTAATGACGCAACGCCTGGAAGGTGGACAGGCTGACACCAAACTGCTGGCGATCACGCAAATACTGCAGGGTTTGTTCGATGTTCATCCCCATCGCTGCAGCGGCGCCAACGCACACAAACAGACGACCCATGCTTCGCGCCTGAGCGAGCGCAGCCGTCGCGCGCGACCCTTGTGCAAGCATCTGAAATGGTTGCAACATATGGTTCTCGAACGACAATGAAAGAGTTGTTCTTCCATCAATTCGCTCAGCCTGGGCACGAACCTGATTGACATCATTCAGACCCGTCAGGGCAATCACATACTGGTCAGGCCGATCAGCCAGCGGACATACCAGAAGGATGTCTGTGGCTCCCGGAATCTGCTCGATGCCACTAATGGTGCCGTTGACCTTGACGGTGGCGTCAGCACCAACTGTGGCACAAAGCGTGTCATCTGCTGCACGCAGGTCACAGGCTTGAAGGTCCAGAATCGCCGGCTGCAGACAGGTCTGCCCCGACGCTATGGACTGCATCAGCACATTGGCTGGCTCGTTATCGAGCGATCGCAGCAAGATCGCAGGCACACCAAACCCCGTGGCCACTGGCAGCCTGAGCGCAGACCGACTCGCTGCTTCCAGAAGTGCGCAGAAATCTGTGAGGCTGCCACCGAGACCGCCCAGACTCTCAGGAATCAGGCAAGCCTGCCAGCCCTGATCAATCGCTTGCCGCCATCTGGACTCAAACATGGCATGCGTGGTGGCAGTCAGTTTGGCGTCGCCCATCTCCTGACCCATGTCGCGAGCAAATCGCTGTGCCGATTCAGCAAAATCGGATTCGAATAAGGTTTTTGCTTCAAAACTCATGTCAATCAATCCCCAAATATCACTCTAGCGATCACGTTTTTCTGGACTTCATCACTACCGCCGTAGATCGTGCGAACACGAGAGTAAAAATAGTTTTGTGCCCACAGAGCCGCTTCCATGTTGCCGTCAAACGGATCATCCTCACTTTGTGGCATACGAATCGATGCAGCGGGTCCCACCACTTCCATAGCAGTTTCTGTCAACTGCTGGAAAAGACGCGCACTGACCAG
>CAZBIN010000358.1:0-2490 GCA_964491995.1 uncultured Orrella sp.
TTATTCCACATTACCTGACCCGTGTGTTCATGCAAATCCGTTCTCATCACGGTCCGGTCATCAAGCATAGGATAGATCAGATGCTGAAACGCCAGCCTCGGCCCCTGATGATCACGTGCGTAAAGAGTCACTGCAGCGACAATGCCGCCTCCCCCGCTTTCACCTTTTATCCCGATACGGGCCCGATCAATGCCGAGTTCATCCGCGTTTTCATGCATCCACAAAAGCACCGAATACACATCATGCAAGGCTGCTGGATAAGGATGTTCGGGTGCAAGGCGGTAATCGACCGAAAATATCGTGCATTGAAGACTTCTAACGATTTTCAGATTATCCGGCTCCGTCATCTCCGGTATGCCCATGACAAATCCACCGGCATGGGCATGCAACAAAGCCGGTGCAGATGATGCGGTGCGGTCGGCGACCAGGGCAGGCTGATAGCGAACCACACGAATTCTGTGGCCATCAAACGCGCTGCGCACCTCAATCTCATCAATCCTGATTGAGTCATCAAGACTCTCTCGGGAAGCTTTGGCCGCTTGAACAATGAAGTCCCGACTTTTATAAAGTTTTTCTTGACTGAGACGAAGTGCCGGACGGTTGGCAATCGCGTCCCGCAGCTCTGGGTCAATGTGATCCAGACTCATATCGAGCTCCTTTCTTCTGATAAAAACACTTGCTCCGCGGCGCTGACAGCACTTGAATCAGTACCTCAGCCTGTCGCCTCAACGCACGGCACTGCGGGCGGTGGTTGGGTACTTCTGCAGATGTTCCTGTTCCGTGCGTTTAGCTTGCGTCACAATCCATCGCCTGAAAGATTTGATGCTTTTCCAGCTACGCTTGGCCTCGGGATAGACGATGTAATAGGCGTAGCGGCTGCTGATCGATACATCAAACAGCGCAACCAATTCACCAGCCTTGAGGTGCGACTCGATGATGAAACTCGGGATCACCGCAACCCCGAGTCCACTCAGTGTCGCTTCAATCACGGGACCGTACTGATCGAAACGTGGGCCACGCAACCGTGGCACACCACTGACATTCAGAGCGGCGAACATATCGGGCCAGCTGTCCGCTTTGATCTGATGGAGCCTTGTCACCCTTGCCAGATCTGAGGGTGTGACAATCTTGTTGTCCCGAGCGTACTGTGGTGTACACACCAGCAATAAATACTCATGCATCAGCAGATCCATCAGCGAATCTGGCCAGGAAGACTCACCATAGTGAATCGCAACATCGACCCCGCTGTCAGGTGTTGCGAACGCTCTATGATGGTCCAGCGCTGTCAGCTGCAGAGGAATGTCAGGATAATCGTTAAAAAATGACACCAGTTTTGGGGCAAGCCACTTGGCAGCGAATGTGGCGTAGCTCGACACGTGAAGAACTTTGCCGGTCTGGCTCGTCGTGATATTGACAGTGGCCCGCTCGGCCTGACGCAAGATATCCTTGATGCTGTCTGAGTACTCTTTGCCTGCACTGGTCAGTAAAACCTTGCGTCTGATCCGCTCAAAGAGCTGAATACCCAGAAACTCTTCAAGGTGCGCAATGTGTCGGCTCACAGAGCTTTGGGTGATGCCGAGCTCTTCAGCAGCACGCGTAAAGTTCGCATAGCGAGCGCATGCCTCAAACACTTCGAGTGACGAAAGGGACGGAAGAACCCGTTTCATGGGCTAATGTGCTGCCTCAAATCAATGTCATCAAATCAAGACTGGCCCGGAACCCGCAGATCATGTCAAAAACAATCGTTAATGAACCATGACGCCAGAACACCCGAACACGCTGCTAGAAATCACTTTGCCGCCTTCTTTCAGACTACCAGACGGCATCATCCCTGCCTACAGATGCCAAAACGCTCTCAGAGCGATGGTTGCGCAAAAGCACTGAGCAACAGCAGTACACCCAGAACCACGCAGGGCTGGACCACTTCGGATTTGAACTAGGCACTGTTTTTGACGTCGACGACTCGATCCGCTTGAGCGAACCAGTCGGACTTGCAAGGGGAATACGCCGGCAAGTGTTCACAAACGCGACGGGCAAGACCCGCCCTGAAAGGCGGGGCTTGCCGCGCAGCCTGATCAATGCCCAGCCAACAGATTGACATCACCATCAAAAACCGTGATGCGTTTGATATGGGGCATGATGAAATTCTTCATGGCCTCGTGGGCGGCGCACACTTGATAAGCATCATGCGCCGCAGAATCGGTAAAACCCGATACCACCGCGTAGTTCAGACCATCCGAACGATCCGCCAGGTTTGGCCTGAAGTCGTACATCAGCAGATTCTTGCATTCAGACCGTATACGGCCCGCATGCCATTGCACGGCCTTAAAAAAATCCGCATCGGCGGTTTCGTGAAATTCCAGCAGTACAACATGCAGAAACATGCAAGATCCTTTTTAAAAAGAAAAATTAGACAAAATGGTTGAACCAGACTTCGTTACCTCATGGCGAGAAGTCTGCCATCAATCGTCAGCACGATTGGCCATCGAA
>CAZBIN010000359.1:0-2489 GCA_964491995.1 uncultured Orrella sp.
GTGCTGCTGATCGACATCGATCACTTCAAGCGCATCAACGACCAGTTTGGTCATCATATTGGTGATCAGGTCATTACCAGTCTGTGCCAGATGACGAAGGGTCAGATCACAGAGCAGGATTTGCTCGGGCGCTACGGGGGCGAGGAGTTTGCCGTGATGCTTAAAGTGAGCCATGCCAAACTGGCCCATGATGCGGCGCAACGTATCCGGCGGGCGATTGAAGGTGGGCAGGAGGCGTTGCAAGGGTTGGAGTTGCCACGATACACGGTGAGCATCGGGCTGGCGCTTGCAAGAGGTGCCGATACAGTCCACAGCCTGATGATCAGGGCAGACCAGGCACTCTACCAGGCCAAACAGGCGGGCCGAAACCGGGTGCACACTGCCGCACTCTAAAATCGAGTATCCGGGATCGACTGTCAGGAGCAGGCAGAATGAAAACGCAGTGTCCCACCGGCTTTGCGTTAATCGCCTACTATCTGTGTGGTGTGCATATCGGACAGTCTGTACAGACAAGCACGTGCCGAATCCGGTTTGTTTGAACTCAAACGTTTCTGGCGAGTCTTAACATCGGTACTGCGACTTCAAATCCATGTTTGAGACCCCCCTGAAACTTTCTTCTATCGTTCTTGTTGTCCTGCTCGCAGGCTGTTCGGGTCTGCCGTCGGTTGGTCCGGACTACACCCGACCTCAGGATCCCGAGTTTGCTAGCTGGCAGACTGACAGCCCGGTGTTCCGGGTCATGCCTGCTGGGCAGACGCCTGAGGCGTTGTCTGAATGGTGGTCTCAGTTACAGGACCCGGATCTGGACTGGCTCGTCCAGGCAGCGCTCGACGGCGACCTGAGCATCTCGGGAGCACAGGCACGCTTGCGTCAGGCTAGGGCCAGCCGAAATGTTGCGATTAGTGCATGGTCTCCCTCACTTGGGACGTCTGTGGCCGCGACACCGACCAATTACGGTGCGTCGTCCAGTGTCCGTCCTGATCAAACCCAGTTTGATGCGGGCTTTGATGCGAGTTGGGAAATTGACATCTTTGGCCAGACACGTCGCTCGGTTGAAGCGGCCACAGCCGAGGAGGAGTCAGCCAAGGCCAGTCTTGAGAACGTACAGGTGACCGTGATTGCGGAGGTTGCCCAGAATTATGTCGATGTGCGCAATGCCCAGCAACGTCTGGTTATTGCCCAGCGCAACTTGCAGGCCCAGACTCAGACGCTGCAAATTGCACAGTGGCGCAATCAGGCAGGACTGGCCAGGCAGACGGATGTCGATCAAGCCAGGGCCAGCCTGGCTCAAACCCGCGCGAGTATTCCGGATTTACAGATCAGTCTGGCCAGGGCCAAGAACCGTCTTGCAGTCCTGATCGGGCGCACGCCTGGTGCTGTTCATGCCCGTTTGTCTGACGTCAGACCGTTGCCAACGCTTCCGCAGACGGTCGCGACAGCCGTGCCTGCACAGGTTTTAACGCAACGCCCGGACATACAGGTTGCCGAGCGTAACCTCGCGGCGCAGACTGCCCGGGTTGGTCAGCAGATTGCACAGCGCTATCCCAGCCTCAGTCTTGGTGGATCTTTCAGCTGGACTGCCTACAGTCTGACTGGGCTGGGCACCATGGATGCCTTTGTCAGCCGGATTGTTGGAGGTCTGGCTGCGACGCTGTTTGATGGTGGTCGCCTCAAGAGCCTGGTCGATGTCCAGAACGAGGCTCAGCAACAAGCGCTGGCAACTTATGAGTCGGTGGTACTGCGTGCTCTTGAAGAGGTGGAGAACGCTTTGGTGGCCCATGCATTGTCCAGAGAAAGATCACTTTCCTGGCGTGAGGCTGCACAAGCTTCAGCCAGTGCAGCCTCACAGTCCCGCCAGCTTTATCAGGCAGGTTTGGTGGATTTCGAGCAGGTGCTGATTACCGATCGGGCGCAGTTCAACGCCGAAGAAAGTCTGGCCCAGGCCAGGGCCACGGAGCTGACGACACTGATTCAGATCTACAAGGCGCTTGGTGGCGGGTGGCAGCGCGCCGATACAGGAAACACACAGACTGTCGCTTCTGGATTCCCAGGCTCCGGCGCACAACCCAGCGTTGCGCCATCAGCCGCAGCGATCAAGATACCCAAGCCAGGAACAGATCCCATATGACCGAACCAACCTCTGACAGCACTCGAGTGCCACCGAATGGGCAAACGGCGGGTGAAGACTTGTCTGCCCTCATCGGCAAGCAAGGTGGCGCACGCGTCTGGTGGCGTCGATGGCTGATTCTGCCCGTGCTTGTACTGGTCGTAGTTGGCGTTTACCTGATGTTTTTCAAGGCAGACTCCGCGACCATACGCTATGTCACTGAACCCTCGCGTGTGGGTAGTCTGACTGTCACCGCCACTGCAACTGGCACCATCCAGCCCACACAGTCTGTCGAGGTCGGATCTGAGCTGTCCGGAACCATCGAATCGGTCTTCGTGGATGAAAACGACAGCGTGGCTGCCGAGCAGCTTCTGGCCAGGCT
>CAZBIN010000360.1:0-2403 GCA_964491995.1 uncultured Orrella sp.
CCAGCGGCACACCTTCATCGAGTCGAGTGACATCCCCCACCAGTTCGTCGAGCCAACGGCTGACCTGGCGTGCGTTGCGAGCGACTTCGGACATGCCTTTTTTTTGTTGATCCAGCTCTTCAAGCGTCATCATGGGCAGGTAGATGTCGTGCTCTTCGAACCGGAACAAGCTGCTCGGGTCGTGCAGCAGGACGTTGGTGTCGAGTACAAACAATTTTTTCTGGCCTGTGGATCGTCTGGTGGAGGCGATTCTTGTGGATCTGGCCAGAGGAGGCTTTTGCGGGGGCGGATTCTTGCGCGCCCGGGCAGCGTCTCGCAACTCGGCAACCGGGATTTCTGGCGCGACATTCTGGCGTTCTGCGGCACTGGTTGCCGGTTGTGTCACGTCCTGCCCGGGGTTGTTTGCCTTTACCAAAGGCGGCTTCAGAACGGCTTGTCCGACTTGATCTGCTTGCAGACCCTGGAGTTCAGTCTGGCGTGTCTTGGCTGGAGCCGGGCCTTCAGCAGGTTTGACTTTCGAACCTGAGCGCGATGGCCTGGGTGTTTGCACATCAGCCATGTCCAGCAAGGTTGCAGGATGCGATGGCATTTTTGGAAGTGGCATGATGGGTATCTCGTAAGGGCGGCTTCAGGGCGGGGCTTCAAGGTTCGACGCGACGATCAAGATCAAAGGGTCATGCCATTGAAACGGAGTGCTACAAGGCGGCTGGGCCGACTGAATTGAATGTAGACGGGCTGCTGGATGGGATCCAGTGGTATGCAAAACCGACGCGCGGCGCATGCGCCTGGATCCCTGCGAAATCAGTCGAGCTCACGGGCTGCCTGCAGAACTTCCTGGGCGTGACCGGGCACCTTCACGCCTCGCCAGACTCTGGCCAGCCTGCCTTGCCTGTCAATCAGAAATGTGCTCCGCTCGATGCCCCGAACAACCTTGCCGTACATGTTTTTGTCGCGCATGACTTCAAAAAGGTTGCAAACGGTCTCGTCGGGATCCGCGATTAACGGGAATGGCAATTCGAGTTTGTCACTAAATTTTTGGTGCGAACTCATGCTGTCGCGCGAAATCCCGACCACGTAGCAGTCGGTGTCTCGAAACGCTTGCCAGTGATCCCGGAAGTCAGCAGTTTCGGTGGTGCATCCCGGCGTGTTGTCGCGCGGATAGAAATAAATCACCAGTTTGTGACCCAGGGTGTCTTTCTGGCGCAGCGTCCCCGCAGTACTTTGGGCCTCGAAATCGGGCGCAGGCTGACCAGCGGTCATTGTTGGCATGTCAGGACTCCTCTGTAAGTAAAGCGGCGATGACGCGGCGGCCCTCTGCCATGAGAACGTTGTAAGTGCGAGCCGCAGCGGGCGTGGACATGCACTCGACACCAATGCCCGACCTGAGCAAGGGCGCCAGGATGCCTCGGTCGAGCAGATGCTGGCGCGAGCCCGTTCCGATCAGCAAAACTTCAGGCTGACCTGGCACCGGCGTGGGCATCGGGTCTTCACTGGCATCCAGAAATGCCAGAGGATCGGCTTTGGCTGCGGACAGTCCGCATGCCTGACGCAAAAGATCGGTCGAAATGTCCGCCGGTCCTGTGGCTGGCCAGGTTTCAATACTCCCTTCAGGGCCAAAGAAAACGGCAGTCTCGTAACGGACCCGGTTGATCTCGATAAACCCGGGGCCGTATGCAGTCACTGTATTGAGCGACGGGTTGGCGTCGGCGTGCAACTTCAAACAGAACTCTCCTTATCAGTGTCTTGCTGATAGCGTAAACCAGGCACAATTTTCTTGAAACTTTATCCCGGTCGCAGGTGCTTAGGTCTGGCAGCAGGAGAGTCATGCCAGCGGTTTGCGCTAAGCTTTTGCAGGATTGGGGCGTCTGATGAAAGCCTGTGCTGTTTCGAGCGTTCTACCTGCGGCACGTCCCATGAGGCATGAGATGGACAGTGGTTTCGTTTTGACGCTGCCGGATGTTCGGCAAAGGGGTTTCAGGCATGGCGAGTTCTTGCGGTCTTCGGGTTGTTGGCGGGTGCTGAACGATCTGGCGCATGAAATCTCCACTAGATGATGCAAGAAGTTTTGCGGTGCCAGCGTTCACTGCTATCGGAGAAATCTGGAGATTGACTACAATCATTACAATGTGCTGTGTCGTGTCGTTGTCTTGCCGTGTTCTCAGGAGAGAGTCTCTGTCGCAGCGATTGTCAGAGGTCCTGGGGCGGGAACCACCCAAGGCGGCTTGCAACCTTGACCGGCTCTGGCTTTTTGTGCTCTGAACCAACTGGTTTTGCTTCTAAATTTCCTTCAAAGGACTGACAGTGAAGAAGTTCCCCCGCATTGAGCGGCTGCCGCCGTACGTTTTCAACATCACGGCCGAACTCAAGATGGCGGCGCGGCGACGGGGCGAAGATATCATCGAC
>CAZBIN010000361.1:0-2395 GCA_964491995.1 uncultured Orrella sp.
CCACCCCGACGCTGGCAAGTGCCGAGCAAAACACCTTGCCGTCGGTTGTGGCAGCCCCGATGTTGGCAAAACTGGGGTTGGTTTCCAGCAGCCGCTGGGACAGGCCTGCGCATTCTGTCGGATCGTTGGTCCTTAGCTCGTTGGCTCTCGACATGATGCCCATGACCATCGCAATGCGTTCAATCGCCGCATTTTCTGATTGCTTGGCCATTTCCAGTACATGCCGCACCTCTGACTCGGCAAGACCGATTTGTGTGGCGTACTTGGTGCGGTATTCCCACAGAATTAGCGCCAGCAATGGCAATATCGCCAGCGCAATCACCAGCCAAAGGCGTAGTCGGAGCGTTTGCCAAGCTTTGTATAGCATCGCGATATTGTCACCGCGAACGTTTAGGTTGCCTGAGATATTTGCAATTCAGGACACCAGGATTCAGTAAAGCTTGCATGAAGCGAGAGGAAGTCGGGGGACTTCCGAGTTCGATGCGAAGCGTTGTTACTGTTTGGCCAACAAAATGCACCAACCTTCACCGATCATCAGATCTGATGACGAATTCATCGCTCAATAGCTACTGCGCTGGTCTTTCAAAAACGACCGATCGATCTGCTGTGACAGTGAGTCGATGTCTCCGGTAGCCACGCCCTCCCGCGCGAAATGTTCTTTCCAAGTATCAACCACCGCGCACACCGTCCTCACCTCTTCGATCGCGTCCTTTTTCTTGAGACCAAACTGAGCGCACTCGGACAAAGCGTTCTCAAGCGTCGAATCTGCTGCATCCACTCCAACACGCATCTGTTGGTAACCCAGAGCCTGGCCAGCAGGAAGAACATCGAACGCGGGTGAAAGTTCATACTCCCCGGTGTTCGTCATCAAAACTACATGGTTTTTCTCGTGGTCATCGGTGTTGTCAATCAGGATATTGAACACCATTCGTCGAAACAACTCTTTTATGTGGGCCAAGTGCAATCCTGCTTCTGTGACGCCACGTCTACGTAACCACTGGGCCAGTTCGGGGTAGCCCATATCTGCCCTCGCCGCCTTGAGCACCACATTGGCAGACAGTGCGTGCCGCCTGAGGTTGCCCTCGCGATCAAAGCGCTTGACTGCTATCGCATGTCCTTTGTGAATTTTCACAGGAATGGACGTTGCAACCCGGATTCCAGCTTGCTGGGCCAAAGTCATGCTGGCGTGTTCCACCAGGGGCATATCTATAGATTCACCTGGTTCATTGAATTTGAGCACCCATTGATGATCGTGAAAGTTCAGCAAGGCTTTCGGACGTGCGCCACCCAACGTGGCGCCCGGAGCAATGAGTCGGCATTTGCCTGCGTCGACCGACTCACCCGCCAGGATCTGTTGTACCAGTTGTTCAATTTCCTCGGCATCGGGCAGTTGCGGCAGTGGACCCATACCACGCGGGATGTAAGCCTCCGACGAGACTGAAACACCCAATGCACCGAACCGTTCATGGCCGGCATAGAAGAGATAATCCAGCACCGACAACCGTGGTGGTTTGTCTAGAAATCGGATCACTCGTTCGCCCCAGCGATCTGGACGCGCATCGTCCACCGCACCCACCGCTGTTTCTTTCTCGGTCGGGAAAAACTCCCGCTCGATCAAGGTCAGATCTTCACTAAGCGCAAACCCTGCTTGGAGCCACTGTGGAGCATATTGAAGCGACACGCCTTTGGTTTGCCGAGCTATGCGTAACTCACCGATGATGCATGGAGAGCCTGGTTGTCCGAGCCACCAGAGGTAAAGCGAGTCACTGGGCTGGTAGCTCTGAAGATCGAACTCAATCACGCATCCCACTTGTCACTCGTTGCCGCCAGGTCAATCTTCGATTGTTGTGTTCTGTCGAAAAGTGAAGGACGTTTACGCACCGCGCGCGCCTTGGCCACCCGGACGGCCTCTTCCAGGGCGCCCATGTCATGCTCGGGTGCGGCCAAATCTGGTATGGCTTGGTCACGCCCCATCATCCATAGAGCAGTTGCATAGACACCCATGGAAACGCTAGGATCTCCTTTCTCCATCCGGATCAAGGTGGGCTCAGATACCCCAATACGTTGCGCCCAGGCTCGAATGGTTTCACGGCGCCGCTTGCGCGCGATGGACAAGTTTTTTCCTAGCTCGCGCAGGTGAGCGAGCACGCTCGAAGGCATGGCATCGATGGCGTTCGATCTTTTCGACATAACATATATGTTACTAAAAATTCAATAAAACAGATATTTATTTTAATTTAAGAGGTCTGCCATTTCCAAGGGCAACTAGCGAAGGTCATCACGGCATCCTTCGTGAGTGCCCCAAGCGATCAACTAGTGCAGTGTTCGACGCTATGCAGCACTGTCCTCGCTGGGTCCCATTTTCGCTTTCGGCGCTCCAAGTCCGACAGGCTCC
>CAZBIN010000362.1:0-2382 GCA_964491995.1 uncultured Orrella sp.
TGATTTTTCCCAACCAGAGTCATCACATCCTGTCTTGACGTCCTCCTCGTCCTCAGCCGTTGCCTGCTGAGGATCGCGGGAAGGACGAGAATTCCCCGGCCACAACAGCCTGGAGTTCCTCCTGCGAGACAGCCACGTCCGACAGTCCCCCTGAAACGTTGATGGCGCAAGGCCATTGCACGTAAGCCTGAAAGTGCCGACGCACACCAGTCTTCCATCGACTGGCTGGCCATTCTGTTTAAGCTGTCAAGCCCATACAATCCCCATGTGCCTGCCTATGATCACACTGGGATTTGATGCTTGCCAGTCGTTGTTTGTCGTGAGATAGTCTGAGGAATACTTTGTCGTCAACCCTTTCAATAAAGCGCGAATGACACAAAAACAGATTTCTCATGCCGGCACCGAATGGCTGACCTATCGGGGACGATTCGTCAACGTGACGTTCATGTTGAAATCGGGCGACCGGGAGTTTCTCATCACAATCCATGAGGGCGCGGTGACAAGCATCCGACCAGGGCCTCACGTCATGGCGCGATGGACTTTCGCCCTGGTGAGCGACCCGCAGTCCTGGTCTTATTTCTGGTCAGACACTGCGCGACCGCGCTACCATGACCTGATGGCGATGGTGAAGTTCAAGTCGCTTCGTATCGAAGGCGATCAGGCGATCTTCATGTCCAACCTGCTCTATTTCAAGGAACTGATCCATCGCCTCGGGAGTGAAATCCATGCGTGCCAGTAAGGAGTCCACTGTTGGTGGTTACGTCCACTTTGATATCGATGGCCTGAATCACAGGGTCTACTTTGAAACCGCTGGCACTGGGCAACCGTTACTTTGTCTGCACACCGCTGGCAGCGACACGCGACAGTTCCGGGGCTTGCTGAACAGTCCGGAGATCACCAGGAATCATCAGGTGATCTGCTTCGATATGCCGTTTCATGGCAAGTCTTCACCGCCCGAAGGCTGGCACCTGCGAGAGTACCAGCTCACAAGCCAACTGTACGTCGACATGATTCTGGGCTTCATGCAGGCGATGGAGATTGAGCGTCCCATCGGCATGGGCTGCTCGATTGGTGGGCGCGTCGTGCTGCATCTGGCGCTCAAAGCACCCACAAAGTTCAAGGCACTGATCGGACTGCAGTCTGGTGCACACGTGGCGCCCTATTACGATCTGCAATGGCTGCACCGTCCCGACGTTCATGGTGGGGAGGTCTGCGCAGGCATCGTATCGGGACTGATAGGCCCGCAAGCACCCGCCAAGGATCGCTGGGAAACCTTGTGGCATTACATGCAGTCTGGCCCTGGGGTTTTCAAGGGAGACCTGCACTTCTACAAGGCTGAGGGTGATTTGCGCGGACTTGTGCAGCAGATTGATACAACCCTGTGTCCGGTTTACCTGCTGACAGGTGAGTACGACTATTCCTGCACTCCTGAAGACAGCCAGCAGCTCGCCGACCTGATTGCGGGTGCCAAGCTAACAATCATGCGTGACATGGGGCACTTCCCGATGAGCGAAGACCCACAGAAATTCATCAGCCATCTGATGCCCGTACTCGATGAGATTGCGCGAGTTTAAAAGCCTGAAAATACCCCGGGAAATGAGTTTTACAAATACATAACAACGACAGACCAACAATAAAGACAGACAGGAGACAAGACATGGCAGGATTCAGGAAAACAGCCCTTTGCCTTGGCATAGCAGCCTTGATGGGTTCGTCGGGCGCCTTGGCGCAAGGCTCGGGCGCCAAGATCAGTGATGGCGTGGTCAGGATCGGCGTGCTGACCGATGTCAATGGCCCTTTCATGGACAACGTCGGGCGTGGCTCGATCGTTGCGACCGAGCTGGCAGTTGAAGAGTTCGGTGGAAAAGTGCTTGGTGTGCCGATCGAGATCGTGACCGCAGATCACCAGAACAAGGCCGACGTCGGATCCGCCCGAGTCCGTGAGTGGTTCGACGAAGGCAAGGTCGACGCAGTCACCGAGCTCGGTAACAGTGCGGTCGCACTGGCTGCGATGAAACTTGCCCAGGAAAAAAACCGGCTCGCGCTCGTCACAGGTGCCGGCGCAGTCAGAATTTCCAATGAGGACTGTTCGCCAAACAGCCTGCACTGGGTTTATGACACATATTCGCTGGCCAAGGTTGGCACACAACCGATTGTCAAGAACGGTGCTAAAAACTGGTACTACCTGACGGCAGACTATGCATTTGGTCATTCACTGGAAAACGATGGCAAAACTTTCATCGAAAATGCCGGTGGCAAAGTTCTCGGCTCCTCGCGCTACCCGTTTCCAGGCAATGACTTCTCATCCTATATCCTGCTGGCGCAAGCCAGCAACGCCAATGCAGTTGCGTTCGCCACCGCCGGACTCGATCTCCAAAATGC
>CAZBIN010000363.1:0-2381 GCA_964491995.1 uncultured Orrella sp.
AGCGCATACCAGTAGCCGATCCCCAGCTTGGTCAGCAGCAGCCATGACAACAGCGCGCCGAGCATGTAGATCGCTCCGTGCACAAAGTTCACGATGTTCAGCATGCCGAAGATGACTGCCAGCCCGAGACTCAGGACAGCGTAGAACGATCCATTGACCACGCCGACCATCAGCTGACCCATGACCACCGGCAATGGCAAACCAAACAGTTCCATGGTGATCCTTAAATTCCCAACAATTCTTTAAGCTGATCCTGCTTGTCCGCAATCTGGTTCGCAGCAAGATGTTCAACAACTTTTCCATGCTCGAGGATGTAGATCCGGTCCGCCAGCTCAGATGCGAACTCGAAGTTCTGTTCAACCAGCAAAATCGTGTACCCCTTTTTCTTGAGCGTTTCGATCACCTGGCCAAGTCGTTCAACAATGACCGGCGCAAGCCCCTCGGAAACTTCGTCCAGAAACAGGATGTCAGCACCGGTACGAAGAATCCTGGCCATGGCCAGCATTTGCTGTTCGCCGCCCGAGAGTTTTGTGCCCTGACTTTTACGCCGCTCTTTCAAATTCGGAAACAGGTCATATATCTCATCAAGGCTCATGCCGCCAGTCTTGAGCACGGGTGGCAGGGTCAGATTCTCCTCACACGTCAGAGATGCATAGATCGCGCGCTCTTCCGGGCAGTAACCAACGCCGAGTCTTGCAATCTGATGCGTCGAGAGATGGACAGTCTCCTGGCCGTTGAGTCGGATTTCCCCGGAGCGCCGGCTGGTCAGGCCAAGAATCGCACGCAAGGTTGTGGTACGTCCCGCGCCGTTTCTTCCCAGCAGGCAGACGCACTCTCCTTTATTTACGCTCAGATCAACCCCGTGGAGTACATGGGACTCGCCATACCAGGCGTGCAAGTCCCGAATATCCAGTGCGCTGGTTGTCAATGAAAAGGTTGCATCCGTCATGGTTTTGATCCGGAATCCGATTCTGAAGTGCTTGAGTGTTCTTCGCTTTCCAGAGGGCGCGCCTTGCGCTTTCTGCCCATGTACGCTTCGATGACCGCGTCGTTAGTCGACACCTGTTCATAGGCGCCGCTCGCCAGTTCTTTGCCGCGCGCCAGCACCGTGATCTGGTCGCTGATCCCGGCGACCACTTTCATGTTGTGTTCAACCATAACGACTGTGCGGTTCTTTGCAACCTCTCTGACCAGGTCCATGATGTGCTCGACGTCCTCGTGGCCCATTCCCTGGGTCGGTTCGTCGAGTAACACCAGTTTGGGGTCAAGCGCTATCGTGGTGGCAAGTTCGAGTGCGCGCTTCTGACCATATGCGATCTCGACGGCGAGACGATCATGCAGGTCTTGTAGTCTGACCAGACTCAGAATCTCCATGGCCTGGTCATTGAAACGATCCAGAGAGCGATTCGATTGCCAGAAATTAAGACCTGACCCAGAGCGCTTTTGCAGTGCGATCCGGACGTTCTGCAGCAAGCTGAGATGAGGGAACACGGCAGAAATCTGAAACGATCTCACCACGCCAAGGTTGGCGATGTCGGCTGCCGAGCGTGCTGTGATGTCCATCCCCTCATACAAGACCCTGCCCGATGACGGTTTGATGAAGTTGGTCAGGAGGTTGAAGAATGTGGTTTTACCCGCGCCATTGGGCCCAATGATGGCGTGAATGTGGCCCCGTTGAACAGACAGCGACACACTGTCGACCGCCCGAAAGCCATTAAAGTCCCGGGTGAGCGACTGGGTCTGCAGGATGATATCTTGGCTCATGTTTGGGCGGTGTCACCCGAAGGTGACACCTGGTTCACTTATTCAGTCAAATGTGCCTGGTCAGACTCGTCTGACCAGGGCTATTGAAGCTGGCTTGCCCGGATCATCAGGATGACTTGACCAGCCTGCATTTGCTTTCGGAGAGTGGATGGAAAGCCTGGTCTCCCGGCACAGTCTGGAGGACCTCGTAGTAGTCCCAGGGACCTTTGGACTGACTCGGTTGCTTGACCCTGACCAGATACATGTCGTGAACCATTTTGCCGTCAGCGCGAACCCGCCCGTTTTTGGAGAAGGCATCTTCGATAGGCATCGTCTTGATGGTCGCAACAACGTCTGCGACGTCATCCGACTTGGCTTTCTCGATGGCTTTCAGATAAGACCGGATGGCCGAGTACTGACCCGCTTGCAGCGCCGTGGGCATCCGTCCCGTGCGCTCGGAAAACCGCTTGGCAAATGCACGCGACTGATCATCGAGATCCCAGTAGAACGACTCGGCGAACAACATCCCGCCAGCATCCTTGAGTCCCAGACCATGCACGTCCATGATGCTCATGAGCATCGCGACCGATTGTTTGCCATCTGTACCGAGACCAAACTCTTTGGCCTGTTTGATGGCA
>CAZBIN010000364.1:0-2363 GCA_964491995.1 uncultured Orrella sp.
GCTGTGTTTTGCGTTCAACATGGCAGGACGTGGCATCGCCGACACGTACGTTGCATTTGTTTTGCCGCTGGAATCCGAGTTTGGCTGGAGCAGGACAGCAATATCCAGCGTGTATTCAATCTACATGCTCGCAAATGGTCTGTCAGCACCATTTATCGGGGTTTTGTTCGACCGGTTCGGGCCACGGATTGTCTACACATTCGGTCTGCTGACGATGGGCTCGGCCTATATCGTGGCCGGATCCCTGACCAGTCTCTGGCAACTTTACCTGTGTGTCGGTCTGGCCAGCGGCATGGGCATCTCGGCGCTTGGCATGGTGCCCTCGACGAGTCTGATCAGTCGCTGGTTTCGCGCACGAACCAGCACAGCAATCGGACTAGCCTACGCCGGGTTTGGTGCCGGCAGCCTGGTTATCGTTCCATTTGCCCAGTATATGATTGACTGGCAAGGCTGGAGAACGGCTTATTACACACTAGGGTCGATTCTGCTGTTGACGCTACCCGTTGTGCTGGTATTGCCCTGGAAGCGCATCACGGCCGGTCCGTCTGACTACAAGATCGAGCCCAGACCCGCTTCGCAGTCAAGGATGAGCCTCGAGCCATTGCGTCAGGCCATGAAAACTCGTGCTTTCTGGGCTCTGGCACAAGCTTTCTTCTTTACGGCTTTCTCAACCTACTTGATCATGGTGCAGACCATTGTGTTTCTCGTAGACTCCGGATTTACCGCGCTGGAAGCCGCGACCGCCTTCGGGTTTGCAGGCATGCTGTCCGTGTTTGGCGTCAGCACGGCCGGGATGCTGGCCGACCGGTTTGGGCCCCGGAAGACGGTGACTGCCACATTCGTCTGCACGTTACTGGGTATCAGTTTGCTATTTGTGATTTCCTATTACCCACTGCAGTTGCTGCTCGCTTTTTACGTGCTGGTGTTCGGAATTTCTCAGGGCGCGAGAGGTCCCATTATCTCGACGATCTGCGCTCGCGTGTTCCCGGGGCGTGCGCAGGCAACCATCTACGGTACGATTTACGCATGTATGTCACTCGGGGCTGCCTTGGGTGCCTATGCATCAGGTCTGCTATATGACCTCAGCGGCTCGTACCGGCTTGGCTTTGGATGTGCAATGGTTGGCGTGCTGCTGGCGCTTGCGCCATTCTGGACATCTTCTGCAATCGCGAACTCTCAAGGCAGATCATAGTCAAAAGCAGATTCAAGCGGGAGCATATTGGCCATGCGCTGGATTTCGCGATTGATCTGTATCGCTGCAACACTGGTTCTTGCTGGCTGCAGCTCTGTACAACTGGCGTACAACAACGCACCGTTTCTGGTGCAATATCAACTGAGCCGTTATCTGGACTTGAGCGATGAGCAACAGCAAGCGCTGCGTGCGCAGATGTTCAAGCTAAAGCAATGGCATCAGGCAGAGGCTTTACCGTTTTATGCGGCAACTCTGAGAAGCTGGGCTGAATCATTGGTTCAGGAGAAACGCTGGACCGCCCAAGAAATCATTCAAAAGCTGGACATGCTCCAGGATGCCGCATTGACTTTCGCCAAAGCAGGTGCCAGTGAGCTCGGACCCATTCTTGTCACACTCACGCCCAGGCAGCGCATGAGACTCGCACAGAGGTTCGAAACATCGAACCGCGAGTACGAACAGGAGTATCTACAAGATCCCGAACAAGGTCATGTCAATCGACGCAAGCGTTTTGTCAAGAATTACGAACGCTGGCTGGGTTCAGTCACTGCACGGCAATCAGCCATGATTGATCAGTGGCTGCTCGATCACCCCAACGACTCGAAAAACTGGGCCGAGGAGCGTAAGGCACGACAAGCGAACCTTCTCAAACTGATTGATCAGGCGGATCAGTTTGCCTCGGCGCAGGCTGCCGCAGTTGCGCTCAATCAGTACTTCGAGAGTCTTGCAACCTACCAGATCCCGACACTGCAGCTGGCCCAGGCAACCCGCAGACAGGCACTGGCCAGCCTGAGCGCCGAGATGCTCAACTCAATGACCGAAGAGCAACGTCAGCACCTGCGCGATGAACTGCTGTCTTATGCGGCAGACTTCGACACGCTAGCCACCAAAGCTGACCGCAGTGCATTGCGTTAATTGTCAGCACCTTAAAAAGCGCATCAGACCGTCTTGTCAGAGGCTGATATGGCATGATCTCCTGGAATATTTAAAGGATATCCGCATAATCCCTCAGGTGAAATTAACCCCTTCGTCTTACAATACGGCAGTTTTACCTGTCAAGATCGACTATTTCCGATACGGCTGAGCGCGCCCTGGATCATGACGGGGCCGCAGGCCGGATCCTGGAGACTCTCTTCATGCTATCTGTCCTTTCTGTGCTCATGCGCACCATCAA
>CAZBIN010000365.1:0-2359 GCA_964491995.1 uncultured Orrella sp.
ATGTTCAGTCAACAACCTAACTGGGCGTTCAACGCGGACGCCAACAGCTGCCATGGCTTCGCCATTTTCATGGCAGCTGTTGGTTCGCTACGCCCTTCGGGCTGCGCCGCCCGTTAACTTGTTCGTTAGGCATTTGTATGAGCATCTTCGATACTCCACGCTACAAAGAAAACCCAAGCGACATTTTCTTCGACCACTTCGTGATGGATGTTATTGGACTTTTGCCTCCCGGCATGTCGGAAAATCTGGATGCCGCTATATCAACGAGCGGCGGCGCCTGGAGGCAAAAGACCAAACAGCTGATCAATCTCTCAGACACTATCGAGATTGCAATACTTGATCTGTGGTACAGAAATTCTGCAATTTTAGAGTCACGCGGAGAACTTTATGATCCGTATCACTTTGCAGTAAATTTCGTAGATGCTTATTTTGCGGAAAATAGCCAAGTAGATCAGTGGCCAGGTAATGCGCTAGAGGTTGCTAAGAGCCATATTCGTGAAGCTCAGCAACGCAAGGCAAATGCCTAACAATGCGCTCAAAGCGCTCACTCCGTTCGCTGGGACCGGCGAAGCCGGCCCCTTAGTTTAATCGGTAGGCCCTTCACACTTCTCTAAAAGAGCATCATGAACCCTCAAGCTAACAATAGAAGGTATCAGTGATGATTTATCAAATTGTCACCTTTCTTCTCACAGGAATTTCCGCCTATTTTCTAATCGCATTAATACTCGTCGCCTGGCCATTTCGCGAGTCAACGACAAAACGTGGCATCGCAACCGACGAACTGGATCGGTTGATAGCTGGCGGAAGTCTCATTCAACCCGCAGAACCGACCTTCTTTGTAGCACGTGATGGAGCAAGACGGCTCTATCGCCTTTATCCTGGCAGAGGATCAGATTTGCTCATTTTTTTGCACGGCTCCAGCAGCGATTCCAGTTATCTAGCGAAATTTTCCAAATCATTATCTCAACGTCCAAACGGCCCCACTGTCGTAACTCTTGATATGCGTGGACACGGCCAATCGCCAGGACGTCGGGGAGATGTCGATCATGTTCATCAGCAAGAACAGGACATTGCTGACTTGTGGGGCATAATGAAACAAGGCCATCGCTTTAGTCGGTTTTTTTTGGGCGGACATTCAATCGGCGGTGGACTGGCAATTCGCTATGCATCAGGTCATGAACAGCCTAAACCAGATGGTCTAGTACTGATCGCCCCTTTCATTCATCGAAAATCACCCGCCGCTCGCCCAGATTCTGGTGGTTGGGCTGTGCCTTGCATCCCCCGCTTTGCCGGGGTTGAAATTTTTGGTCGGATGGGCATCCATTTTTTTGAGGGCAGGCCAGTTTTGAGATTCCAGATTCCACCATCTTCAAAAAATGGCGCAGAAACGCCTTTGTATAGCTGGCGACTCTTTAAATCCGTGACACCGAGCGACAAATGGGAGAAGGATATTGAATGCATTAACTCTTGCATACTCGTTATCACAGCGGAGAATGACTCTATATTTTACCCAGATGGCTACAAAGATATCTTCAAAAACAATCACCGGACTACCATAAAGTCAATATCCGACTCCAATCATTTTGAGCTTTCAACTTCAGATGAAGTGCCAAATATTATTAATGACTGGTTACAGGGAATCACTCGGCGCTAGCCTAACTGGGCGTTCAACGTGGACGCCCACATGGGCCATGCCTTCGGCATTTTAATGGCCCATGTCGGTGCCCTCCGCCCTTCGGGCTACGGCGCCAGTTAACTAATTCGTTAGGCTTTTATGCTGCATCCGAAGTTAAAGACTTCCATCGTCATTGGCATGGGGTTGCTTGCGCCGCTTTGGTGGACATGGTCTATCAGCAATCTTATTTATGCTTTCTATGTCGCAGCTGGAAGTCCAACCAACCCCCACCCGGCATTCATGCATGCGTCACTTTTTCTCCCTTCGCTGCTCCTGGGACTTGCGATAGGCCTGCTTGTTGCCAGCCTATCCCCTAATCACCCCATCGGGTCTTGGTTATTGTTCTGGGTTGCCCTATTGGCAAGCACAGTGGTTCTTGACTTCGTGTTCAACGAATCGGCTTTGGCCATCATTGAACTATTTCGTTCGCCCAGCAATTTTTCATTCCTCATTGCTTCAATATTGCTGCCTATTTACAAGTGCTTCCGCACTCCCACTGCAGTTGTCGCCAATGCAAAATTCAATCAATAACGCAACTGTCACCGGCCTAACTGGTTGGTCAAGCCGACACCAACAAGCTTCGCTTGTTGGTTCCCTCCGTGCTACGCACTCCGGTGCGGCTTACCGCTGGCGTTAGGCCTCCACCATGCGCGTCCCACGTATCGCCCCGAAGCTCCTCGCCGT
>CAZBIN010000366.1:0-2309 GCA_964491995.1 uncultured Orrella sp.
GGCGCCGGTTGTATCCAGGATCACGTCGACCTTTTGCAGAAACCCGGGGTCATAGAGTTGCCTTGCGCTGACATTGACGGCAATCACAAGATGCTCGGTAAGCTCTGAGAGTTGCCAGGTCGCGATCTGCTCGCAGGCGATTTTGAACACTTGCTCACCGATGGCAAGAATCATGTCACTATTCTCGGCAAACTCAATGAACCGACCCGGCATGATCAAACCCTTGATAGGGTGCTGCCAGCGAACCAGCGCCTCGACGCCCGTTGGCTGGCTCGCTGCGCTGACTTGAACCTGGTAATGCACCACGAACTGGTGGTTTTCAATGGCGCTCCTGAGTTCGTGCTCAAGCTCGGATCTTTGCGCAGCGGCCTGTTCCATCCATGGTTCAAACATTCTGATCTGGTTGCGACCGGCTGACTTGGCCTCGTAGAGTGCGAGCTCAGCGTGTCTGAGTGCCCTGTGTGCTGTGGCCTCGGTTCCATTGATCAGCGTGGCGCCAACGCTTGCACTGCCTTGGTAGGCGATGTCATCGAGCATCTGTGCTTCAGATAAGGACCTCGACAGTTCCAGCGCCATGTTCTGCACCGTTTGACTGGCATTTGTCCGACTGGCGTGCAGGTTCTTGAGCAGAAGTGCAAACGTATCGCCGGACAGTCTTGCATGGCTGCTTTCGGGGGCAGCGCTTTCTGAAATGCGTTTTGCAACACTCACCAGCAGCAGGTCTCCGTAGCTATGGCCGCGGGTGTCGTTCAAACTTTTGAAGTTGTCCAGATCAATCAGAATCAAACCGATGTGATGATCTCCTGTACGCAGATTCGCAAGTTCATACTCGAGTGTCTGCAAAAAGCTGCTCCGGTTGGGCAGCGATGTCAGACTGTCAAACTTGGTGACCCGCTCGAGTTTTTCTGCATACGCGTTCTCCTGACTCAAGTCGGTCGCGATACCGTAGACGGCGTAAGGCTTTCCTTTGGCGTCGCGCAAAGGCATCTTGACCGTAAATACGGTCAGGCTTTTATTGATCGATGGTTTGAGGACTTGTTCCTGGCCTGTAAAACGCTCTTCATTGTTCAGAATCCGGAGGTCTCTTTCTTTCAAGTCTTCGGCGATCCTTTCTCCGAAAATCTCGAAATCATCCCGTCCGACGATTTGATTCGCTTCCAGCCCCAGCATTGTGCAGATTTTGTTGTTCACGTACTGGTACCTCAGGGAGCTGTCCTTGATGAAAATGCCTGCGTCGATGGAGTCCAGAATGGTCGAGAATCTCGACTCGGTCTCTTTGGCCTGTGCGGTGCGTTGTTTGACGACCCGGCGTTGATAGGTCGCCACGGCGGTTGTCGCCAGAAGCAGAAAGGCGACACCGCCAAAGCCCCAAATCAGCAACGGCGGGATTTCGGAGATGACCGTAGCACCTGCCCACCGGCTCAGGTTTTGATAAAAAAACGAGTTCGTGTCGGCACGCCAGGGCTCAAGGTGTTTGTCGATCCCGTCGAGCAGATCTTGATTTTGTCCTTTGCCACTGGCGTAAAAGAGTCTGGATGGACTGAAAATGATCGGGGTGGGATCCAGGTCATGCTCGCGTGCGGCTAGTGCTCCATAGTGATGGTTGGTCGCAACCGTATCAGCCTGTCCGGTCGCAAGCCATCCTAGCGCTTGCTCGAAATTGACAGCTGAAATCAGTTCGCCTCTGATACCAAACCCATCCAGGGCAGACTGCAGATACGTCTGCTGGATTGATCCGTCGAGAACCGCAATCCGCTTGCCAGCCAGGTCAAGCATCGAGTCGATGTCTTGTCCAGGTCGTGCGAATATCTGCGACCAGCTGTGATGACTCGGAATCGTATGGAACTCAAAATTCTCCGCACGCGCGGGTGTGTAGGCGACATCAGGCAGCAGGTCAATGCGTCCGGATGTCACTGCATCAAGGCAATCCTGCCAATGACAAGGGATTGCCTGAAGCGTCCAGTTCTCGGCTTGGGCAATCCGGACCAGAAGATCGCCCAGAATACCGCTTGGCTGAGCGTTCGTACCCATGAATATCTTGGGTGGATTATGGTGCACTCCGACAGTGACATTGCGTTGAGCCAAAGCGGACCCGATATCTGCAAAAAGGACCAGTAGCAGAGCCAGGTAGTGCCAGGTCTTGCACAAAAGTTTCACAAATTGATCCTTGTGCCATGCCCATGGGGTTTCGCTCGGCTTGGGTGATTGCTTCAAGGCGGCGCGAAACTGCTTTTGACAATTTGCTGTTGCCGGTCAAGCGCCTTGGGTTGTCTGGCTCGAGGTCAGTTGACCGACTGGTGGGAATGCTT
>CAZBIN010000367.1:0-2298 GCA_964491995.1 uncultured Orrella sp.
GATAGGTAATGTTGGCTGCGCGCTCCACACCCGGCATTGCCAGTATGGTCTGGTACACATCATCACTCAGACTCGAAGATTCTGCATAGGGTCCCAGCGTGTCCTTCTGCACCACCCATAGATCAGCACCGCTATTGTCCAGAAGCGCCTTGCCATCGTCGACCATGCCGCGATAGACACCCGCCATGACCAGCGTGACACCAATCAGCAAACCCAGTCCAACGCCCGTAAAGACGAACTTTCCCCACGAGTGCAGAATATCCCGCCCCGCCAGGCTGATCATCTTGCACCTGTGGTGATCTGTTGCACGACGTTGACACGACTGTTCGCTGTCAGGGTTTTTTCACTGTAAAGGACAATTTCGTCGCCGGCTTTCAGGCCTTCAAGTACCTGCATATTGCCACTCAGATCTGAGGCGCCCAGTGTCACCGGCACGGCCTCAAGGTCTCCCGAAGAGATCTTCCAGACGATTGGCTTTCCAGCCAGATTGCGCACCGCCGCATTGGGGATGACGGGCATCTCTGGCAAGTCCGGGAGTTTGACAGTCACCTCGACGATCTCCCCGATCGGGGGCAGCGGCGAGGGAATCGAATCGAACACAATCTTCGCGAGCGTTTCCTCAGTAATCTGATCCGCAATGGGCTCCATCCGCAGAACATGCCCCAACAAAGCTTGTTGCTGTCGCGAACGCAGCACAATCTCTGCGGGCAATCCAGCTGCCAGTCCGGCAGCGCCCATCTGATCGAACCGGGTGTGGATCCAGAGCGTTTGCGGGTCGATGACTTCAATCACGGGTTGGCCTGCGACCACTGTCGTACCCGTATCAGCGTCGCGGGCAACGACGATCCCGTTGACTGGAGACACGAGTAAAAGATTGTCTTGCAGCGTTCTTAACCCATCCAGATCTGCCTGTGCTTTGGTGAGATCCTGTTGAGCAGCTTGCAGCGCTGCGTCAGCAATCCGCAGTTCCTGACGCTTGGTTGCAAGCATTTCCTCGCTCGCAGACTTGACCTTGAACAGCTCCTGATAGCGGGTTTGCTGCATCAAGGCAAATTCCTGCCTGGCCTTTGCCTCGGTCACCCAGGCCTTCGCGCGCCCGACAGAAGACTCCTGCGAGCGAAGTCGGTCCTCAAGATCAACCGCATCCATCTGCCCAAGAACCTGACCTGCTTTAACGGTATCCCCCACATCGACCGTGATCATCTTGACACGCCCGGCATTGACCGGGCCAATCTTGTGGGTGTAGCGCGACTGGACGGTTCCGATACCGAATATCGATGGAGCGACTGACTGAGAGCGGATCTGAAAGGTTCTGACGGCCACGGGTGCCAGAGGCCCCGATCGCAATGCGACATAGATAAACACGGCCAGAACCGGAACAATGACAGCGACGAGGGCCAAGGTTCGTCCGCGAACAGATAAGAATCTCATGATTGCCTTGCCAGGCCGCGCCTGTAGATTGAAAACACTTGCCGGGCATTCTTCTTTACACGTCCAAGGTCTCCCGACATCAAAGACTGCACAACCATTCCCTGGATGGTACCGATAAATAGCGTTGCCGCCACATGACTATCAACTTCGGATGTAATTTCCCCGCAGGCCTTGCCGTTCTCGATCTGCAGATGGAGACGCTTTGCATATTGCTGCATTAAACCCAGAGCCACCTTTTTTGCCGGGGTGATCTCGGCGCGCTGCATTTCGCCAAACATCATGCGGGGTACACCCGGATACTCGCAGACAAAGTCGACATGGTGCATAAACATTGCCTCCAGTGCCTGAAGCGGTGAATCCATGCCCTCGACCGCAAGATCCATTCGAAGCAGCAGTCGCTGTGACACCCATTCCATGACGGCTTCCCAGATGGACTCTTTGTTTGGGAAGTGCCTGAACAGCGCGCCCTGCGTCACTCCCATGTGCTTTGCAATCGCACCCGTCGTGATGTCAGCAGGGTTTTGCAGACTTGCCAGCTCGACCACCGCCTGCACAGTGATTGCCCTGCGTTCATCGGCCGGCAGATGTTTCGAAGATGAGGCCACTCAAGTCCCTGTAAGATAGTAATTGATTACTATCTTATGCGAGCGAATGAAACTTATCAAGTGTTTGAAATCGATTTGTGAAACCCGTGCTCAGGTTTGCCTTCACAGCGCATGTCAATGCCAGCCATGAAAACAACCCGAGTTGCCGTGAGACTCAGGCGAGAGATCGTCGCGACTGACTGACAAGAAAAAATCTGACAGTCGCGTCCGTTTGGACATCAGCTACGAATCACGTGATCACTTGCCAGGCGTTCGATCTCGA
>CAZBIN010000368.1:0-440 GCA_964491995.1 uncultured Orrella sp.
AGCTTCCAGCGCAAACAGTGGATCAACCTTGACGCTGCCGGTGATGGCCAGTCGCCCCAGATCGTTGCGCAACAGATCAACAATCATCAGGTTTTCTGCCTGGTCTTTGCGACTATTCAAGAGTTCCTGGCCCCTTGCGCGATCGGCCACAGGATCGCCCCAGATGCGCGGTGCGGTGCCTTTCATCGGGCGGGTCACCAGTGAGTCACCGTGTCGCTCAAAAAACAGTTCTGGAGAAAACGACAGGATGGATCTGTCGTTAAAAACGTCCTCGATGTACGCGCAATGAGCGGCCTTGCTGGCTCGCGCCAGTGACAACGAATTCGGCATCGTCAGCCACCTCTTCCCCGGGCCGGGGCTGCGTTTCGGCGCTGGCAAAGATATTCGTTACCAGGAGGGCAATGCCGGTGCCAACCGCAGTATCGCCCGCTTCGGGTACC
>CAZBIN010000368.1:450-2293 GCA_964491995.1 uncultured Orrella sp.
GTGGTGAACCCTGGGTGTGAACCGTCAGCGCAAAGGTGGCGTTGATCTGATAGACCTCGCCAGCGGCAATCAGTGCGCGAATCTCCTCGATCATGGCCACGTAGTCTGTCTTTCTGATGCCGGCGGTAACCTGGACCACTTTTGCATCGGTCAGACCGTTCTGAATGTCGTCCTCCGTGTCGATCTCGATAGCGCTTTCGAATACCAGCGCGGTCAGCCTCTCTCCGGGAGGACTGACTTGATCGGCGATCGTTTTGTCTGTGTTGACCGGCTCAACAAGCGCTGGCTCCAGCCAGGCTCCAAACTCGTATTCCAGAATCAGCGCCACCCAGTATCCCTGTGCCTGGGCAGCCTCGATGTCTTTGATTCCTTCGACAAGATCCCGGGCGTCACGGATGCCGATGCGACGCACCAGTCCTTGCATCTGCAATCGCCTGCCGGTGACTCGATTTTCAAACCAGCAGTTCACGAACCCGCCTCCAGAACCGGTTTGAGTGCTTGCGCTGTATGGGAATGCGGGTGATTTCGCACCAGCGTTTCGGGTGAGCCTTGAGCAACCAGGCGGCCACCTTCGGTGCCACCTTCAGGTCCCAGATCCAGCACCCAGTCAGCCTCGGCAATGATGTCAAGATTGTGTTCGATCACCACGACCGTATGACCGGCATCAACCAGGCGGTGCAGCACGTGCACCAGCTTTTCGACATCCGCCATTGAGAGTCCCACGGTGGGCTCGTCCAGAACATAAAGGGTACTGGGTGCACGACTGGCGCGCATTTGCACCCGCCCACCTTGTCCAACCCTGGCTTTGGCGAGCTCGGTCACCAGTTTGATCCGCTGGGCTTCTCCGCCTGATAGTGTGGGCGAGGGCTGACCCAGCGTCAGGTAACCGAGTCCAACGTCTTGCATGAGCTGCAGCGGATGGCGCACTTTGGGGTGGGCGCCGAAGTACTCGATGGCGTCGTCAACTTCCATGCCGAGAACTTCGCCGACGTGCTTTGAGCGCAGTTGCACGCTCAGCGTGTCCGCGTTGAACCGGGCGGATCCGCAGGCATCACATGGGACTTTGACGTCAGGTAGGAAACTCATCTCGACGGTGCGCATGCCCTGGCCTTCGCAGACCGGGCAGCGGCCATCGCCAGCGTTGAAAGAGAACCGACTGGCACTCCAGCCCCGCATGCGTGCGTCCTGAGTGTCCGCAAACTGCTTGCGAATGTCGTCCCAGAAGCCGATGTATGTCGCAGGACAAGATCGGGGCGTTTTACCGATTGGGGTCTGGTCAACTTCGAGAATCCGGTCAATCTTGTCCCATCCGGTGATGTCACGACAGCCACTCCATTGAACCGGTGTGTCGGTCCCACCCCGGGTGTTCAGGTTGCTCAGGGCCCGGCTCAGATTCTCGAGCAGGACATCACGCGCAAGCGTCGATTTGCCAGAGCCCGAGACACCTGTCACTACGGATAGCCGGCCCAGCGGAAATCTGGCATCGACCTCACGCAGGTTGTGCAGACTCGCCCCGTGTATTTCGATCCATTCGGTTGTCTCATCGATGCTGCGCCGTGGTTCGATCGGGTGTGCCAGCGGGGTGCGCAGATACCGACCCGTGACTGAATCAGGACTGGCTTTGACGTCGTCAAGGGTGCCTTGCGCCACCACCAGTCCGCCACGCACGCCCGCACCTGGACCAATGTCGATGATGTGCTCGGCACGACTGATGGTGTCCTCGTCGTGCTCGACCACGACCAGGGTGTTGCCTTCAGCACCCAGGGTGTGCAGGGCGTCGAGCAGCAACTGGTTGTCGCGCGGGTGCAGGCCGATGGTGGGCTCGTCGAGCACGTAGCAGACG
>CAZBIN010000369.1:0-2281 GCA_964491995.1 uncultured Orrella sp.
GCCCAGCGCCGTCAACCAGCGAGCGGCGTCCAGATTGATACCTGGTTCGCCTGAACAGTATTGCTTGTTGTCCTGCAGATAGTGACGAGACCAACCGGTACGTAGCAACACCACGTCACCCGCTCCGATACGAACGCCTGCCGTCTGTGCAACGTTTTGCAGTTCCTGCGCCGAAACAGCTCGCCCAGACGCCAGACAGTCGCCACCATCAAGCCCGGCAAGGTCAAGGCAGACGCCCCGAGCGATCAGACTGGGAATCGTCTCCGCACCCAGTCCTTTAAGCCCCAGATCACCCACCAGGGCGTCTGCGCTCTGGCCACCGTACATCTGATCACCAATCGTGAAATGTCCAAGTGCGTCGATGTGGGTGCCAACGTGAAACGTCAGGTGCACCGACTCGAGGTTGACGCCAGGATCGTTTTGCACGCCCTGTCGGCGCACACTCCGAATGACGTTCTGGGCTCGACTCCACAAGCTCATCATGTAAGGCGGCTGCACCCGATCAAAATTGGGTGAACCGATCTGGATCGGCTGATCAAGCTCGAACAACAGACCCTCGCGCACCAACTGAAGTGCTGCCAGACGCTCTTTGGGGCCCAGACCGGCAGCCACACCCACATGCTGGGCACAGAACCGGCCACCGGTATGCTGATGAGTTTTCTGATGATCTGTCTGCTGATCCTGCGAGTGCTTGCTCGGCATGGGCATCCCTTTGACTTGTGCCTGGATTCTGCGCTTGTCGTCTGCTCTGCTGCTCAACCCTTGTAGCTGGCTGAGAGTCCTTCTGCGGGATCAACGACTGCGCCATACGGAGGGATGGGGTAGCGCAACCCGTTCTTGTGCAAAGCTTCCAGTCCGGTCACGCCCCGGATCAACTCATCCACGGGCAAGGCAATCAGCAACTCATCATCAGCCACGCCGCCGTATCGGCGCTCGGCGTAACAAGGTATCGAAATGCTGGTCTGTCTTGTTGCAAGCGCGCGTCCCCACGAGTCGGCACAAGCACTCTCACCCGTGATGGTGAAGTCGTAACGCTGATACCGATGATGCTGCAATCCATTGACAAACAGAATCATCTGACCTGGTGTTGCGTAGAACAGGCAGATATCAGGTGGGTCAAGGCGACCCATGCGCAAAGGCGAGATGACGAGTGCTTCATATTTGCCAGACGGGACTCTGGGCATCTGTGCCTGGTGAGCACAGGATGCCTCCAGGTTGGCAAACCAGACACCGTTCATCTTTTCCCCGGAGAGGTAGTTTGGGCCTGGTGCATTCAGACCCACGACACCACCACAGTTGGAGTCGGGCAGAAGGTTCTCATGAAGAATCCCCAAGGTGAAACCGGCCATCCTTGACTGGGTGACCAGTTGGCACATAGAGAACCTTCGTCCTTCCTTAGGACGTCTGACACCGGGGACATCCAGCATCTCCTGGGTCGTTTCGAATAATTTCATACCGATGGGCAAGGTACGCAGGCGCAAAAGGTCGGTGAGCTTGTTTGCCACCAGCTTGAGGTCCACATTCTGATTCTGATCGGATTGCTGCATGATTTGTCTCCCTGATACATCGCCACCAATATGGCATTTGATCGTTAGATATTGATTATGTCACTGTTACCTGGGTGTGCCCGATGCTTTTGAAATGTGCGGCACTTGACTGCTGACTTGCAGCTTGGACAGCGCTTTTGCGCGACGCTCAAGCCACCAGCCCGCCTGCTGGGGCCAGTTGTCATACGAGCCCACTTCACTTAAAGCCAGTTCTGCATGCACTGGCCAGTTGGGGTTGAACATGAACTCGCGTCCAATTGCAATCAGATCCGCCTGCCCTTGCGCAAGCACTGCCTCGGCCTGATCAGGATGCAGGATCAGGCCCACAGCCATTGTCATGACCTGTGCATCGCGGCGGATTTGCTCCGAATAAGCCACCTGATGGCCCAGTCCGCGCGGTGTGGCAGTTGCCGTAGCAGACTCTGACAGCCCACCTGAAGAGCAATCAACCACATCAACACCAATCTGTTTGAGATGACGGGCAAACTCCACGGTGTCTTGCAGTTCAAGACCTCCCTGCACGCCATCCACGCTTGACACCCTGACAAACAAGGGTTTGTCTTTGGGCCAGACATCTCTGACAGCCTGGACGACCTCCAGCGGGAAGCGACTTCGTCCTTGAAAGTCGCCCCCATACTCGTCTGTTCGCCGGTTGCTGATTGGAGACAGGAACGAGTGCAGGAGGTAACCGTGCGCCGCATGGACCTCCACCATATCAAACCCTGCTAACAGTG
>CAZBIN010000370.1:0-2269 GCA_964491995.1 uncultured Orrella sp.
GCCCCGAAGATTTCGGGGAGGTCGTTGATGGTCTGGCGTTTCGAAACACTCAAGCACCGGTTGACCCAGAGAAGCCCCTCAAACCGGAACCCAACTTCACGGCCAAACAGGCGCTTCGCACCAAGGCGTTCTGGCTGCTTGCGGCAGGACATGGCATCGCACTGATCGTCGTGATGGCAGTCAACACCCACGCAATCAACCACATGCGTATCTCCCTTGACTACACGATTGCCAAGGCTTCTTACTTCATTATGCTGATGACTTTCTGTCAGGTAATTGGTGTTCTGCTGGGCGGATATCTGGGTGACAAATACGAAAAACGCCTGGTGGCTGCTGGCTGTATGGTCTTGCATGCATCCGGCATGTTTGCCCTGACGTACGCGACCGGCGTTGCAGAACTGGTTTTCTTTGCTGTCGCGCACGGGCTTGCCTGGGGACTGCGTGGACCCTTCATGCAGGCGATACGCGCCGATTATTTTGGACGCAAGGCTATCGGCATGATTCTGGGCCTCTCGGCAATGATCACGGCATTCGGACAGGCCATCGGTCCCTTGCTGGCTGGCGCACTGGGTGATGCAACGGGCAACTATGAACTGGGGTTCACCGTTCTTTCAGGTATAGCGCTGATCGGTGCGGTGGTGTTCTATATGGCAAAACGTCCGCCAGATCCAAACGCAAAATCGGCTCAAACTGCAGTGAGCTGAATTCAGAACACGCAAGCAACCGGTGATCAAGACGGGTTTATCCCGGACGTCTTTTGCTGTACAAAACATTGTTCCTTCTCTTAAAGGTGTGTGATGACGCAAGCCGATACCGCCGTGGCTGGCTGGAAAGATGCCATCTTCAATGCCCTGAAATCAGCTGGAGTCAAGCAGCTGTACTACGTTCCAGATGCAGGGCATGCCCATGTGATCAATCGTGCGCACGAAGATCCTGACATGCAGGCTGTGGTTCTGACCACCGAAGAAGAAGGTGTGGCGATGAGCTGCGGCGCCTGGCTCGGTGGACAACGCAGTGTCCTGCTGATGCAAAGCAGTGGCGTCGGCAACTGTGTGAACATGTTTTCTCTCCTGCAGAGTTGCCGTATTCCGTTTCTGACGCTGGTCACCATGCGCGGAGAATATGCCGAATTCAACCCGTGGCAAGGCGGCATGAGCAAGGCAACGCAGCCTGTTCTCGAGGCCATGGGCATCCGGGTTCTGCGCATCCGCGATTCAGAAGAGGTGCAAGATGTCGTCGAGGCGGCGCTTGACTCCGTCTTTGAGGCAGGCGAACAAGTTGCCATTCTGATTTCGCAAAGTCTGATTGGCCGCAAGAAGTGGAATCGCTAGGTCTGAGGATCAGACATCAAGCTGCATCCCTCCGCGGTCAGGACAACTCAACTGGATTTCGACTGGAATATTTGACATGACAGATAATCATCCACAACCCGGACAGATCAATCGCCGCTCGTTCGTTGCCGATCTCGTCAAGGCTTGCCCGAACGCATTGTTTGTTGCAGGTCTGGGTTCTTCAACCTATGACCTGTTTGCTGCCGGAGATCGCCCGAACAACTTTTATCTCTGGGGTGCCATGGGGGGTGCCGCAGCCATCGGTCTGGGTCTGGCGCTTGCCCAGCCAGCGCGTGAGGTCATCGTACTCACGGGTGACGGGGAGCAGTTGATGGGCCTGGGCATGCTTGCCACCATCGGGGCCCAGCAGCCCGCAAACCTCACACTGGTCGTGCTGGACAATGGACACTTTGGCGAGACTGGCATGCAGCGTAGCCATACCAGTCTTGGGACTGATCTGGTTGCAATCGCCAAGGCCACATCTTTCACGCAGGCCACCAGAATCACGAACATCGGCGATGTCGGTCAGGTGCGAGACGGGGTCAACGCGAGAAAAGGTCCCGCTTTGTTTCAGGTGATGGTAAAAGCCGAAGAACTCCCCAAGGCACTGCCCATTCGGGATGGCGTACACATCAAGAATCGCTTCAGGGCAGAACTTGGCTTTGCGCCACTCTGACGCCAGAAAGTCGCCTGGGTGGCGGCCAAAACAAAACTTTGGCATCGCCTCCCCGGCACCTGGCCTGAACTCAGTGCCCTGGCTCAGACTGCTTGCCAATCGCAGCCACCACCAGTGTGACCACCGTAATTGGCAACACAAAACTCAGCATGACACCGGACAACGCGGGCAAGGCATCGTGCTGCTGGGCTGCCATGATGAGGTAAATCACGTACACGACGTAGTAGGCCAGGAACACCCAGCCCTCCCAGCGTGCAATCTC
>CAZBIN010000371.1:0-2253 GCA_964491995.1 uncultured Orrella sp.
CACTTTGTAGCGATCAAGGATGGTCTGCATCAAGGCTCGCACACGCGGTGCAATCTGATCTCGCTCTTCCGCCAAGGCCGTGTCCATGCGCATTTTTCCGACCACTTCACGGACTGCGGTTTCGGCAGCCTGGACTACCGCATCAGTCGGGTTCTTGCTTTCAAACAACCAGGCACGAGCATCGTTGAGCCGATATTGGACGGCAAACTTGATCTCCACAATGTTTTCGTCCTCGGTCAACATGGCAGACTCGCGTAAGCCAGTGCTCTTGATGACAATATCACGCCCAACGTCGACCGATCGAATCTGAGTCACGAACACAAGCTCATGCCTTTCAAACGGATAGGGAAGGCGCCAGTTGAAACCTGCACCCTGGGTGGACTGGTATTTACCAAAACGGGTGATCACAGCCTGCTGGCCTTCTTGAACGATGAAGACCCCAGTACCTAGCCAAATGAGGAGACCAACGCCCAGTACCAAACCAAGCCCCATTTTTCTGGCTCGCGGATCGGGCGGGGTATTTCCTGCAGACCCATGCCCTCCACCACTCCCACCCAGAAAGCGGCTGATCTTTTGATTGAGATCGCGCCACAATTCGTCTAGATCGGGCGGTTGCCCACTGCCGCTACGCCCTCGGTTGGAACCAAAAGGCCCAGTGGAGTGTTTCCCGTCGCCAGAGGGGTCCGGCTTGTTGTCATCTGCCTCCCCTCCCCTACCCCACCGGGGATCGTTCAAGTTAAAGACGTTTTGAATTTTGCGCAGCAACATAGGGTGTCAATCAATGAACTTTGGGCACTGGTCGTCCAGACAAGTACGCATTAGCCCTCGCGGCCTGTGTCGGAATGCAGCTTCAAGGCGATTGCCTGCCGAAGCTGCGGCAAACCTTCACCAGTTTGAGCACTCACAAAGATCCGAGGGACCTGACGACCGTGGACTTCATAGGTGTCCGAGAGTTCCGTGGGACTTGCTTGGGGCTTCAGGGCATCGAGCTTGTTAAAAACCAAAATTTGCGGAATATCAGCTGCGTCAATTTCGGCCAACACACTCTGAACACGCAAGATATGCTCTGGAAATTCAGGACTAGAAGCGTCCACCACGTGCAGAAGCAAATCTGCATCAATGGTTTCTTGGAGGGTCGCGCGAAAAGCGCTCACCAAGCCATGCGGGAGATCGCGAATAAACCCTACGGTATCAGACAGAGAAACGCTTTCTTGGGCTTCTACCAAGTAAAGTTGGCGGGTGGTTGTGTCCAGCGTGGCAAAGAGTTGATCCGCAGCGTAAGCACGGGCCTTGACCAAGGCATTGAACAGTGTGGACTTCCCCGCATTGGTGTACCCCACCAGCGACACCCGGAACATGCCCCGACGTTCACGTTGCTTGCGCTGTGTGTGTCGCTGACGCTCTACCTTAGACAGACGCTCGCGGGTGCGCTTGATGGCCTCACCAATCATGCGTCGATCCAATTCGATCTGCGTCTCCCCGGGACCACCTCTTGCTCCAATTCCCCCTCGCTGCCGCTCCAGGTGCGACCAGCGTCGCACGAGCCGTGTACTGAGGTACTGCAATCTGGCAAGTTCAACCTGCAATTTTCCCTCGTGACTTCTCGCGCGTTGTGCAAAGATTTCAAGAATCAACAGCGTGCGATCAGTGACAGGGAGTTGCAAGTGTCTTTCCAAATTTCTCTGCTGTGCTGGACTCAGTGCCTGGTCGACGAGAATCTCAACGGCTTGGTACATTCTGGCAAGTTCTGCGAGCTCATCGGCTTTTCCAGAGCCGATGAATAACGCAGGATCGGGCGCCTTGCGCTTGCACACCATACTCGCTACGGGTTGAAGTCCAGCAGATTGGGCAAGAAGACCGAGCTCGCTGAGCGATGCATCAAATTGAGACAATCCGAAGTCGACCCCAACTAAGAGCACGAGTGGCTTTGCGGGGGAACCTGTCAATTTTGAAGACAAACCAGATTATCCAGTGGTTACCAACAAGCCAAAAACCAAGGCTGGTGAAGAATTTATTTGGCAACAGCGCTGTCAGATTCCGCAGCGGGCTCGTTGACGAAGTTGACAGCACGACCAGGGACAATGGTAGAGATGGCATGCTTGTAGACCATCTGAGTGACTGTGTTGCGTAGCAAGACGACGTATTGATCAAACGATTCAATCTGACCTTGTAGTTTGATGCCGTTCACCAAGTAAATAGACACCGGAACGTGCTCACGACGCAGTGCGTTGAGGAAAGGATCTTGCAGAAGTT
>CAZBIN010000372.1:0-2241 GCA_964491995.1 uncultured Orrella sp.
TGTTTCCGGTCTGGGACATCTTGTTTGGAACTGCACGTTTTGATGGCAACTTTGCGCCGACTGGCATTCACGAGCAGCTTGAACAAGCCGGCGGTCGTGATTATGGAAAGTCTTTCTGGTCGCAGCAATGGATCGGCCTGAAGAGTATGCTCAAACCCTCCTGATTGCGTTGAAAGTCTCGTATGCGTCGAGGTTTCACAAGCTGATATGGCCAGGTCGCTCCAGCTCGGTACGAGGTGTCAGGTAACTGAAATATCGTCTGCTAATCAAGAATTTTCTTTTCGGTATATCGTGCTCGATTTTAGCGATTGCGCACGCTTGAGCGATGGTGTCGCCCAGTCGCTGTGTGTCATGCCGGGAGAATTTGTTGAGACTGGTCGGGCAGTTTAGAAAGTCTGTGCAGCGGGGTCAGGTTGCTCTGGATTTATTCAAAGGTAAGGGGCGTCGGGTTGTCGCGGCTGTGTTGGTGACGCTGGGCCATATCTCGTCTGCTGCTGCAGTGGCGTCTTCGCAAAGCGCGCCATACTCCGTCGATCATCTGCACTTGCGTATTGAGGTGCAGTCCGATGGCTCGGCGGTGATCGATCGCAATCAGTCATTGACCGTTTTCTGGAGCAGCGCCATCGACAGTCTGTCTCAAGGGCGGCAGTCGTACAGTTCAAGTCGTGAAAATCTTGAGATCCTTGATGCATGGACCTTGCGTCCAGATGGTCAACGGATTGACGTGACGCCGGTGGGCATACGCGAAGTCGATGAGTATGACGGGCAGGCCAGCATCTACAGTGATCAGAAAGCCAAGGTGGTGATTTATCCGAATGTTGAAGTTGGCTCCCGGTTGCATCGACACTCGATCGTCACCGTTCATACCCCGCTGTATCCGGGTCAGTTCATGTTCAGCGAGATGTTTCATCCAAACATCATCTATCGTGATGTGACCATTGATCTGTCCTATCCAGCAGACTTGCCGCTCTACGTTGATGCGCGTGGCATGGAAACGCTGCCAGCACAGTCTGGGCAGGGTCAGCGAATCACGCAAAGGTACCGCTACCAGCAGGCGATCGCAAAAGGGTATGAACCAGACGCTGTGGACTGGGCAGATCTCGTGGCGCATTTTCAGGTGTCGACCATGGATAGTGCGCAGGCATTGGCGAGCCAGTATGCAAGCTCGGCGCAAGAGCGTGAGTCTGTGACCGCAGAGATCGCGCAGCTTGCCAGATCCATTACCGAGGGGATTGATGACCCAATGGATCAGGTCAAGGCGATCTATGCCTGGGTTTCACAGGAAATTCGCTACGTCGGAATTTATCTGGGCGATGCCAGCGTGGTTCCCAATCATGCCAGTGATGTGCTGGTCAACCGTTACGGGGACTGCAAGGATCACAACACGCTACTGGTCAGCCTTCTCAAAGCCAAAGGCATTGAGGCTCAGGCAGCGCTGGTCAACATGGGGGATTCGTACGAGTTGCCCTCTGTCGGCGTCATGGCAACCTTGAATCACGTCATCACTTATCTGCCAAAGTGGGATCTGTTTCTCGACTCAACCAATGGACTGACGCCGTTTGGGCTGCTTGACCCGTCTGTTATGGATAAGCCTGCCTTGCTGACCCGTGATGCGAAGGTTGTGCGTACACCTCGATCGAGTCCCGAGAGCAACTGGGTCAACAGCAAAATCCAGATAAAGGTGACGCCAGACGGTGTCATTGAGGGGCACTCAGAGAGTCAGTTGCAAGGTGCCTTCACGCTGGCCGTTCGAAATTACCTTTCTGGATATGAAGGTGAAAACCGCAAGGAAATGGTGCGTCAGCAACTGGCCAACTTCTTGCATACGGGCGATGGCGAGTTTGAATTCCATGGGATATGGGAACGCATCGACCCGATGCAGTTCAGTATGCGGTTTGCGCTCGATCCGGTGACCAATTTTCCGGGCCCTGGAGCATTTGGTCTGCCTGGAGGGCTGGCACCTGGAAGTCTTGTGGGCATCGGTGCAGAAATGTCGCTTGGATCGCGAAGCCTGCCGTTTCCTTGCCGTTCCATCCGGCTAAAAGAGCAGTACGAGATCGAGTTGCCATCGACAACGAAGGTGACCCGGGTGCCTGAAGATGTGAGTTACAAGGACGGTGGTATCCAGTATCAGGCTCATTATCGTCGTAAGGGTCGTGTGGTGCATGCCGTGCGGGAACTGGTCCTTGACCGCCCATCCCATGTGTGTCGCGCATCAGAGGCTGAAACGGTCGACCGCCT
>CAZBIN010000373.1:0-2239 GCA_964491995.1 uncultured Orrella sp.
CGCTGGAAGAGCCTCCGCCGCATGTCAAGTTCATTCTCGCCACCACAGATCCCCAGAAAATTCCGGCGACTGTCCTAAGCCGCTGCCTGCAGTTCAACCTCAAGCAGATGGCTCCGGAATCGATCGCAAACTACCTCGCCTTCGTTCTGGAACAAGAACAGGTCTCCTTTGAGAGACCTGCGCTCAGATTGATCGGTCAGGCAGCCAGTGGGTCGATGCGTGATGCGCTTTCCCTGACGGATCAGGCGATTGCATTCAGTGCGGGTGATCTGAGCGTTGATGCTGTGCGAAGCATGCTGGGTACAGTTGATCAAACCCATCTGGTTCAGTTGTTGCAGGCGCTTTGTCAGTCTGATTCAGGCCGTGTGCTGGAGCTCGCGCAGCAATTGTCCGAGCGAGGTCTGTCATTGCGGGCAGCACTCGGGGATCTGGCGATCCTGCTTTCGCGGATTGCCATTCTTCAGCGAGTTGGCACTTGCACGCTTGATGACGATGCTTTGCAGGTTCCGGTCAGGGAACTGGCCGAGCACATGCCGGCCGATCTGGTGCAGCTTTTTTATACGGTTGCCGTTCATAGCCGGCAGGAGATGGCACTGGCGCCGGATGAGTATGCCGGATTCATCATGATCTGTCTGCGGATGCTCGGGTTTGTCGAGCCAGCGGCCGGATCAGAAAAAAAAAGCCTGAGCTTTACCGCCCCGGATAACGCGGCACGTTTAACAACGTCCACCGCCGTGCCCTCGCAGACTCCAGGTGCAGACGAAAGGTCACACGAAAGTGCAGACTCACGTCCTGCCCGGCAACCCGCGCAGTCAACACAACCTGAACATTTAACAGCGCCTGCGACACCCGATGAGCGAATCGCAGGTCAGATTACCCCGGCGCAGGCTTCCAGTGATCAAGCCGCTGATGGTCAAACCGCTAATGGTCAAACCGCTAATGATCAAGATGCTGGTCGAGATGCGGCTCAGGGTGCTGGTCCTGAAGTTGTTCCTGAAGTTGGCCATGACGCCAGCGGCCCGGTTCAGGATCCGGCCGCACAACAAGTGGACAGTCTGGTTGACGCAAAGACCGAGGACCTGGGAGCCAGCCAGCGGCTGGGCCTGGAGGCTCAGCAGGAAGATGGCCGGCACGGCAGCCAGGACGCGGATGATTCGATCCCGCCATGGTGCGATGATGAGCCAGCCGGTCAGACATCTGGCAGTCCTGTGGTCGCTGGTCAGGCACCAGATACCCTATCGCAGCCTGATGTCTTTGCGCCTGAGCAAAGCGATGCACGATCGTCGCCAGTTTCGCATGTTCACAATGCAGAGGCCTCAGCGGATCCTGCGACCGCGGCAGCTCCTCATTCATTACAATCGCTGGTTGAGCAATGGCCAAGGTTTGCAACACAGTTACCCGTGGCAGGCATGGCCAGTCAGCTGGCTCTGCAATCGGTCTGCACGTCGGTACGAGGCGAGACGGTGACGCTCAGGGTGGCGACCATGGCGCTTTCTCAGGGTCCACATGTCCAGCGGCTCAGGGCGGCTTTGCAGGATGCCTTCGGAGTGCCGGTGCAGCTGGAGGTCGTTATGGGCGACCTGGGGCAGGGAGAATCAGCTCATCAGATCGCCCAGCAAGAGGCAGCGCGGCGCAATGAAGAGGCCGAACGTCAGCTTCAGGCCGATCCTTTTGTGCAGACGCTGATTCGAGACCTTGGTGCACAGATCGTCCCGGGATCCATCCGTCCGTGACACGGACGGTTCTCATTCACCTTAACCACAGGAAGTTGTCATCATGATGAAAGGACAAATGGCGGGTCTGATGCGTCAGGCGCAGCAGATGCAGGAAAACCTCAAGAAGGCCCAGGAAGCACTGGCCGACATTACCGTGGAGGGCGCAGCAGGTGGCGGACTGGTCAAGGTCACCATGACATGTCGTCATGATGTGCGCAGAGTCGAGATCGACCCAAGCCTGCTGGCTGACGACAAAGATATGCTGGAAGATCTGGTGGCCGCCGCTTTTAATGATGCCTTGCGCAAAGCCGAGAGCACGTCTCAGGAAAAGATGTCGTCAGTTACGGCAGGCTTGCCCTTGCCACCAGGCATGAAACTGCCTTTCTGAGATGGATTCCCAGCTGCCCGAACCACAACCGCTGGTGGATCTGGTGAAAGCCTTGCGAACATTGCCGGGTGTCGGCATTCGCACGGCAAGACGTATGGCCTACCATCTGCTGCACAACGATCCTCAGGCCGCTCGG
>CAZBIN010000374.1:0-2234 GCA_964491995.1 uncultured Orrella sp.
CTTGCCTCGCGCTACACGGTTGCCAGAATGATGGAGCGTGAGGACTTCACGCAGCGGTTTCGTCAAGGTGTGCCAATTTCCGTGCATGAATTTCTTTATCCGCTCATGCAGGGCTATGACTCGGTGGCGCTCAAGGCGGATCTGGAGCTTGGCGGTACTGATCAGAAATTCAATTTGCTGGTGGGCCGTGAGCTTCAGCGGGAATACGGACAGGAGCCGCAGTGCATTCTGACCATGCCTTTGCTGGAAGGAACCGATGGCGTTGAAAAGATGTCAAAAAGCAAAGGCAATTACATCGGAATCAGCGAGCCTGCAGACCAGATGTTTGGCAAACTGATGTCGATATCTGACGTGCTGATGTGGCGTTACTATGAACTGCTTTCATTCCGGTCTCTTGAGGAGATCGGCCAGCTCAAGACAGCCGTCGAGCAGGGACGCAACCCGAGGGATGTGAAGGTCGAACTGGCCCAGGAGATCGTTGGACGGTTCCATGGTGCGTCGCAAGCGCAGAGTGCGCTGGCGACGTTTGAGTCAAGGTTTCGCGATGGGGTCATGCCTGAAGATATGCCTGAGTTTGCGCTGCAGGACTCACCCGTCGGCATTCTGAAAGCTTTGCGTGCTGCAGGACTGGTCGATTCGGGCTCCGAGGCGCAACGCAATGTCGAGCAAGGCGGAGTCAAAGTCGACGGTCAGAAAGTTTCTGACAAATCACTGACTCTTGATAGGGGAACTTATGTTCTTCAGGTTGGGAAGCGTAAATTTGCACGTGTGACGGTGGGTTGACAAAGGCCTGGGCAAGTTTTGGTGTAAGTGCGGCATTTTGTCTGAGGCAGTCCACCCACGTTTGTGATGCTGGCCTGGCCGGTGTCGTTTGAGGAGGATGTTCATGAAACTCTCTAGTTTGTCTTTTGCGGATCAGGCCTTCATCCCTGAGCAATTTGCTTTCGGGCGTATTGATCCCGCCATGCATGTGGCGCTGGCAGACAACATCAATCCCCATCTCGTCTGGGACGAGGTGCCCGAGCAGACCCGCTCGTTTGTGGTCATCTGTCATGATCCGGATGTCCCCACCAGCGCTGATGATGTGAACCAGGAGGGACGTACGGTTCCTGCGGATTTGCCGCGTACGACCTTTTACCACTGGGTTCTGGTCGATTTGCAGGCCGATCGCCGCGAAATCGATGAGGGTGAGTTCAGCAATGGCGTGACACCCCGTGGCAAAGGTGGTCCGCTGGCACCCGATGGGGCCAGGCAGGGCATCAACGACTACACCAGCTGGTTTGCAGCCGACAGGGACATGTCCGGCGAGTATTTTGGGTATGACGGTCCTTGTCCACCCTGGAATGACGCGATCGTTCATCACTACGTTTTTACAGTCTATGCGTTGAGTGTCGACAGGTTGCCGCTTGAGGGCGTTTTCACGGCACCGCATGTGCTCGAAGTGATAGCGCCTCATGTTCTGGATCAGGCCAGCCTGACTGGCACCTACACTTTGAACCCTGATCTTGCACCGAAGAAGTTGGCCTGATCAGCGTTAGACCGACGGGGGTGTGCGCAGCTCTTGATCGCGCGCCCCCTTCCTCTAACGACGCTTGCTGCGGTTTTCCGCTTTGATTTTGTTTTATCTTGTTTTTTCATTGGTGTTGCATCCATCCGCTCTACGTAAACTCCGTGTCCAGGTCGGTAGTTGCAGGCGCTACAATCAGCCATCAGACATTTCTGTGAACCAGACGACGTGACGCCAGTCCCGCTGCCTGCCTTGGCATTTTCAAATGTCCAAGTACTTTCCAAACCTTGCCAGGAAAATTCATGTTCGACCGTACCTTGACTCTTGACCGTGTTGATCCAGAAGTGTGGGATGCGATCCAGAAGGAAGACATCCGTCAGGAACAGCATATCGAGCTGATCGCCTCAGAAAACTACACCAGCCCGGCTGTCATGCAGGCCCAGGGCTCGCAGATGACTAACAAATACGCTGAGGGCTATCCCGGCAAGCGTTATTACGGCGGCTGCGAGTACGTTGATGTGGTCGAGCAACTCGCCATCGACAGGCTCAAGCAGTTGTTTGGTGCCGAGGCTGCCAACGTTCAACCCAACTCAGGTTCTCAGGCCAACCAGGCGGTTTACCTTGCTGTGCTCAAACCGGGCGACACGGTGCTGGGCATGAGCCTGGCTGAAGGCGGTCACCTGACGCACGGTGCCAGCGTGAATGCATCAGGCAAGCTTTACCGCTT
>CAZBIN010000375.1:0-2234 GCA_964491995.1 uncultured Orrella sp.
TGCATGGTGATGGAGCATCTCGACGAGTGTCTGGAATCAGCTTTCATGAGAAAGCCTCTGGAGGTGCTAAGTCCGACAGGGATCATGATTGGACTGGTTCCTGCATCGCCTGAGCGGTGGGGCATTGAGGATGACATCGCGGGGCATTGTCGGCGATACACGCGGGCGTCCATCGAGCGCCTTATGCAACAGACAGGTTGGTCTTTGCAACATCTGGCCGGCCTTACTTTTCCGGTTTCCAATATTCTTTTGCCGCTTTCCAATTTCCTGGTGAACAGGAGCGAGAAAGCCAAATTGAATCTTTCCGCCATCGAAAGAACAAAATCTTCCGGTCGTCGCAGCGTCAAGTTCAAGACACACTTTCCTGCCTTGCTGGGCCTGGTTTTAAATCGATGGTCAATATGGCCAATGCACATGTTGCAAAAAGTATTCAAGAACTCGGATAAAGCTCTTGTGATCTATTTTGAGTCTCGTCCGAAGCCGCCTTTGGAGTGCATGTGAGCAATCCCCCCGACAATACGTTGCTGGCTGAAGTTGAGTCTTATTACGCAGAGAAGCTCACCCGGCAGCTTAAGTATACGCAATTTATTCGCCTCAAGGAGTTGACTGGAATGGAGAGCAAAGCCAGTACGTGCGGTTTGAGCAACTCATGAGGATAGCGGCTGGCGATGTTTCCGACTTTTCTTTGATCGATCTGGGTTGTGGCTATGGAGCGTTGCTGGATTTTCTCGATCAGCGTTATCGAACAGCGACCTACATTGGTGTTGACGTATCAAAAGACATGATTCAGGCGGCCCAGACACGGTATCAGTCCAGGGCAAATGCCCGGTTTGTGGTGGGGTCTTGTCCGGACACGACTGCGGACTACGCTGTTGCAAGTGGCGTCTTTAATGTGCGGCTCGACCGGACCGATTCGGAGTGGTTTGATTACATTTTGCATACGTTAGACACACTGGACCGGAGCAGTCGACAAGGGTTCGCCTTCAACTGTCTGACGTCCTATTCTGATGCAGATAAAAAGCGCGACTATCTTTATTACGCAGATCCATGCCGGTTGTTTGATGTGTGTAAGCGTCGTTACTCGCGACATGTAGCTCTGTTACACGATTATGGGCTTTATGAGTTCACGGTTTTGGTCAGGAAGATGCCATGAAGAAGAAGCTAGTTATTTTTGGTGCTGGTGATATCGCGCAGTTGGCACATTTTTACTTCCGGACGGATTCCGCCTACGAGGTGACAGCTTTTACAGTTGACGCTGCGTTCATTCAAGACGCGTCATTTTGTGGCCTTCCAGTTGTGGCGTTTGAGGATGTGGTCAAAAGTCATCCGCCAGAAGATCACGATTTTTTTGTTGCGCTCAGCTATTCAAAGCTGAATGTCGTTCGCAAGGAGCGGTATCTGGCTGCAAAAGCGTTGGGCTACAGGTTGGCCACGTATGTCAGTTCGCACTCAACAGTCCTCAACGAAGGTCAAATCGGTGAGAATTGTTTCATTCTCGAGGACAATACCATCCAGCCGTTTGTCCGTCTGGGCAACAACATCACCTTGTGGAGTGGTAATCACATCGGCCATCATTCAGTCATTCATGATCATACGTTCATCGCATCTCATGTCGTCGTGTCGGGTGGGGTCGAGATTGGACAGCAGTGCTTTATTGGTGTGAATGCCACGTTGCGGGACCATATCAAGGTGGGGGACCGATGTGTGGTTGGCGCGGGAGCCCTTTTGTTGGCAGATGCCGATGCGGAGGGGGTTTATAGCGGTGCAGCGACAGAACGATCCAGAGTGCCCAGTACGCGTTTGAGAGTGATATGAAGTCTCGATGGAGAAAGCTGGGATTGTTGTTTGGAGGGCCTTCGCGCAGCCATTCCAAGCTGTTGTCACATGCTGCCAATCCTTTGCCCGTTCAACTGGATGGTGACGTTTACCGTATCTTTTACAGTGGCCGCGGGCACTACCATTACCATGCGGACAACCAGGATTCGATCATGCGCAGCAGCACGCCGGAAGAGCGCATCTCGAACCTGTCGCTGGTCCTGCGGCGCATGGTTGAATATTTAAATACGCTTGAGCGGAAGAACAAGGCCGCGCCGCGGAAGGTGGCCGCGCCCTGCACGTCGATGTTCAGGAGCAGGTCGCGCGAGGCGGCCAGATCCTCAAGCACCGCGCAGCGCAGAACCCCGTAGCGCGAGGAATGCACGCGGGCGTGTTCGTAGAAGGCCCCCGCCTTCACC
>CAZBIN010000376.1:0-2229 GCA_964491995.1 uncultured Orrella sp.
CGACTCGAAGAAGCAGGGTTTATTTTGGATACAGAAGCCAAGACGACCTCACGATCTGCTTCAAGTTCTGTCATCGATTCCGTTGCTTCGGTCGCCTCACTGGCAGGCCGGACGATGACCTTTACCGGGCGGCTGGAAACTCTGACCCAAGGTGAAGCGACAGAGCTGGCACGAAAAAATGGGGCCATCGTCGTCGATAAATTCTCTGGAAACGTCAATCTTTTGGTGGTGGGTAGCGAGCCTGGCTCAAAGCTAGCAGATGCCCAACGAACGGGTGTGCCCCAGATCGACGAAAAGCAGTTTATTGCGCTCTTGAGTTGATGAACCACATCAAAGCAATGGTCAAACCGACTCACCTTAGTTTTCAATTGCCGGCAGGCAGCTACTCATTCGACGTGATCTGGCATGGTAGGGAGCTGAACCCGTGTCGGAAATCCGAGCCAGATCGTAGCGCCTTGGCCTTGAGGGCGTGGATTCGAAGATTTGGGCGTCTGCGGCCTGATCACGACCACGCCCTCTGTTTGGCGTCACGTGTACAAGTGCGACCGGGTCGCGCCTGCGAGTTCTCCCAGCAAGCCTTCATCCTAGGAAACCGCCCACGCGGCTTACCGCGTCCCGGTTGCATAGAAACAAGCAGGGTCTAGACTGCTAGGGCGCTGGGCAGAGGCCGCTTGCTTTTTGGTGGCATTCGATCCCGTGAGAAAACATGGCCCAGGGGAAGCTGCGGACCAAGCTGTGGTGGCGCCTTGTGCGACCCCGTTTAGGAAATTGATCTGATCCGAGTCCCCGTCTGGCGCACTCAACCCCGGAGGTGATCATGTCCAAGCGATCAGAAAAGCCAACCGGACTGCCCGTCATCCATGAGCGTGCTGCCGGCATTGACGTCGGCTCGCGTTTCCATGTTGTTGCCGTAGCGCCCGATCTATGTAATGAACCTGTTCAGACGTTCCAGGCGTTCACCGGCGACCTGGAGCGTATGGCGAAATGGCTAACGTCGATAGGCGTCGCGACGGTCGCCATGGAATCCACCGGTGTGTACTGGGTGCCTGTTTACGAGGTACTCGAGAGTCATGGAATCAACGTGATCGTCGCCAACGCACGTGATGCCCGGAGCGTCCCTGGCCGCAAGAGCGACGTGAACGACGCACAGTGGCTTCAGCGGCTCCACGCTTGCGGTCTGTTGCGGGCCAGCTTCCGGCCTGGACAAGACATTGCCGCGTTGCGCGTCTATCTGCGGTTGCGTGAGCGACATACCGACTTTGCGGCGTCGCACATCATGCACATGCAGAAAGCTATGACGTTGATGAACCTGCAGTTGCAGCACGTTGTCTCTGACGTCACGGGCGCGACGGGCATGAAGATCATCCGCGCGATCGTCGGCGGAGAGCGGGATCCGGTGGTGCTCGCTGCGATGCGAGATATCCGTTGCAAAGCCGACAACGCGACCGTTCGCGCCGCGTTGGTCGGCAACTACAGGCCGGAGCACCTCTTCGCATTGACTCAGGCGCTGGAGCTCTACGACTTCTACCAGGCCCGTATCGACGAATGCGACTCGGAGGTTGAGCGTGTCTTGACAAGGTTGAGTGCGAGCCAGCCAGTGCCCGCCGAGTCACTCAAGAAGCCGCGACACAGGACGATCCAGCCGAATGCGATGAGCTTCGACACGCGTCCAGTTCTCTACCGGATAACGGGCGTCGATCTCACACAGATCCACGGCATCGGCCCCTATTTGGCGCTGCGGATGATCGCTGAGTGCGGCACCGATCTCAGTCGATGGCCAACGGCCAAGCACTTCACGTCGTGGCTGACCTTGTCTCCCGGCTGCAAGGTCAGTGGCGGCAAAGTCTTGTCATCGCGTACGCGCAAGACCAATAATCGCCTCAGCGCGCACCTTCGTCTCGCGGCCGTCACGATCGGTCGCACAAGCACAGCATTGGGCGCGTTCTATCGTCGGCTGTCCGCTCGTGTTGGCAAAGCCAAAGCAGTCACGGCGACTGCTCGCAAGATAGCGGTTCTGTTCTACAACGCCATGCGCTTCGGGATGAACTATCAAGACCCCGGAGCTGACAGCTACGAACGCAGGTACCGTGAACGAGTCGTCAAGCAATTGCATCGACGCGCGGCTGAGTTCGGCTTCACGTTACAGGAAGCACCGGCGACTGGTGTTTCTTAGGAAAGCGACGGCGTACTTCGCAAAAGTGTCGAGCTGAAGTACGCCTTTATTCAAAA
>CAZBIN010000377.1:0-1383 GCA_964491995.1 uncultured Orrella sp.
CAACGAGATAGGTCAGATTGCCAGAGCACGGGGATGGCTGGATCCAGAAACACCTTTGCCTGAACTGGCGGCCATCAAGCAGGCTTTGCGTGAGCATTGCACCAAGGTCAGCTTGCGTCCAGTGGGTCGGCAAAGCGGTTTGAGCAGTGAGCATCTGAGACTCATCGCTCAATGGTTTGAGCTTGCGCCGTAACCGTGAAAACGGAGCGACAAACCTCCTGGCCCCGGAACAAGTCACAGACGGCCTCGATGGCTTCGATTTGGTAGGGCAGGTCAGATTCAAAATGCAATTTCATTGCTTGCCCTTCCTGGGAGCCGGAAGTGACTTCACCATGCGATCAAAATCCGACTCAATTCGAGCATCGTCGATCACCCGGAACTTGGAAAACTCAGTTTCGGCATGGTTCTTCGCCAAATCAGCCGCCACCTGACCGGCTCCGCGCAGAATTTCACGGTCGTTCAGCGTCAGAAAACCTTCCAGCTTGGTGATCCAGTCCTTCATGGTCATCGCAATACGCCGTGCAGCCTGACCCTCAGCAAATACCAGGTATTGCTCGGCCAAATTGTTCAGGGCGCGCAGTTCTTCCTCGGTCAGATAGTTTTTGGCAACGCTGACATCGCTTTTGCGAATCCGCGCACCACTCCAGTTGGTCAGCCCCATATTGGGCTGGCTGCTATCCGCACGTTGCTTAATCAGTTCAGCCGCCGTGTGGCCGTGAATCGCGAAGTGCACCTTGTTCTGCACCGTGGCGAAAAACTCCTGCGTGATGGCGGCTGTCGAGTCGTAATCGACGCTGGTCGCGTAGATGTCGGTGATTTTTTGATAGAAACGTCGCTCGCTGGTGCGAATATCCTGCAGGCGGCGGGTCAGTTCATCGAAGTAGTCACGGGCCTGGCCAGGATTCTTTAGGCGCTCGTCGTCGAGCACGAAGCCTTTGACGAGGTATTCCTTCAGTTGGGCACTGGCCCACTGGCGGAAGCGAACGCCCGCCTGGCTGCGTACACGGTAGCCCAAAGCCAGCACCATATCGAGGTTGTAGTGCGCCACCTCGTAGTTTTTTCCATCGGCGGCAGTTGTTCGGAAAAACCGAACAACTGAATCCTCCCGCAATTCCCCATCCTCGAAGATGTGCTTGATGTGTTCGCTGATGGTGGTCTTGGCCTTGCCAAACAACTCGGTCAGTTGCTTCTGGCTCAGCCACAACTCTTCGTTTTCCAGCACCACGGAAAGCTGGGACGTGCCATCTTCTGCCTGGTAGATCAGAAACTCGCTCATTACAGTCTCCGCACTTGCTTGATGCCATGCTGATCGAGGATCGCTGCCAGGTTGCTCTTGACAACATCGTTCTCGAAGGCGCTATCAAGGAAAACTGCCGTGGTGTC
>CAZBIN010000377.1:1393-2228 GCA_964491995.1 uncultured Orrella sp.
CCTTACGCCAGGCGACCATGCCCAGCGCCTGGGCCTCGATCATGGTTGCCAGGGAGCGCTGCTCGCGCTCCGCTGCCTGACGCAACAAGTCTTTAATCTCGGTAGTGGTCCTGATAGTCAGCGTTTCGTTCTTTTGGCGTGGCATGGCTGGCCTCGTTGGCAAGACTGCCAATGTACTGCCATTCGGCTACCGACTCAATGCCATTGACGCTACTCGTGTCTTTATAGAAGCACTTAATCGATGCGACACATTCTGTCGCAAAAACCCGGATGATGGTTTCTATCAAAAAGGAGAAACCACCATGGCAAGACGTTCTTCGCGCTACACCTCAAATGTCTTAAATCCCGATCCCATTATTCTTCTCTGGTTGTTGCGTATTTTGGTACCTTTGGGTGGTCATCGTGAGTTTTTGCGCTCACATGGCTTGAGCAGCGATTCGTTGGCCGAAGTGATCGGGCTGGGGCATTGGATTGACCCATCACCAAAAGATTTCGACCTGAAATCTGTTCAATCAGAATTACGCTTGTTGCACCAGAATGCCGAAAAGCAATATGCAAAAGCCAACTTGTCTGCTTGCTTGCGTAACAATGTTGGTCAATTGTCCGATCTGGTGGGTCTGAGTGCGACGGATTGCAGAATTCTTGAGTTTGCCGTGTCGATCCACAATGAAAGGATCCTGGATGACACGGCTGACTTGTTGGGTCAGATTTCGTCGGTCAAAGTCTTTCACATTCTTTCGGGAATTCTGAATATTCCCGAGCCTGAAATTCGGGCCTCACTCAGCTCACAGGGCATTCTGGCACGTTCAGGTCTGGTCGCCGTCGAGCGCCAAGG
>CAZBIN010000378.1:0-2207 GCA_964491995.1 uncultured Orrella sp.
CGGACAGCAATGTTGTGAATGTTCGCATCGAGCAACGAATACATCTGCGCGCGTTGAAACGAACTCATCCGCCCATGGGGTGAGAGCATAAAAACTGCCAACCCCGATTTGCCACGCATCGCATACTCGGCTGCCGATCCCGTGTCACCTGATGTTGCACCCAGGATGTTGAGCGTCGTGTGACGCTTGGCCAGAACATGGGCAAACGCCTCGCCCAGAAACTGCATCGCCATATCCTTGAAAGCCAGCGTCGGGCCTTCGGACAACCCCAGCAGGCTGACCTGGCCATCCAGAGGGCGCAGCGAAACGATCGACTCACTTCGAAACTTGGTGCCTTCATAGGCGCGGGCCGTCATGGCTCTGAGCGCATCGCTCTCAATATCAGTCACAAAACGACCCAGCACCTCAGCCGCCAGTTCAGGATAAGTCAGCGAGCGCCAGGACTCCAGATCAGCCTCGCTCACAGTCGGTAATGTATCGGGTACAGCCAGACCGCCATCGGGCGCCAACCCTTCAAGCAAGACGTCACTGAAAGCCTGAGCGGCCATGGCACCACGGGTCGAGATATATCGCATCAGAATTCTTCCACTCGCAAACGCGTCACCTGAGAACGCATGAAAGGCATGGATTCAATCGTCGAAATGGCCCTGTTAACCGATTTTTCAGCGGCTGTATGGGTCAGGAACACCAGTCTGGCGTGACCTTGATCACCAGGCTGTTGAATCATCGAACCGATGGAAATACCGGCATTGGCCAGTTCGCGAGCAATATCTGCCAGTACGCCCGGCACATCATCGACGGTCATGCGCAAGTAGTATGACGAAACCACTTCATCAATTGGCAAAATGGGGATGTCAACCATGGCATCTGGCTGAAATGCCAGATGGGGCACCCGCTGCTCCGGGTCTGCTGTGTGCAGACGAGTCACGTCGACAAGATCGGCCACCACTGCAGAGGCTGTCGGCTCCTCCCCCGCACCCTTTCCGTAATAGAGCGTCTGGCCCACCGCATCACCACTGACCAGAACTGCGTTCATAGCATCTTCAACATTGGCCAGCATCGATTGCGCCGGCACCAGCGTCGGATGCACCCTCAGCTCAATGCCATCAGGGCGTCTGCGCGTGATGCCCAGCAGTTTGATACGGTATCCCAGATGTTGGGCCGTCTCAATATCTTCATCCGATAGCTGGGTGATGCCCTCCACATAGGCTTTGGAAAACTGCACCGGAATCCCAAATGCCATCGAGGCCAGCAAGGTGAGCTTGTGCGCAGCGTCAATGCCCTGAATATCGGAGCTCGGATCCGCCTCTGCATACCCGAGTTGCTGGGCCTGCTGAAGTGCCTGACCAAACGTCAGCTTATTGGTGCGCATCTCGCTCAGAATGTAATTGGTGGTGCCATTGATGATGCCCGCAACCCACTCGATACGATTTGCCGTCAACCCCTCACGGATTGCTTTGATGATAGGAATGCCACCGGCGACTGCAGCCTCGAACGCAACCATCACCCCTTTGCTGGATGCCGCCTCGAAAATCTCGGTGCCATGCATCGCCAGTAGTGCTTTGTTGGCCGTCACCACATGTTTGCCATGCGCAATCGCCTCAAGCACGAGTTCCTTGGCGAGGGTAACCCCTCCGATCAGCTCGACCACGATGTCAATCTGCGGATCACAGACGACATCGAAGGGATCATCCCCGATCAGGACGTCCTGACCTACGCGCGCACGCGCCTTGGCCACATCACGCACAGCGATCCTGACCACTTCAATCTGACGCCCGGCCCTGCGCGAGATTTCCTCGCCATTACGACGCAACACATTCCAGGTGCCCCCGCCAACGACGCCAAGCCCCAGCAAACCGACCTTGATGGCTTCCATCAGAGCAACCCGTCCTTACGAAACATTTCCTTGATTCCACGTACGGCCTGGCGTGTCCGCTGCTCGTTTTCAATAAGCGCAAACCGGACGTACTCATCCCCCTGGTCACCAAAGCCGATGCCAGGTGAAACCGCCACTTTCGCGACGTCAAGAAGCTTTTTGGCGAACTCCAGCGAACCCATCGCGCGGTAAGCAGGCGGAATGTGCGCCCAGATGTACATTGACGCCTTGGGAATCTCCACGTTCCATCCCGCCTCATGCAGGCCCTTGGCCAGCACGTCTCGCCGACGCTGATACTTGGCAGTAATTTCGTGAACGGCTTCCTGCGGGC
>CAZBIN010000379.1:0-2194 GCA_964491995.1 uncultured Orrella sp.
GATCTTCTGCAGGACACGGCTGAAACCATGACCCTGTACGACGTCCGGCACATGACGGAGGAAATCAGGCGATTGACAGACTTGTCCGTCAAATGTTGTGAACGCGTGCGTCATGCCGTGAGCCTGTTGCCCAAAATTGCCGAGCCTGCTACCGCCGATGCGGCCTTGAAGACCTGCGAGGAGATCGATCAACTCGAGTCCGATGCTGACCGAGTCATGCGTGCCGCGATGAGCAAGCTTTTTCGTGACGAGCCCGATGTGCGCGAGATCATCAAGCTCAAGGCGATCTACGAACTGCTGGAAACCGTCACTGACAAATGCGAAGACGTGGCCATCCAGATCGAAGGCATCGTGCTTGAGAGCTCTTGAAGGGCTTCGCGCTCAGCGCAGCAAACTACCCCTCAACAGAAAAACCTGAGAATTTATGCAAACCGCACAGGCTGCGCTTTGGGTTGTCGTCCTGCTCGTTTCGCTGGCGATCGTTTTTGACTTCATGAACGGCTTTCATGATGCCGCCAATTCGATCGCTACCGTGGTCTCCACAGGTGTGTTGCGACCGGCTCAGGCAGTCGTGTTCGCGGCGTTCTTCAACGTGATGGCGATTTTTGTGTTCCATTTGTCTGTAGCGGCTACTGTGGGCAAGGGGATAGTGTTGCCAGACGTTGTAGACGTGCACGTCGTTTTTGGTGCCCTGATAGGGGCCATTGCCTGGAATCTGATCACCTGGTACTACGGCATTCCCAGCAGCTCTTCGCATGCTCTGATCGGTGGCATTGTGGGTGCCGCGCTGGCCAAGGCTGGCCCCAGCGTCCTGGTGGCAGCGGGCATCCTCAAGACAGTGGCGTTTATTTTCATTTCGCCGTTGCTAGGATTCCTGCTCGGTTCGATGATGATGGTGTTGGTCGCCTGGATTTGCAGGCGGACCCGCCCCAACAAGGTCGACCGCTGGTTCCGTCGCCTGCAGTTGGTGTCTGCCGGTGCATACAGTCTTGGGCACGGTGGCAATGATGCGCAGAAAACCATTGGCATTATCTGGATGCTACTCATTGCCACCGGATACACGGCGGCCGGTGATTCCGCGCCTCCTACCTGGACAATCGTGAGTTGCTACCTCGCCATTGGCCTGGGAACCATGTTCGGTGGTTGGCGCATCGTCAAGACCATGGGCCAGAAGATCACCAAGCTGAAGCCCGTGGGTGGATTTTGCGCAGAATCGGGCGGGGCATTGACCTTGTTCTTCGCCACAGCCTTGGGCGTGCCCGTATCAACCACCCACACCATCACCGGCGCCATCGTCGGAGTGGGCTCCACTCAACGTGCAAGTGCCGTGCGCTGGGGTGTGGCAGGCAACATCATCTGGGCCTGGATCCTGACCATCCCTGCCAGCGCCCTGGTCGCAGCAGTTGCGTATTGGATCAGCAACTTTCTGTTCTGATGTTGTTTTTTGCGGCCGGCGATCCGGGCGGAGCAAAAAAAGTAACTGCGCTGCCGGGCGCACATCCCGGCATACAGCCTACACAAAAGAACAACCCCCATTAGCCTCACAAAAAAACCAAGCCCCCGCCCGTCATTGAGAAATCTTCCGGGCCTCCTCAATCTGATACTCAAAATACCTCTGAAAACTGAACGCAATCGACGCCATCAGCACCGCAGTACCTAGCAGCAGCGATAGAGCAATCCCAATAATCGTAGTCCAGCTCGTGCGCCCCGGAGCTGCGTCAGGTGCCGAAGTCGGGTTGAAGCGGGCATTCCACTTCTCGGGCGTCATCAACCCATAGACGATCGCAGTCAGTGCGCAGGCGGCAAAGGTGAAGCCCAGCAGCGGGATCAGCAGCCAGCTCAAAACATCGTCCTGGCCGTATTGCTGCACCCGCTGGATACCATGTATACCCAGTGCCGTCGGTATCGGCAACAGCCAGCCGAGCCAGTCGCCGAAGCCGTGCAAATAAAAGCGGTGCAGACCCAACGGGCCGCCCAGAAAAGCTAGCCAAGTGGCCAAAGTCTTGTTCTTCATGAAGTGAGGCTCGGAAACTATGTGAAAAACCGAGCAAAAAGGTGCTTGCGTTGCAAAAAGACGCCGAATTGGAGGCGCCGAAACAGTGTCCGCGGTCAGAAATAGACTAGAGCGGCATCTAAATACTATAATCGAAGGTTATTCAGTGTGTCGCTGGCCGGGTGGCCATGTCGCGTGTCT
>CAZBIN010000380.1:0-1833 GCA_964491995.1 uncultured Orrella sp.
GGGTGTTTACGACCCTGGCATTAACCAACCAGGCGCTGCAGGCAACGTCGGCGTGCCTCGACCAGTGCCCGGCGTCGGGGCTCCCGGAGCAGGTGTCTATGATCCTGGAGTCAATCAGCCAGGCGCCATTGGAAATGTTGGCAACCCCATGAACCGTGGTGGGCCGGTCAACGGTGTTGGACCACGCTGATCCGATTGACCCGAAGCGCGACAAGCCCGTTTCGCTCGTGTGGCGTGCGGCTTGGAGGAAAACGCCGATGTGGTCGGCGCGATCAATGTCTTAAGGGCGGATCCATGCTGCGCCTGAGCGCTGTATGAATCTCCAGCCTGAAGGCCGGGGGGGATGTCAATGAAAGACACTTTAGAGCACATGGAAGGCTCAAAGTTATTCGTCTCGACCAATTAGCCACCATTCAAGTTACTTTTATATGACGCCGTTCATGTAAGGTGCTGTGATCAGGATTTTGAATACTGTTGTTTTTTGATCTGGATTCCGTTGATTGTCATTGACGACAAGGACCCCGAGGCTTAGGCTTTGAGGTCAATATACACTCGCAAAACTGACAGGCGCATTTTGTAGCGCCGATGCTTCATATTGCTTGCCCCAAAAGATCACTGACATGACTTCCAGAATAAGCAAAGTGTCACAAGCGCTGCTAGCATGCGCCTCTATATTGCCTTTGACTGCTGCATGGAGCTCTTCAGATTTGCCCGCGCCTCCGCAAAGTCAACAGGAAGTCATCGACCGTTTTAAAGCTGCCGATAAAAACGGCGACGGTAAAGTGACCAAAGAAGAAGCACAACAAGGCTTGCCAAGACTCGCCGCGGTCTGGGACAAAGTCGATGTGGACAAAAAGGGCTACATTACCCTCGAGCAACTGCTGATCATCTCCGCCGCCAATCAATGACGTTGACATGGGGCATGCAAACGGGCAGTTGATTTGCCACCACTGCGGCGCGCAACTTAGACGAGTCCCGGTCGAGAAAGGTCACGTGGCGATGTGCGCACGCTGTGATTCGGTGCTCGAAACCTATAGTGGCTTGAAAGCGGATGGCTGGAGTGCAATTGCGATCACGGCGTTGATAACGTTCGTGATGGCCAACGCCTACCCGATTGGTACCTTGCTGTTTCAAGGGACAGGTCGTTCTGCCACCTTCCTCGACACGGTCATGGTTGCCTGGGATGCCGGGTTTCCATGGGTCGCGCTCCTTACAGGTGCAACTGGCTTTGCTCTGCCTGGATTGCATCTGCTGATGTTGCTTTGGGTTTTGATACCACTGAGCTTTGGCCGGATTCCTCCCTTCTTTGAGGGCGTCATCGATATTATCGACAGGCTAACCCCGTGGTGCATGGTTCCGGTCTTTCTGCTTGGTGCGCTGGTAGCAATCGTCAAGTTAGTGGACCTCGCCACACTTAAACTCGGGGTTGGGTTGTTTGCCACGGTTGCAACGGCGATCTTGATCACCGGGCTGTCACGCTTGAACGGACAGAAGCTACGCAACATGGCTCAAGATAGCGGTCTGGACATTGCGCCTGCACATGCCCATGCGCCACCTTCTCCAAAACTGATTCACCGCACATGGGCATTGCTGGTCACTGCGATCATTCTCTATATTCCAGCCAACCTTTTGCCCATTATGTATATCCATGCCATCAACGGATCATCTGGCCACACCATCATGGGCGGGGTCATTGACCTGTGGAAAGAAGGCTCCTGGGACATCGCGCTGGTCGTTTTTATTGCAAGTGTCTTCGTGCCGATGCTCAAACTGTTTGCTCTCGGTATTCTGGTCTGGTTGACGCAAAAGCGTTCACCCTCGAACCTTAAACAA
>CAZBIN010000380.1:1843-2194 GCA_964491995.1 uncultured Orrella sp.
CTACACCATGGTCGAGTTTGTTGGGCAATGGTCCATGCTCGACGTGTTCGTTGTGATTCTGCTCGCAGCCTTAGGAAAGTTTGGCAATCTGCTTGACATATCACCGGGTGCTGGTGCAGCCGCATTTGGAGCGGTGGTGGTGTTGACCATGATTGCTGCCATGGGGTTTGACCCAAGGCTTTCGTGGCGACTCGCTGGCCACCGTCGTCATATCAATCCGCCGTCGATCAATTAGAACAACTCTCTGAATTTCAGAAATTTTTAGGATCCATGTATGCAACAACCGACGGTCATATCCGACACGACCTCGCCGGCTCCACGCATCGTTAAGAAGAAGAAAAGCAATTTTTG
>CAZBIN010000381.1:0-2169 GCA_964491995.1 uncultured Orrella sp.
CCAGGTGATGGATTTTGTTGCTTGATGCGAATTTGCTTTCCTCCCGGAAATTTCAGGGGGAATGGCGTATGTGTAAAGGCCGTCGGGTTGAGTGCGAGTGGCTCGGGGATCAGAGAATTTGAGCGACATTATCGATAAGAATGTCTGCCCGCTGTCGCACCAGCATCCACTGGAAGAATGACGCCAGTCATCCACCGCGCCTCGTCGCTGGCAAGATACCTGACAGCGTGCCCGACATCCCAGCCGCTTCCCTCGACGCCAAGCAATGAACGTTTCCGTCTGACGTCGCGTATCTCCTCAGACATTCCCTTTGAAAAAACCATTGGTGTAAAAACCATCCCGGGTGCGACGCAATTAACCCGGATGCCCTCTTCTCCGTGATGGGCTGCCATCGCGCGAGTCATATTTACGACCGCTCCTTTCGATGTGGGATACAGCAAATTCGGATTCCCCCCCATCAAACCTGCCACGGACGCGATATTCACGATTGCGCCCTGCCCTCTTTTTCTCATGTCAGGAATCGAATGCTTCGCCATCAACATCATCGAGGTCACATTTACTCGCAGGGCGTGCTCCCACTCTTGCAAATCGACATCAACTGCATCGCCCTTCGGCCCTCCGATGCCAACATTATTCACCAGGATGTCGACTCGACCCCACTGCTCGATTGCGTACGAAATTGCCGCCTTGCAATCATCGTTTTTCGTGACATCACACCTCACGACCAGAGCCTCGTTGCCTTCCCTCTCGATCATCTCACGCGTAGTATGAGCCCACTCTTGAACCGCATCGATCAGCAGAACCTTTGCCCCATCCCGTGCAAGCAGAATCGCTGAAGCGCGACCATTGCCAATGCCTTCAGCTCGCGATCCAGCTCCCGTCACAACGGCAACCCTTCCTGCAAGAGAGCGGCTGGCTGGCTCAAAAAAATTTGTCTCGATCATCGCCTTGCCTTATGAATCAGTTGATTGAGCGGACCTGATTGGCCCAGTACAGTGCGCGTAGCTTCTTCTTGTCTGCCTTACCTAAAGAGGTAAGTGGCAACTCTGTAACAAAGTCAATGGATTTTGGGACATAAACCGAACCTTTTGCCTGGCGCACCAGTGCCTTGAGCTCATCCTCGGTGACGGCTGCATCCCTCTTGAGTACAACGACAGCCTTGACTGCCTCGCCCCATTTGTCGTCAGGCACTCCAATAACCGCGACAGAGGAAACATCACGATGGGCGCTCAGCACATTCTCGACCTCTTTCGGATAAACGTTAAAACCTCCAGAAATGATCATGTCCTTCTTTCTATCCACAAGAAAGTAATACCCGTTCTCGTCCTGGTACGCCATATCGCCCGTATGGAGCCATCCGTTTCTCATCACTTCATCCGTGAGATCAGGCTGCTTCCAGTATCCATCCATCACGAGCGGGCTACGTACACACAACTCGCCCGTCTCGCCGTCGCTGACAGGAATATCGTTCTTATCGAATAGCGCAACGGTGACTCCTGGGTATGGCATTCCGGCTGATCCAAGTAGATTGACGTCTTGACGAACATGATCCTCTTGTGACAGAAAAAGAATATTGCTAGGACACTCTGTCTGCCCATAACTCTGCGCAAGTATCGGGCCAAAAACCTTGATTGCCTCTGCGATCCGTGCCGGTGCCATAGGGGCTGCGCCATATGACAGAAATCTTAGTGAAGAAAAATCAGTAGTTGCACAGTCAGGGTGGTCCAGAATCGCGTAGATCATAGTTGGAACAAGAAAAGTGAATGTCGCCCGGTGCAGTTGCAAGGCCTGTAGATATCTTGCAGCATCAAAACCATCTTGCAGGATCACCGTGCCACCCTTCCATAGCGTGGGTACCAGCATGGCGCCGGCACCATGCGAAATCGGTGTCGGACAAAGCAACCTGACATCTTCGGGCAACTGACGGCCCCCGAGCAATAGCAACGCCTGCATCCACATTGATCGATTGGTCAACATGACACCCTTGGGCGTGCCTGTTGTACCGCCTGTGTAGGCGAGTCGAATGACATCATCAGGCTGTGCCGTGACGGTGAGTCTGGCTGGAACATGAAGCGAGATCTCATCCCAAAAGCAGATCTGACCAGCGATGCCGCTGTCGTGAGAATACCAATGTCGAACGTTCGGACAACACCCACGCAACTCTTCCAG
>CAZBIN010000382.1:0-2167 GCA_964491995.1 uncultured Orrella sp.
CTGTCCCGAGAGGATGGCCATCATCATGGGGCCTGAGCCTTGGTAGGGGACATGCGTGAATTTGCCGCCAACACCCTGCTCGAACAGCGCAGCGGCCAGATGCGGTGCCGACCCCGGGCCAGTGCTAGCTACGGACACGCTGCCAGGATCTGCTTTCAGCGCTGCAGTCAGGTCTGCCAGTGTCTTGTATGGCGTGTTGGCGTTCACTACCACTGCCATGGGGTAGCTTCCCAGCCGCATGATCGGTGTGAAGCTCTTGACGGCGTCATAGCTCAATTTTGGGAACAGCGGCGGGTTCATGATGTGGCTCGCTGCAGCCAGGATCAATGTGTGTCCGTCTGGCTCAGCGCGTGCGACATGTGCTGTGCCGATAGTTCCGTTGGCACCACCCCGGTTCTCAATCAGGACGGGTTGACCCCACATTTCTCGTAGATTGTTGCCGAGTGCGCGGGCAATCAGGTCGCCGGTGCCGCCAGCAGGAAATGGGACGACGATGCGTACAGGCTTTTGAGGCCAGGTGGACGTCGGGTTGGCGTTGGCGGTAGTTGCCATGCCCGCTGCAAGTGTGACGCCTGCTGCGATCGTGGCCAAAGCACCCCGGCGCGAATAAGATTTCCATGATGTCATGAGGGTTTCCTTCAAAAAAATGAGGGTTTTCAACCGATGCGTGGTGCATCGGTGGGCGTTGTGTTGACTGGTGGGACGGTTATTGCCGATTCCGCCTAACTGGAGCGGAGGGCTCGGGCCACCCAAGTCGATTGACTGGCAGCTTTGGTTGCTAAGCGGGCAAGTCAGACGTCGAGTCGATAGACGCGGGCTGCCGTGCGCGAGAACAACTGAGCCTTTTCATGGTCGCTGGCGCCGCTGGTGAGTCGCTTGAATGCGTTCCACATGGTGCGGTAACTGAATTGACCTTTATCGACCGGAAAGTTGCTCTCAAACATGCAGCGCTCGACGCCGAATAGTTCAATGCACGTGTGCACATAGGGTTTGAACGCATCGGCCAACGTCTGCGAGTCAGGCGGGGTTGCATGCTTGTGGAAGTCAAGCCCGATCACATGGATGCCGAACCCACCAACCTTGAGCATGACATTGGGGCACTGCGCAACGCGGGCCATGGCTGCAGACCACTCTGCAAAGGCTTCCTGCCGCCTGTTCTCGTAAGGGCCCGTGTTAAGCGGGGTGCCCAGGTGGTTCAGCACGATGGTCAGATCGGGCAGGCTACGGGCGAGGTCTGCTACTTCATCCAGCTGTGTGTGAAACGCGTAGACGTCGTACATCAGCCCGCGAGGAGCGAGGTGTGATGCACCCTTGCGCCAGGTGGGGTCGAGTAAGCGGTGCTCCGGCATCCTGCCGAACATTGAAGCGACAGCCGGGTGCGATGACGTCATGTTGCGAACGCTGCGCATACGCCCTTTGCCAGCTTCAACTTGTGCCTCCAACACCGGGATGACGTCATCACCCAGCATGAGATCTGCCATGCACACGATGCCGGCAGCGATGCGTGGAGACCCAGGCGCAAGGTCCTGCGTTGCCTTCACGACAAATTCAGTTTCGCCCACAGGTCGCATGGCCTCCGGGCCTTCAGTCCGGTACATGCTCCGGCACTGGACAAAGACAGTGGCAACTACGTTTTGTCCTGCAATATCTTCCAGCAAGTCTGGCACCAGATACCGTGCGCCTTCTCGATGCCACAAATGGTGGTGAGGGTCGACGATCGGAAGCTCTGGCTCAATCGCTGGTTCGTCGTGCAAAGCGAGCCAGTCCTCGCGAACGGAAATCACCGGCGGTGGCAGATTTTTCGTAGTGAGATCAAAGCTTGAATCCAACTCTGTCATGGTCCTGGTTGCGCGTTTCTGGTGTTGTCTTGATGCCGTCGATCAATGCGCAGTGAACCCTACGCTCGTTCTCGGAAGCTAAGTCTAGGCAGTCGCGCACAACGGATCCATGGCGGAGCGCAAATAGCTGATATTCGATGACTTTATGGTTACAGGCAGAGACTATGAATAGCGTGCGCTGGCCTCATGGCTACCAACCTCATAGGCATGGAAAAAGGGCTGCTATGGTGAGGCACCATTGCAGCCCTTCGTATGTCGACCTGAACTGCCGCCTGTCGGTTCACAACGCGGCAGTCAGCGGTAGCTTTTACTGATGCTTGAAGTTGGCG
>CAZBIN010000383.1:0-2163 GCA_964491995.1 uncultured Orrella sp.
GTGCGTAGCGCAGGAATCTGGCTACAGCGTCGGTACATGGACACGCATGATGAACTCGTCGAGCAGGCGGTTAACATCCACCCGGCCGATCGTTTCACCTATAGGGAATCTTTTCGGCGCGAGTTCGTTGGCATCACGGCACAGCCTGGTGGTTTGAGGCGTTGAGGGTGTTCTGGCGATGTCGCGCCAGACGCCATAATATGCGAATCTTATCAAGCAACGCTGACAGGAAACATCATCAAGAAAAAGTTCCGGCGGTCAGACTCGAATTTCCGGTGCGGGCGCAGCATTTCTTTTTGAGCCTGGCATTGAATAAAATGTCAATGCCAGGTCTTTTCGTTGCAGTTTTCCGATAGAAATTGCAAACGGGCAGATGCTTCAGTTCCCGATACGAAATATCGCTTCTACTTCAACCGCAGCGTTGCCGGGCAAGGCCGAAACGCCGACAGCTGAACGAGCATGGCGCCCCGACTCGCCCATCAGCTCAATGACCAGATCCGATGCTCCATTCATGACCAGTGGCGTCTTTGCAAATGGTGCTTCTGAATTGATATAGCCTGTCAAACGTATGCATTCCTTGATGCGGGACCAGTCGCCATTCACTGACTGACGCAGGGCTGCAAACAGGTTTTCCATACAGACACGTGCTGCCGCGTAGCCTTCGTCGATGCTCAAGTCCTGACCCACACGACCCTGATATTTCATCTGGCCATCGCGCGAGCATGTCTGGCCGGAGAGATAGACAATGTCTCCCACGACTTTATAGAGCAGAAAGTTTCCAATGGGTTTGGGCAACACAATGGCGTCAATGGTACTGGTATTCATACATCGCTCCCTGCCAAAACCTGGCACTGTGATGATACGAGTGGTTTGAACCGTAACCGTAACTCGATTACGCGCTGTTGTGGGAGATTTCTGTTGTATTCAGCAAGTGTCGGTGGACCCCTGTATCTTCTTTCTGGTTGCCCGCAGCATGATCAGCGCAGTCTGCGATCCGAAGATGGATATAGAGCCGATGTGACGTTTGAAATTTTTACAGAAAGAGACCGCGAAGAAAACTGCGCCGGCCCCCACTGTCTGGCGTCGCCTTTTTTATCAGATCGTGCGTCCGCCATCGACAGGCATTTCGAGACCGGTCAGGAAGTTTGAGCTGTCCTGAGCCAGAAACAACGCTGCATTGGCAATGTCGCTGGGCCTGCTCATACGTCCCATCGGGATGGTAGCGACGAACTTTGCCCTGTTCTCAGATGTGTCGGGCACACCCATGAAGTCAGCCAGCATACCCGTATCTCCCATGACGGGGCATATTGCGTTGACCCGAATCCCATCCGGAGCCAGTTCCACGGCCAGCGACTTCGACAAAAGATTGACCGCGCCTTTGGACGCGTTGTACCAGGTCAGACCCGGGCGAGGGCGTATGCCAGCTGTTGAGCCAATATTAATGATGCAACCACTGCCACGCTCTCGCATGCCTGGCACTGTCGCCATGATCATGTGGTAAATGCCCTTGACGTTGACATCAAACACCCTGTCAAAGGTCGCCTCGTCAACGTTGAGCAGCGGTTGATTGCGGTGGGTGTACCCAGCATTGTTCACGACAATGTCAGGCACTCCGAATTTCGAGATGGTGGACGTCACGACGTGATCGATGTCAGCACGCTTGCTAACATCGCATCGCAAGGAAAGTGCCAGAGAACCAATTTCGCAGGCCACTTGACGCGCGCCAGTTTCATTGAGATCTGCAATGACAACGCTCGCGCCCTCACGGGCATAGACGCGAGCGATTTCAGCCCCAAATCCACTGGCAGCGCCAGTGATGATTGCAACCTTACCCTTAAGCAGCATGAGCGTCCCCCTGAGACGACATCATAACGCTCTGATTAAGCAGCACCAACCAGGATTTCGTCAAGAGTTTCTTGATTTCTCAGTTGCCACACGCGAGCAATGATTCGGTCAATCTCTTTCTCGGTCGCGGCACCTTGGTAGGTTCCGAGTCGTCGCGTCTTGTCTTCGATCTCTGGGCGACTCAATGTATTACCTGGATCACCCTTCGGTTCATCGACGCGACCCGTGAAAACGCGACCGTCCCTGGTGGTTACAGTCACCTTGCCAATCCAGCGTTGCGGATATGCCTGGTCGACTTCTTCATCCAGTTCCATTGTC
>CAZBIN010000384.1:0-2153 GCA_964491995.1 uncultured Orrella sp.
GGTGAAGAGTTCGAACACGTCATGGCCCGTGCAGACAATGCCATGTACGAAGCCAAAAAGAAAGGGCGTAACCAAGTCGTTTTAGTGGGGTAACATCAGTTGGCATGAAGGTCGGCACAGATCGGCCCCGCGATCGCAACGAGATCTTTTCGCTTGAACCAGAACAAGGGACACACGACATGACGACTTTCACAAACCGCCGCAACCTGCTGTGGCTTTTAATCGGCCTGATCACAATTGAACAGCTTTGCAGCCACCTGTTTAACCTGAACCTTCTACCCGGCTTAACTGCAGATGCCGGCATGCTGTTGCTATGGGGTATCGGGCACTGCGACACGATGGATGGCCCCGTGGTGTCGCTCGGCAAAAAAGCGTTAACCGAAAAGAACGTCAACTTCGTACTTCCTTGGGTACGGGCGGAAGACGAAGCCGAGATACGCCGGGCATTTGAACACGCACAGGCGGTCAGGGAACTGGGCCCCCAGGCCATGGCCCTTGCCGACGAGCATTTTCTTGAGACGCTGGTACGCGTCCACCGTGCCGGGGAAGGCGCACCGTACACCGGGTTGAAACCTGCCGGGTTGGATATTGGCCCTGCAGTGCCTGCGGCAGACCTGGCTATCAAGACCGGGTCGGTCGATACCCTGTGCACCCTGCTGACAGAGGCCGTGCGCACCCGGCTGCACACCCTCTTTGATGACGCGAACACAAAAAAGCACTACGACGTCAACGATGTCGGTGCCGGTCGTGCCTACGTCGAAGCCTATGTCACTTACGTCCACTTTGCCGAAAAAATCTGGCAGATAACGTCCCATCGCAAGTCAGAAAGTCAGTGTGGCGGTCACAAAGCCGCAGCCCGTCTGGGGCATCACACAGAGCACCATCACAGCTGACCAAGCTGAAAGCCGACCGCAGGGAGATGATCGACATCCTGGCTGGTCGCCAGCCAGCGGTCGGCCAGAAACGGTAAAGCAATCAATACCTTAAAAAGAGGCTATTGATTGCTCATACCTTGGTAAAAACGTCCTCTACCGAGCGGGCAACGACATACCGTGCGGCATCCACCTCGCTCGCCAGGGCCGTGAAGTGCGCAGCACCGCACTTGATCTTGCCGCCTTCCCGATCCCGAAGCTCATCGTCAAACAAGCTCCCCTTGGTCTCAACGACGAAGTACAGGCGTTCCTGCCCATCCAACGTCACCAACACCGCCCAGTCCGGGTTGTACGTCCCTAGCGGGGTCGGCACCTTGAACCAGCCGGGCAGCTTGGCATAGACCTTGACCGCCTCGTTCTTCTCAAGAGACTCCGCAAAGTCACGCTCGATGGCCGAGTCGTAAACGACATGCTCGTACACCGACCTTTCGGTATTGAGCACCATATTTTGCAAGTAACCGGACACCTCTTCCGACTCGAATAACTCCTGAGCGTAGTAGTGCTCGTCGCCGAGGCGCTGGTATTTGATGCCATCGACCAAGGCCAGGCGTTTGCAACGGTTAATCGCGTCCGAGGCCAGTTCGATGAACTGCTGCGGATTGCGCTTGAAATCGTTCAGCCGGGTGCTCTCGGTCAGGATGCGGGCAATCGTCTTTCGAGTCAGTTGGGTTCTGTCTTGCAGTTCCGTCAGCACATCGGGCAACTCAATATCCGCCTCATAGAGGGCGATGGGTTCCGATACCGACAGCAGCGAAGCATCGACACCTGCCTTGCCAATCGCCATACCCGCTTTCTTCCACTGCAGGCGGGTCTTGGACACTGGCGGGGCATCATCCAGCGCCTGGATACAGCGTTCGATCAGCTTTTCGTTGTCGAATTGAACGCGATACGTGGTCTTGTGCTTGATGCGGTCCCACAGGGCCTTGAAGTCTGGGCTGAGCAGCACCGACTTTCTGACCGAAATCGGCTTGCGGTCGTCGGCATTCTTGACCTCCAGCTTGCCGGAAAGCTTCTTCAACACGGCCACGATCTGATGGCGCTGGGCCTCAAATTCCGCAGGCAATTGCAAGTCGCCACTCTTCAAAGCCGTTTTCAGCGAATCCTGAACCTTGCCCTTGTCGCTGATATAACCCTGAGCCTGGAGGTGGCCCCACAATGTTTTGGATGCCTCGAAGCCAAAGGGCGAAACGTCGCCACTGTCTGAGGTCACGGGAATCCCGG
>CAZBIN010000385.1:0-2144 GCA_964491995.1 uncultured Orrella sp.
TCCCCGATCGTGGCAATCATGGCCGTGGCAATGATCACGCCAATGCCAGAGACTTTTTCAAGTCGCTGACTATCCGCATTGTTGCGATGCCAGGCATGGATCTCATTTTCGATCGTCTCGATCTGCTGGTCGAGCCAGCGCAGATGGCTGAGTAGCTGATCAATCAACCTTCTGAATATGCCTGGCAGTTCTTTGGTCGCATCTTCAATCAGAGCTGGGACCTTGCTGCGAACGTGTGCGATACCTTGCGGGATGATCAGTCCGTACTCAGCCATCAAGCCCCGGATACGGTTGGCCGTGGCGGTTCGATCACCGATGAATCCTTCGCGTGCGCGGTGCAGTGACAGCATCGCCTGTTGCTCGACATTCTTGACCGGAACAAAGCGCATGATGGGTCGACTGACGGCCTCGCAGATCGCCTCAGCATCAGCCACATCGTGCTTGTTGGTTTTGACGTAAGGTTTGACAAACTGCGGTGAGATCAGCTTGACCTCATGCCCCAGGCTCTGCAACTGACGGGCCCAGTGGTGCGCACTGCCACAGGCTTCCATGCCAATCAGGCAAGGCTCCATGTTGGCAAAGAATGCCATCACCTGATCGCGTTTGAGTTGCTTGCGCAACACGGGCTTGCCGCGCTCATCGGCCCCGTGCACTTGCAGAACGTTCTTTGCCAGATCAATGCCAACTGTCGTAATCTTCATGGTGGACGCCCTCCTGTTGCGTAGTGTTTGTTAACACCCTCACTTTAAGGCACCTGATGCCGTAGCCTCAGGTAGGGGCGTCCATTCCATTGCTTACTGACATTCTCGTCGAGCGGCTTGGAACCCAGCTTGAACATTTCGATCCGAACCGGTTTGTCACGATGTATTTAGTAGACGCCATGGATGGCTTTCAGTTTGAAGAATTTTTAGTAGAAATTTTTCAAACTATCGGTTTCGACGTTAAAGAGACGAAGAGGACTGCTGATCAGGGAGCTGATTTATTCGTGAGCCAGTTCGGAAGAAACATGGTTATCCAAGCAAAAAATTACACTGGTTCAGTCGGCAATGCTGCAGTCCAACAAGCAATCTCGGCCAAAGCCTTCTACGGTTGCGACGAAGCTATGGTCGTGACCAATTCCTACTACACGAAATCTGCCAAAGAACTTGCTTCCGCGACTGGGGTTCGCCTTGTCGATCGGGTAGTTTTGCAGACTTATTTGGATGATTACAATCAAAAGTTGATTGAAAGCTTCAAGGCTGAGTCAGAAGAGAAAGCTGAGTGAAGGTCATGGGTTGAGCCGAAATATTTAACAACTCGATTAAACGCCGAGTGGATCCTCGTTGAATGATTTAGTGCATTGACGAACATTGCAGATCTTCTCTACCCCGTGCTGACAAATCATCAGTATGCATTCCTCAGAAATATTGTTAAAGTTTTTGTGCAGCCTGAAAACATCTAGGGATCCTCTGAATAACGAGGGTTTTTAAACGTGAATGACGAGAATATTCACTCGTCGCTAATAATTTCTTTCTTTTTTGATCAAAATGACCGGATTTTTGCCCATATTGAGCGATTCTTCACCCCAGGCGGGGTGGTTCGCCCATTTTGGGCGCACCTATCCTGTCATCCTCATCAATTGGCTTCTCACCATCCAGAGATTGCCCAACGCAAACAACGTGAGCACCTGCGCCGTATTCTTGACCAGTCCGCGGTATCTCACCTTGGTGTAGACAAACTGACGCTTGACCACGCGAAACGGGTGCTCGACCTTGGAGCGGACCGACGATTTCAAATACTCGAGTCGATCCACAATCTTGCGCAGGCGTTTGTCCTGAATCGCATTCTTCTGGCTTGGCTTCATCGCCACGTGCCACTGAACGTCCAGATCCTTGAGTTCATCGCGTTTCTCAACGCCGGTATAGCCCGCATCACCAAACACATCCTGCTCCTCACCGTGCAGCAACGCATGGGTCTGTGTGATGTCGTGCTCATTGGCAGACGTTGTGGTGACCGTGTGAACCAGGCCCCCCGAGTTCGACACGAACCTTCATAAGCAACTGATTTCATTGAAATAAGTTTTTAAATTGCCACTACAGAAGTGTCAGCTGCTCGGGCATTGAAGGTTTTTTTAGCTTCAGTGCATGGAGAACTCCTGATTGTTC
>CAZBIN010000386.1:0-2126 GCA_964491995.1 uncultured Orrella sp.
TACCAAGTGCGCGGCATGGTGTTGGCTGATGACATGGGCTTGGGCAAGACTTTTCAATTGCTCACGGTGGCCGCCAGCGTGTTTGAACGTGATCCAAACACAAAACCCATGTTGGTGGTGGCACCAGTTTCGCTTCTAGAAAACTGGAAGGAGGAAGCAGACAAGTTCTTTCCTGGCGCGCTTCGGATCCTCACAGCCTATGGTGACACGTTGGCAGGACTTCGTGTTCCGCGAGAGAGTGTCGATGCAAAGCTCCGGAACGAGGACGGTTTGATTCGCTTCTTGCGCCCTGACTGGATTGGCGACGCACAGTTGGTATTGACCACCTATGAAACCCTGCGTGATCTGGAGTTCTCATTTGCCTTCCAGCAATGGTCACTCATGGTCTGCGATGAGGCACAAAAGATAAAGAACCCGGCTGCGATGGTGACCCGTTCTGCCAAAAAGCAGAATGCAGAGTTCAAGATTGCCTGTACCGGTACGCCTGTTGAAAACACACTGGCAGACCTCTGGTGCTTGTTCGATTTTGTGCAGCCTGGTTTGCTGGGCGCACTCAATGATTTTGGTACCCGATACCGAAGACCCATCGAAATTGACGAACGAGATGAGGAGGGTCAGAAACGGGTGAAGGAGCTCAGGGTACTGATCGAAACTCAGATCTTGCGTCGCACCAAACGGGAGGTCGCTAAAGACCTTCCACCAAAGATTGTGGTGGACTCATGTCGTCGGCTACCCCTTTCTTCTGTGCAGCGCAACTTCTACGCCAAGGCAATCGCAGACTTCAAGAAACGAAATGATCCGAACTTCAAGAGTCCTTTCAAAAACCATCTGGGGTTGTTGCATTACCTTCGCCTGATTTGTACCGATCCGCGACGGCATGGATTGACGGTGTTCAAGCCAGAGCCCATTTCGCAATATCGTTCTGCAGCTCCCAAACTGGACTGGTTGCTGAACCTGCTCGAAGAGATCAAAGCCAAGGGGGAGAAGGCGATTGTTTTCTGCGAGTTCCGCAACATCCAACGCTTGCTGCAACACTACATCCAAGAGGCATTGGGCTTTGAGGCTGACATCATCAACGGTGACACTTCGGCATCCTCAAGCCACACGGCCAGCCGTCAAAAGCGAATCAAAGCGTTTCAGACCAAGCCCGACTTTGGTGTGATCATTTTGTCTCCGGTTGCGGTTGGCTTTGGCGTCAACATTCAGGCTGCCAACCATGTGGTTCACTACACCAGGACATGGAATCCAGCCAAGGAAGATCAAGCATCAGACCGTGCGTGGCGTATTGGCCAAACCAAAGAGGTCTATGTCTACTACCCAGTAGTAGCGGCTGAAGATTTCACAACCTTTGATGTGAAGCTCGATCAGCTTTTGGAACGCAAGCGGTCATTGGCTGGCGACATGCTCAACGGCTCCCCTGACATTTCGATGGCGGAATTCAAAGTTGAGGACGTGGTCCCAAGCTCAGATGCCGAAATTTTCGATGAGCGAATCACCATCGATGACGTGATGCGCATGGAGTGGCGCCACTTTGAAGGGTTAGCGGCAGCGCTCTGGTCCAAGATGGGTTACGACGTCGTTTACTGCACGCCGGGGTCAAGCGACAACGGAGTGGACGTCGTCGCGATCAGAGGCAACCGTGGTGAGTTGGTGCAAACGAAAACATCCGCTACCGATGACCGTGCATTGAACTGGGACACCGTGAAGGAAGTTGTGGCGGGTGAGGCTTACTACTGCCGTAGACACCCTGGTGTTCAGTTTAAAAAGGTCGGCTTGACCAACCAACGTTTCAACAGCCAGGCGCATGAAAATGCGGTGCTTAATGGCGTGCAACTTTTAGATCAAAAAGATTTGGCTGAACTCTTAATCAAACATTCGGTGACCATGATGGATGTGGAGAGAATGATCTACACCGAATTTGATGGAATCAGTATTTGAGAATTTCAATCTGTGCTTTGAATAAAACTACTGAACTCAATGCTGTGTAACGCAATAGAGAGGATCCAAATGGTGACGGAGGGGTAGGAAAACACAATGATGGAAAAGTTCGCTAATGGCAACGTCAAGCGGATATTTCTGGATGCCATTAGGCAATCATTCATTCCTCAGTGCGGCCAAAGACTAGG
>CAZBIN010000387.1:0-2124 GCA_964491995.1 uncultured Orrella sp.
TTTGCATCATGCTCGGAAGATATCCACCTTCGTTTCCAGGCACTTGCGCAGACTTAGGTCGTTCGCCCCTACCTCGAACCAGCCGCCAGGCTTTTGGAAGAAGTCCAGCCCCCGGCCAATCTTGATTACCCAGCCGTTGTCGATACGAATTTCTCGGTCGTGCATGTTGGGGTTCAGCTTTACCTCCAGCTCGACATCCAGCTCCAGCAGGCTTTGTTTCAGTTCATCAAGTTTTTCTGCGATATCCGCCAGCTGGGTTTTGTCGTCATATCCGGTAATCAGATTTATCCTTTTCACGGTCCCAGCCTTCAGGACGGTCTCGCAAAACCGGACAAAGTTCTGAATCTGGTGTTGCAGGCGGATGTAGGGATCCTCGATCACGACAGATTTGGCGCCCTGCAGATAAGGTCCGATGATCGACTCATAGCTGTAGCCGGTGTCGTCATAGAGAATCGTGAAATGCTGCTCTCTGAGCTCAGCCGAAGAAGGCGCATCCGTGATCGTGGCTGGTGACGTCGGTGTGGTCGTGGTCGAAGATGGCTTAGCCGCAGCCACAGACTGCGCAGTCTGCACCGCACTGACCTCAGCAGGCTGATCCTCCGCCTGGTTCAAACGATGACGTTCCGGCTCTTGCGTTGCCGGTGCATCCTTCGATTCAGGGCAAAAAACCACCACTTCTTCACCGTTGGCCTTGAAGTACGACAGATTGATCCGGGCAAACTCGTCATCTGGTTTGCGTTTGTTCATCTGCTCCTTGACGCGACGGCGATATTCCGTGGCGTAGGCCACGTATTCCTCGAACTCGTCATCCGTTGGTGGGCCGTTCGGGTGCAGAATCTTCAAGAATGCGCAGACGGTCTTCTTGATGCCTTTTTCGTCGCGCCCTTCGATCGATTTGCCCAGGCGAATACGCTTGCTGACCTCCTCATACCGATTTGTGTGCTTGAACTGGTAGTGGAAGGCTTCTGCCAGGTAGTCGGTGATGAACCCATAGTTGTTGGTCAGGAATTCGCTACTGTTCTTGGGCATTTCCCAACCCGGAATGTAGGCCGCGAAGCGGTCCATGACCGCCAGGTCGAGTTCGGGTGGTAGGGGTTGAAACAGGTCGTGCTTGGGGGAGTTGACCAACTGTTGTACCGACATGTCGATATTGCCAACGAAACTTAGGCTGGCATCGGCAATAACCTCAGCGCCACGCGAAAAGCGCCCGTTGGCCATGAAGTCCTTCATGATCTGGATGGTATCTGGGTCTTTGACCTTAATACCCCCCACTTCATCAAAGGCCACCGTGTCCCAAAACCCGACCAGCCCCACTTTGCGACGGGCGTTGTTGTAGAACAGCGTTGCCTTGGTGGCTTGCCCACCCGAAATTAACGTGGCGTAAGGCGAAAACTCACTGAAGAAATAGGACTTGCCTGTGCCGCGCGGGCCCAGCTCGATGTAGTTATAGTTGGGTTCAACCAGCGCAGCCAGCCTGGCCACGAAGTGCATCTGAACGCGTTTTGTCAGCTTGCTGGGTTCCAACCCTACGGAGCGTAACACCGCTGCCAGCCACTCATCACGCGTGAAGGCCGCGCGCCCCTCTGCATAGCGGTTAAAGTCAAAGCGGGTCAGCTGGATAGGGCGCAAGTCTTCGATCGAGAAGGCATAGTCGTCTTCATCAATATCGTTGTGCGCCAGGGTCACTTCCGCCCAAATACCGCCTTCCAGCAAGCGGTCGTTGTCTCGGTAGAACTTCTCGCCAATCGCAATACGTTGCGAGTTGAAGTTCTCCAGCGAAGCCCAGTGGCGCTTTTCCTTTTCAACGTAGCGAACATGCACTTTGTCGATGAAGCGGTGTCTGCCTTTGGTAGCCACCCGGGATTGTGCCGCATTGGCCTCATCTGGCCTGACGTAATTTTCCTGTAGCGATGAAAGCACGGCCTCCATACCGGCATCCATTTCCGCCTGGTCGTTACTGGCGCAATACTTGGCGAGCAAAAACTCCAGGACGAACGTAGGGACGTTGGTGCCCTTCTTGATCCGATGCAGCAGGTCTTTACGGAGCACCTTGCCATCGAATGTGGCGTTTAATTTTTGGTCGAGTTCGTCCATAGGGCTCATTCCGTATAGTCGGTTTCAAGC
>CAZBIN010000388.1:0-2105 GCA_964491995.1 uncultured Orrella sp.
GTGTCTAGCGGTGGGTGATCGAAGCCCTCGCCGACAAGTTTGCCGGTCGAAATAAGAATGTGTGGCGTGCTTGGTGGTAGTACGGCCAGATCAGCAATCAGCGCTGCCCGTTGCTTCCTGGACATGCGTCCATGCAGAACGAAAGGCTCCGGTTTGAACCCGTCAAATGCCACTTTTATGGCATCTAGATGCTCTGTCCGCTCGGTGAGCACCAGCACTTTACGACCCAGCCTGACAGCATTGCGAACCTCGGCGGCAATCGCTTCGGTTCTGGCCTGATCGTTAGCGAGATAGCGGAAAACATCCTGGATGCCTGAGTCGATCGGCAGTTCGATCTGTGTGTGACGATATTGAGGCACGACTTCCAGGTCGTGAGGTGCGCTGGCGGGTATGGCTGCGGTGTATCGGATGGGCCCACATTGCATGAAAATGGCCGGATGCTGACCATCACGGCGTACTGGTGTTGCCGTCAGGCCAAGTACATATTTTGCCTTGGTTTGTTTGAGAATTGCGTCGAACGACACCGCGCCAATGTGATGGCATTCGTCCACAATCACCTGGCCGTAGTTTTCGACGATCGAACTGACTTCACCCTGTCGCGAAATCGATTGCATCACCGCGATGTCGAGTTTGCCTGTGGGTCTGGATTTGCCACCACCCATGGTGCCGATCACGTCTTTGCCAACGCCCAGAAAAGCCTGCAAACGTTCCTGCCATTGCTTGAGTAGTTCGGTTCGATGAACTAGGACCAAGGTGTTTACTTTTCGACGCGAAATGATTGCAGCAGCTGTGACTGTTTTTCCAAAGGCTGTTGGAGCGCACAGCACGCCGGTATCGTGGTGCAAAATGCCGGCAATGGCGGCTTCTTGATCCAGACGCAAGTAACCCACAAAGGAGACTTTAAGAGGTTCCCCACCGAAGCGCTCGTCACGCAGGTCACAGTTGATACCATTCTCTCGCAGTAGGTCCAGTACCGCATCAATGCAGCCACGAGGTAAGGCAATGTGTTGTGGGAAATTTTCCGCTTTGCATATGACGCGGGGCTTGTCCCATACCGACATGCGCATGGCCTGAGCCTTGTAGAACGCCGGGTTCTGAAACGCTGCCAAACGGATCAGTTTATTGGCCAGTGTCTGCGGCAGTTGAGCTTTCTCGAAGTAAATCTGGTTGGCGAGCGTGACGCTCAACGACTTCGGTATTTGCCCTGACAATTTTTTGGGTGACCTGGTCACGCGTTTCCATGGAGTGGCCAGGTCCTCTTCTTCGATAAACGTGACGTCCAGCGGCTGTAAACCTCCCGTGGCCCGCAGTATGGTTGGCTCGATGTCGTCTGCAAGCATGGGCTGGATGGAAGAAAGGAACTGCCACTGGTCGGGGTGCGGCCGCAATTCAGCGTCAATGAACACGCTGCAATTACTTTTGCGAGGCCATTTTTGTAACGGTAAGGCGATCAGGTTGCCGAAGCCGCCTTTGGGCATCGTGTCCTGGTTCGGGAATAGCCTGTCGTAGGATTCGAGCTTAAGTTGTCGAGTCCGAGAGCATGTGTAACTAATAATCGCCGTGCCCAAGCGTCGGGCATCTCGGGCAGAAACGCGGCTGGCGAAAAACACCCATGCGTGCGCACCATTGCCTGACCGGGAAATTTCCAGTGCCGCGGGTACGCCGAGCTCGTCGCAGGAGCCCATAAAAGCGCGAGCATCGTCACGCCAATCGGCCTCGTCAAAATCGACGGCCAGAAAATAACAGGTGTCATCCTCCATCAGCGGATAAATACCGACCGTTTGCTTGCCCGCCAGGTGATCGTAGATCACCGAATCGGTCATCGGAATCAGCAGACGATTGTGGCAATTGCTGCATTTGATGTGGGGCTTTTCACAAAGACCTGCTCGCCATTCGTTGGCACAGGCTGGGGTGTAGCCTGATTTATCGGAGTTTTTTGTTTCCCAGCGCACTGGATAAACATCCGTACGTCCGCGAAATAGTTTGCGGAAAAGGGCTACTTTCTCGTCAGTGGACAGAGGAGCAGGTTCTTGATTTCGACCTTCAAGGTCAGCCGGCCGTGGTTGGCGCCATTCAATACCGTGGGCTTCGAGTAAGGCAATCAG
>CAZBIN010000389.1:0-2098 GCA_964491995.1 uncultured Orrella sp.
CCCAGGACGATGACGTACTGGCGACGGTCGTCGTGAGTCAGGCCAGGGCGGTTGATGCCGAGGTCAAACTGTTGCAAGCCGATAGTCGTGCGGTCGATATCAAACGTCTGCCAGAGATCATGTACGCACGTGCCTGGCAGACTCAGATCGACTGGAGGCTAAAAGTGGCCTTGCAGCAAGGAGGCGCAAACGGGTGCGAGCCTGTAACGCCCGCGCTTGAGTCTGCCCTGGGCAAGTTACGTGGGCAAGACGCTCTGGCTAAAAGAGTGCAGTGGCTGTCTTCCGAGGCTCCCGGCGTGGATCTATGGCTGTGCCTGCGATCAGGTCGTCTGGAACTGCTTGACGCGCAGGCAACGGTCGATGTACCTGCGCCAGCGATTGCTGTGCAGTCATCAGGCGCAGAGGGGATTGCAGATGCCATAGGAGATGCGTTGATCAAGGCATCTCGTGTGCTGAGTGTGCTCAGGGTTGCCCAGGCCACGGGTATGGGCAAGGGTCTAGAGGTCAGAGCCTGGGTACGTCCACGACCTCGGCCAGGTGAGCCGGCTTGCGATCAGCTTGCGCAGCCCGTGCCGCTGTCGGGCAGTCAAGCCTACGAGCCTGGTTCTCAGATGGAGCTTCGCGAGGGCGACTGCCTGAGCCTGATTGTTCACAACACCGGCGCATTGGCAGTGGATCTGACTGTCATGATGGTGCATTCTGGTTTCGGGATGAGCGCACTCTGGCCAGATGCCCCTCAGATGTTCAATCCCAGAATCGAGGCAGGGGCCAAGGTGGCCATTGGCGAATATGAAGCTTTTTCCGACAGCCTTGGGCGCGAAAGACTGCTTGTGCTGGGTTTGCCGGTTCTACAGCCTTCCCAGCCAGTCAGTCTGGCGTTTCTGGCACAGGATAACCTTGATACATCCGTGCGAACTCGAGGCCAGCAAGATCCCTTTATGGCGCTCATCATGGATGCAGGTTTCGGGAATGTGGCGACTCGCAGTCTCAGGCCTGCCCGGCAAGGCGGGCAACCCATGTCAGCTCAGGTATTTAGCTTTCGAGTTCAGCCCCGGTAACAACGGATAAGGAACTGACCAATGATTCGCGTCACGCTGCTCAGTGTGGTCTTTCTCTTGATGGGACTCTGGGTCAGCTCGCCTGTCAAAGCGACCGACATCGTGGTTCAGACGGCCGAGCAGTCAGGCTGGTTCGGTGGCGCAACCGCGATAGCAGTCGCTGCCGATGGAGTGACAGTAGCCATGGGTGACGCAAGCGGCAAAGTCAGTTTCTGGGATCTGTCGCGACGTCAGCGCCTGGGTCAGATTGCTGCTGTGCGTGGAGAGCTCAACGGGGTACGGGAACTGCAATGGGTCGCAGGGCGAGCCAGCGTACTGGTGGTCTCAGATCAGGAATTCGCAATCTGGAACCGGGTCACCGGTCAGCGAGTGTTTAAGCAGCCGCGTGCCATCCAGTTTGGTCAAGAAGGCTTGGTTGATCTGGCTGCGGGTAGCAATAGCCGCTGGATTGCCATGAGCTCGTGGTCTGAGGCTGCGCTGCTTGATACAGCATCTGGACAGGAGAACAGGCTCAAGGCGATACCCCGCGGGGCAGGAGCACGGCTCGCACTCGATGATCAGGGCGAGTTTCTGGCTGTGTTTGGCTACGACGGGTTACGCATGCTTTCACTGCCCGGTCTCGAAACCCTTTGGCATGTGCCCGGTAATCCGCCGTTTGATCCCGGTCAGATGCGATTCTCGCCCGACCAGACATCGCTACTCGTGACGTCGGGTCGAATCCATGCAGAGCCGTCGTCTGTGTTCTCTGTGGGGTCGGGGACACGCACCAGTCTTCCTGCGGGCTTGCGCCAGTGGCGCTTTCTTGAGGATGGGCGTTTGCTGGGTCTCGATGACCAGGGTTGCTGGCACATATGGTCTGAGGCAAATGGGTTAAACCCGTCTGGCGCCGCCTGTCGCTACGATGCATCGGCAGAGTTTGTGGTGCTCAAAGATGACGCGGTACTTGCTGCACGCAGGATGTTTGATGCTGAAACAGGTTCTGTAATCGGCGAGTTGCCGGTCAATCCAAGGCAGTATGAGCTTGCAGAGATTGATGAAAA
>CAZBIN010000390.1:0-2097 GCA_964491995.1 uncultured Orrella sp.
ATGCCCTGAGCTGGTTTGTCGTCTTCGTGCTCCTGGCCCTGTGGTTTCTGGCTGCCTGGGCACTGCATGCCGTGGTGACATGGACCGTAGCCAACGCGGGGGCGCTTTCCGGTGCCGTCCTGGACTCCGGAGCACTCGCCCTGCCGGAGTGGCTGGCACCCTGGGTGCCGCCTGAGCTTGTGCAGGTTATCGCCCAACTGATAGCGGGTCTTGGGCCTGTGGTCGATACGGTGCTGCAGGCCGCACCGGCGCTTGCCGGCGTGCTCACGGTAGCGACCTGGGGCATCTGGGGTATTGGAAGCGTGTTGCTGATCCTGCTGGGGGTGGGTATGCACCTGCTCCTTGCGTTTTGGCTTGGCCGGGGTCGTGACTCAGGTGCTCTGCCGCCGAATCAGCCAGTCTCCTGATGGGCGCCACGCGCTCGCCCTTCCGCTCTCTTAACTACACCCTCTGTTCATGAATCTGCTTATGTTTTTCGGCGGCCTGATCCTCTTGGTGATCGGCGCCAACACATTGGTGCGCGGCGCGTCCAAACTGGCGATGTCGTTTGGCATTAGCCCTCTCGTCGTCGGTCTCACCATTGTGGCCTTTGGCACCAGCGCGCCCGAACTCGCGGTGAGTGTAGGCGCCGTGCTCGACGGCAAGACCGACATCGCCGTCGGCAATGTTGTCGGTAGCAATATCTTCAACGTGCTGTTCATCTTGGGTATCAGCGCCATGATCGCACCGCTGGTAGTCAATATCCAGTTAATCCGGCAGGAGGTTCCGATCATGCTGGGCGCCAGCCTGTTGCTGCTGGCTCTCTCGCTGGACGGCCAGTTGTCTTTCCTTGACGGCGGACTCCTCTTCGTCTTGATGCTGGCCTACACCGCATACCTCCTCGTGCGGTCGCGCAGCGAGACACAGGCTGCGAAGGACGAATTTGCCGAAGAGATTCAACCCGCCCAGGCCGGCGCCTGGGATAGCCACTGGGCTGCGCAGATTGGATTGATCGCCGCAGGTCTGGTGGCGCTAGTGTTTGGCTCGGACTACCTCGTGCAGGCCTCGGTGAGTTTTGCCAAGGCCATGGGCGTGAGTGACATCGTTATCGGCCTCACGGTCGTGGCAGCCGGCACCAGCATGCCCGAGGTGGCCACCAGCATCACAGCAGCCTTTAAGGGAGAACGCGACATCGCTGTGGGCAATGTCGTTGGCAGCAACACCTTCAACATCCTGGGGTGTCTGGGTCTGTCTGGTCTGGTGTCGGGTGATCTCGACCTGACAATTGCCCCATCGATTCAGGCATTCGATATCTGGGTCATGCTGGCGGTGGCACTTGCATGCCTGCCGGTTTTCTTGACTGGCCGCGAGATCGCGCGCTGGGAAGGAGGCCTTTTCCTGGGTTACTACGTCGCTTACGTGACCTACCTGATCCTGTTGGCACAGCAGCACGACGCGTTGCAGGCTTTCTCTGGTGTGATGCTGGGCTTCGTCGTACCACTCACTGTGGTGACCTTGGTGGTGGTGATGATCCGCCGTCCGCCAATAGCCAGCGGATCTCAGACCTAATCGGTCGTTCACTGATGCTGGAGCATGAGTGGTCGTCAATCACTTTGACAACGGTTAGCTTCTGCACACGCACGACCCCTGGCAACCTGCGGGTGCCTGACCTGTCGAACGCATGTGTCTGTCAGTGTCATGTTTGCCCCCCTGTGATGCCCTGTGAGACAACAAAAAACCCGCTACGCCAGGAAGCGTGCGGGTTTTGAGAGGGTGTGAGGCTGTGTGAGAGCCTGAAGTGGCCTGCCCGGAGGGAGTCGAACCCCCGACCCACGGCTTAGAAGGCCGTTGCTCTATCCAACTGAGCTACGGGCAGGTACATGAAAACTGGATAGCCCGACGGGCGGGCTGATAAAAACGAAAGAGCCATGCATGCACCTCTCGCGCCTTCTGTTCTAACGGGTGCTGAGTGCCTCGCTTGTTGCCCAGATTCGTCAGGTCAAGGAGTGTACCGCACCATGACGAGTTAAAAGCCGGTCGGTAGCAATCGCAGTAGATGGTCAGCTGGAAGATGTCAATTAGGATGACAATTAAGTTACAAGTAAATGACGAGGTAGA
>CAZBIN010000391.1:0-2073 GCA_964491995.1 uncultured Orrella sp.
AGCAAGAGGAAGCTGAGCACATTCAACAATGTGTAGATCTCTTCCGCAAGCATACGGGCAGACAATTACAGGGGTGGCTTTCTCCTGCGCTGTCGCATACGCTGCTCACGCCCGACTTGGTTGCAGAGTCAGGGATTCGCTATCTATGTGACCTCGTGCATGATGAGCAACCGTTTCCCGTTCAGGTGCGCAAAGGAAGATTGATTAGCGTACCGTATTCAGTGGATCTCAATGATGCCGTGACCTATCGGCAGGGATTTGAAGCGCCTGACTTCAGTCGCATGATCATTGATACATTCGACACACTCTGGAAGGAGGGGGAAGAGTTTCCTTCAGTGATGACCATTGCCATCCATCCATACAACATGGGGCAGCCCCATCGAATCAGGCATCTCGACCTGGCGCTTCGACACATCATGTCGCACGACCAGGTCTGGTGTACGACGGGCGCGGAAGTTGCGGATTGGTATTACCAAAACTTCTACGAATCCCATGACGCAATCCACACCACTACCAAGCATCCAGGAGTCTAGAGTATGCCGGCAGAACTTAAACCGGGTATGGATCACAGCATCTACTCCTACTCCCCGATCGGGAGTCGCGAAATACTGCGTTGGCCTGAAAGCAAGCCTGTCGCAATCTCTGTTGTGCTTTATCTTGACTATTGGGAGCTCGAGACGCCTGCAGATCATCACAAGCCACCTGAGGTTCAAGGCATGTGGGGTCACCAGTTCCCGGATCTGCGCACGTTCAGCTACCGGCTATACGGCGAGCGGATTGGTGTTTACAGAATTCTTCGTCTTCTGGAGAAGTACAGAGTTCGTGCCACTATTGCTGTGGGCTCAGAGATCTGCAAACGCTATCCAGAGCTCGTTATCGAATGCGCGCAAGCGGGTCATGAAATCGCCGCTCACGGCACTCACGCGACGCGAATGATCACCAGCAAAATGACCGAGCAACAGGAACTCGAGCATATTCATGAATCAACGGCAGCGATCGAGTCTTGTATCGGGATCCGACCGACAGGATGGTTCGGTCAATACCAGAATGAGTCCTCGCGAACGCCATTTTTACTGGCACAACAAGGTTTCAGTTATCTGGGTGACTGGTCCAATGATGAGCAACCCTATGAGCTTCTGACAACCCCAAAGATGGTCAGCTTCCCCATTCATCCAGAGCTTGATGATATGCAAGTTTTGTGGATGCGCCAGCAACCTGCGTGGGACTATCCCGGGATGGTTCGCGACGCCGTCAATCAGATGGTGACGGATGGTCAAATCAACGCACGTTCGCTCAGTCTGGGCCTTCGGAGCTGGATCGCCGGACGCCCCCACCGCATAAGGTATGTGGACGAAGCACTGTGGGAGATCACGCGTCGTCAGGATGTCTGGGTAACCACTGCTGCTGACATCGTCAATCATTATCTTCAACAGAAAGGAAGTTAGGCGCATGAAAACCAAAGCACGCCAGATGCGTGAGTTAATTGAAGCAAAAGAAGTCTGTGTTTCGCCAGGTGTCTATGACGGTTACAGTTTGCGGCTGGTTGAGCAGGCGGGCTACAAAACGGCATCCACGACGGGTGCCGGACTCGCAAATTCACGTTTTGGAAAGTCCGAGAGCATTGGAATCATGTCGCTCATGGAGAACGTGGATGCATGTCGCCATCTGGCCAGCTGCGTTGACATTCCCTTGATGGCTGACGCTGATACGGGCTATGGCAATCCTGTCACGGTGTTCCATACCACTCGCTATTTTGAAGAAGCGGGTGTCGTTGGGATCAACATAGAAGACCAGTCTTTCCCGAAACGTTGCGGACATTACTCCGGCAAGGAACTCATAGACCCGAGAGAAATGGCCAAGAAGATCGAGGCTGCAGTGAATGCTCGGCGAGATGATGATTTCATCATTGTTGCCAGGACAGATGCCATTGCTGTTGAAGGAATGGACAAGAGCATTGAACGAGCCAAGCTCTACGCAGCGGCGGGCGCCGACATGATTTTTCCTGATGCGGTGCGATCCGAAGAGCAGATCAGCCGGTTTGTTCAGGAAGTTGGTATTCCTATCACAATCAAC
>CAZBIN010000392.1:0-2071 GCA_964491995.1 uncultured Orrella sp.
CCTTCTTGATGTCAGACCTGGCTGCAGGCGTCACCGGTGAAATCACCCATGTAGATGCCGGGTTCTCCACGGTTGTGCCGGGCATGGAGTAACTTCTCGCGCGCTGTCACGCCACGCTTTAAACAAAAAACCGGGTTTCCCCGGTTTTTTGTCGTGCGGCCTGTTTTTGTGGTGCACCGTGACACATTCAGCAAATGCACAGCATCAGCCAGGAAACAGTACCCCGGCGTCACCGGCTTTCCAGACGGGATACTTGTGCATGACCTGCCCGAAAACAGGCAACGCCAGAAAAGCATCCAACCACCGTTGCACGCCCGGTATGGCCTGGGCTTTGAACCAGTCGGCATCAACGCTGGCAAATTGCCGAACGAACGGCGCAATGGCCATGTCAGCCAATGCCGGCGAAGGGCCGAACAGCCATTCCTCCCGAACCAGACGCATTTCCAGACCCCTCAGCCAGTCCAGCGCGAGCTGACGCTGAACCTCAGGGGCTTGCGCATCAGCGTAGCGCTGTGGGTATTTGTAGCGGTCTAAATGATGTTTGAAAGTCGTGTCGCATTGAGCCACGAGTTCGAGCTGGACCTGCAACACGCTGTGTTCTGAAGATGTCAGGCTTGCGGTGGAAACCGCAAGGCTTTCGGTAGAGGCCGCAGGGCTTGCCACCCCTGCCGATTGGCCCGGACCTGCGGGTGTCAGCCACCCTTGAGGGTCGTTGTGTTGCAAGGCCCACAGCATGATGTCAAGACTCTGGTCAATGACGACACCCCGGGTGTCAATCAGAACCGGTACTGTGCCTTTGGGCGAAGCCTGCAACATTGCTGCCGGCTTGTCGCGCAAGACAATTTCGCGCAGTTCACACTGTATGCCGCTGGTGGCGATGGCCAGCCGTGCCCGCATGGCGTAAGGGCAACGGCGAAACGAATACAGCACAGGCAAGTTCACAGGGGGCCTGCCGACGCGGTCGCTGTGGACGAAACCCCGGCGGTCATTGCCCTTTCTGGCCTGCCAGGGCGGCTAAACGGGCTTTCTCTTTGGCCGCGGCCTTGGCCGCTTTCTGGGCCTCGAGTTTGGCACCAATATGACGTTCGTGGCGCTGGCGGGCAAGTTCGGTTTGACGCTGACGCTCGCGGAAGCGGGCTTTTTGTTCCTGGGTATGCTTGTCGTGGCAATGCGGGCAGCTGACACCGGCTTCAAAAAGCGAAGATTTTTTGTCTTCTGCAGACAGCGGGTAACGACAGGCACGACACAGTTCATACCCCCCTTGCTCGAGGCCGTGCTTCACGGACACGCGCTCGTCGAACACAAAGCACTCGCCATCCCACAGGCTTTGTTCGGCAGGAACGGTTTCCAAATACTTCAAGATCCCGCCCTCGAGGTGGTAAACCTCGTCATACCCTTGCGAACGCAGATAGGCGGTGGATTTTTCACAGCGAATACCGCCGGTACAGAACATGGCGACTTTTTTCTTCTGGCGCAAGACGCCCCCCTCGGTGGACTGTGCTTTAACCCATTCTGGAAACTGGGTGAAGCAGGTCGTTTCGGGGTTGACAGCACCCCTGAAGGTACCGATAGCCACTTCGTAGTCATTGCGAGTATCAACGACGACAACGTCGGGATCACTGATCAGACGGTTCCACTCTTCTGGCTTTACGTACGTGCCCGCACGAGTTTCGGCTTCGACGTTGGGAATGCCCATGGTGACGATTTCACGCTTGAGCTTGACCTTCATGCGATAGAAAGGCTGCTTGTCAGCCCAGGATTCTTTATGCGTAAGCGTAGCCAGACGAGGGTCGGCATGCAGCCACGCCAGAACCGCACGGATACCTGTTTCAGGGCCGGCAATCGTGCCGTTAATGCCTTCTTGGGCCAGCAACAGTGTGCCGGTCACGTCGTTCTGCTCGCAGACTTCGAGCAGCGGAGCCTGCATATCGCGGTAGTTGTCGAGGCGTACGAATTTATAAAGTGCTGCAACCAGAAATTGAGCCATATCGGTATAAAAGAAAATTTGAACCGTAATTTTTGATTTTAACCCGGGTGCAGGGGTCGGGGGTATGCCGGTGCAGGCTTCGAG
>CAZBIN010000393.1:0-2071 GCA_964491995.1 uncultured Orrella sp.
TGTCGGACGTGGCTGTCTCGCAGGAGGAACTCCGGGCTGTTGTGGCCGGGGAATTCTCGTCCTTCCCGAGCTCCTCGCGGCAGCCAACGGCTGAGGGCAAGGAGGACGTCAAGGTAGGATGTGATGATGCTCGTTGGGAAAAATCAGTCTGAACACGGTTTGAAGGGAATGGCTCTCGACACTGATCGATCCGCTGTGCGCGAGCATGACCGCCTTGGTGATCGCCAGGCCCAGTCCTGCTCCCTCCAGCCCGGGATGCGAGCGGGAATCATCTGCTCGGAAAAAGCGGTCAAACAGGCGCGGTGCAATGTTCTGCGGAATGACATCACCCTGATTGCTCACGGAAAGTATGGTTTGCAAGGGGCGGACCTCAATCGAGACCGTGACTTTTGTGTGTTTGTACGCATGGCGAATCGCATTTGACAACAGATTGCTGATTGCGCGACGGATCATGATCCTGTCGCCTCTAACAGTGCCCTTTCCGCTCAGGTGCAGTTCAACCTGCTTTTCCTCTGCCATCAGTTCGTAGAACTCCAGTAGCTCCGATGCCTGAATTTCCAGTGCGATTTCGGACTGCTTGGGCGTCTCAAGATGATTCTCGGTTTTTGCCAGATAAAGCATATCCGTAATCATGTGAGACAGGCGCTCGAGTTCCTCGACGGTGGATAGAAGAATCTCCTGGTATTGTTCGGGCTCCCGGCGTTTGCCCAGCGTGACCTGAGCCTGTATCAGCATGTTGCTGATCGGTGTTCTGAGCTCATGTGCCAGATCGGCAGAGAAGTCGGACAGACGCCGGAAGTCGATTTCCAGACGCTCAAGCATCTGGTTCAGGGTGTGCGTTAACGGCTCGAGTTCTGTGGGTACGTTCTGGATGGGGATTCTGTCGCTCAGATGCGAAGCCGTGATGTGGCGTGCCTTGTAGATGATGGGTCGAAGCGGTGTCAGTCCCCTGCGGGTGGCCCACCAGCCCAGGATTGCGCCTAGCGCAATGGCCAGCGCCACATAGATCCACATCAGCGATCGGAATGTCGCCATGAAATGATCGTGATGCTCGGTATCAAGTGCGAGTAAGGCCTCGTAACGGCCTGAGGTCGTATCTCCCGCGAGTGGCAGGCTCACCAGCAGTCCGCGAAGTTGCCGGTTTGCGATGTCCCATTGCAGAATTGAGCCGGCAGGCGCACTGGCCAGGTTGCTGCGGGTCGATGCAGGCGCCTCGAATCCGGGGCTGCGATAGATTGACTGACCATCCTCGCGCAGCTCGAAGCTCAAGCCGGTCTGGGTTCCCACTGCGCTGCGAAGGCTGTCCGTCAGGTCTTGAGAGCAACAGGCGTGGCGTGCTATTTCCTGGACCAGAAAGCCCTTGTCACGCAAGTATGTTTCATCGAGTTCCAGAAAGTGCCGATTTGTGGCAACCAGCGTCAGGGAACCGAGCCCGATGAGCAGGCAGGCTGTGACGACCACGAACAGTGAGGCCAGCCTGAACGTGAGCGAGCGTCGCCAGACTGTCATGGTTGAACAGGATTCTCGAGAACATAGCCCATGCCACGAACCGTTCTGATCAGTTTGACGTCGCTTGGGTCGTCAATCTTGCTGCGCAGTCGTCGAATGGCGACTTCGACCACATTGGTGTCACTGTCAAAGTTCATGTCCCATACCTGTGATGCAATCAGCGATCTGGGCAACACTTCAGACTGACGTCTGGCAAGCAGTTCAAGCAGAGCATATTCTTTGGCGGTCAGGTCAATGCGCACCCCCGCTCGCGACACACGGCGTTTGAGAAAGTCGATTTGCAGATCCGCAATCACGACCTGACTGCTTTCGAGCGAGCGACCACGACGCAGGAGAGTGCGTATCCGGGCGAGAAGCTCTGCAAACGAAAATGGTTTGACCAGATAGTCATCGGCGCCGAGTTCGAGACCGCGTACACGATCCTCGACCAGGTCTCGGGCTGACAGAAACAGCACGGGTGTATTTGAACCGCCTTTGCGCAGTCTCTCCAGTATTTCGAGCCCACTCATGCCGGGCAGCATGATGTCAAGTATGACAAGGTCGTAGGTGTCACTGCTTGCCA
>CAZBIN010000394.1:0-2067 GCA_964491995.1 uncultured Orrella sp.
AAGGGCGCCGTGTCCGCCCATGGAATGTCCGCTGATGCCGCGTCTTTCTGAGACAGGAAAATTCTGCTCTATCACCTTGCAAAGCTCATGCACAACGTAATCATGCATTTGATAATGCATGCTCCACGGAAGCTCAGTCGCGTTGACATAAAACCCTGCGCCCAGCCCGAAATCCCAGGAATTATCTGGATCGCCCGGTACGCCTTGACCGCGAGGGCTGGTGTCCGGAGCAACCAGAACCAGACCAAGCTGGGCCGCAACTCGCTGGGCACCCGCTTTTTGAATGAAATTTTCGTCTGTGCAAGTTAAACCTGAAAGCCAGTAAAGCACGGGTGCTTGACGATCAGTTGCCGCGTTCTCTTTAAGCGCTTGCAGGGGCAGATAGACCGAGAAGGTCATGTCGCAGTTCAGGGTCTGCGAGCGGTGACGGTATCGGTTCTGTAAGCCCTCGAAACATCGCTGCGAAGAGATCAGTTCAATGTCGCTAAGTGCAGGCATCGTCATGATCATCAGAAATGAATCACGGATCGAATGCTTTTGCCTTCGTGCATCAGATCAAAGGCAGTGTTGATTTCCTCAAGCGGCATGGTGTGCGTAATGAAAACATCGAGTGGAATCTCCCCGCTCTGGGCTTTGGCGACATAATCCGGCAACTCGGTACGGCCTCGTACGCCACCAAATGCCGACCCGCGCCAGACCCTGCCTGTCACAAGCTGAAAGGGTCGGGTGCTGATTTCCTGACCGGAACCTGCTACCCCGATGATGGTCGACTCACCCCAACCCTTGTGACAGCACTCCAGTGCAGCTCTCATCAAACCGGTATTGCCTACGCACTCGAAAGAGTAGTCAACGCCGCCATCTGTCATTTCGACGATGACTTCCTGGATGGGTTTGGTGTGATCTTTGGGGTTCACAAAATCAGTCGCCCCGAGTTTTCTGGCAATCGGGAACTTGTCCGGATTAATGTCGATTGCGATGATTCGCGAGGCCTTAGCCATAGTTGCGCCGATGATGGCAGCCAGACCGATTCCGCCCAGACCGAAGATGGCCACTGTGCTGCCCGGTGTGACCTTTGCGGTGTTCATGACCGCACCGATACCCGTGGTCACACCACATCCGAGCAGACAGACTTTCTCAAGTGGCGCATCTTTAGAAATCTTTGCCAGCGAAATCTCTGGAACGACGGTGTATTCCGAAAAAGTGGACGTGCCCATATAGTGGAAAATGGGTTTGCCCTGATAAGAGAAACGACTCGTTCCGTCGGGCATGAGTCCTTTGCCCTGAGTCGCACGCACGGCCTGGCAAAGATTGGTTTTTCCGGAGGTGCAAAATTTGCAGCGTCGGCATTCGGCTGTGTAGAGAGGGATGACGTGGTCACCTGGAGTCAGGGTAGTCACACCCGGTCCGACCGCCTCCACAATTCCACCGCCTTCATGTCCGAGAATCGCAGGAAATACGCCTTCGGGATCGTCACCCGAGAGCGTGAATGCATCCGTATGGCATACGCCAGACGCCACAATTCGAACCAGAACCTCGCCAGCCTTGGGAGGCTCGACATCAACTTGCACGATCTCCAGTGGTTGACCGGCGGCGAAGGCGACTGCGGCACGAGATTTGATGGTCATTTGAGCGTAACCCTTTCTTTGAGTCCAGTTGCCAGACATGCTAGCGGGAAAAATCAAGCGACGCGAATTATTTGAACCCAGACGGTCAGGTCCTGACGCAAATTCGGTCTTGAGAATTTAGTGATTATGAATCACGATTTTACACACGAGGCCTCGACGGCAAATCGATCTTCAGTTGATGCTGTTTCTTAAAACTCAAGGGCAACCCTCGAGGGTTGCCCTTGAATGTCAGGCACAGAACTGTGTCAATCTGCTATCAGACTACGCAGCCACTGCAACTGGTGCCGGTGTGCGGATAAGGTAATCAAAAGCGCTGAGTGCAGCTTTTGCGCCATCGCCAGCTGCAATCACAATCTGCTTGTAAGGCACTGTGGTTGCATCACCTGCTGCAAAGACACCTGGCACGTTTGTAGCGCCTCGCGCATCCACCACGATTTCTCCG
>CAZBIN010000395.1:0-2065 GCA_964491995.1 uncultured Orrella sp.
CTTTGCAATTCTTGACGGGGCACCTGGCCTTCGTCCAGCAGGTGGTGGCGAAAGCTTGGAGTGAAACGGTTCAGACTACCTGGCGCCGCAATCAGTTCGGCTACCTCCAATGAGGCCCGCCACTTCGGCTTGCCGTTGTAGATCACAATGGGGAACACTGGGGGCAGTTTGCCACGCTTGACTTGGCCGCTCTTGATCAGATCCTGGTACAGCAAGCAAATGTAGGTCAACAACCGCAAGGCCATCCAGCGGTCGGTACGGCTCTGGAACTCAATCAACAGGTACAGATACAACCATTCTTGCCGGCCCTCAGGCAAGTTGAGCTTGACGCGCCAAATCACATCTTCAGAACGCTGTAGCAACTCTTCGCTGATGTATTGACCGTTCGGCTTCTCAAGCGTGCTCAGGTCCACATGCCCTACCCAGTCTTCATGGATGAAGCCACTCAGCAAGGCTTCAACCACTTGGTGATGACTGAAAATCTGCTTGTAAATGCCATCGTGCGGCTTGGCGCTCATGGAGGGAATCGGGTGCAAAACTGAAATTATATACAGTACTTATAAAGGCCTCTTTTCTTGTAGGAGCGGCTTCAGCCGCGAAAGGCCTCGCGAGGCTAAGACCACTCCAAGGTGAGCAAAGGCAAATATCGACGGCGGCTTACCAATTCCCCTCCGTCGGAGGGGTGCCCGAAGGGCGGGGTGGTTCAGCTCCCTGCGCCGATACAAATCCCCGGCGAGGCATCCTCGGATCGTCACCCCTTCCCGTCATCCTCGCGAAGGCGGGGATCCACTGTGGCCTCTGGAATACCGATGGGTTGGCAATCGGGTGCGATGGGCAGAGAGAAAAAAATCGTAATCTGACCCCAATTCTTCATGGAAAATTCAGGCGTAAAAAAACCGCACCACACATCAAGCGCGGCGCGGCGAGGGGCGACCATCAGCAGAAGCCGATGGCGCATCTTCCAAATTCAGACTTTGGGCAGCATGTAGTCGAGCTGCCGCGCCTTCAGGCGCGCGGGCAATTCCCTTTGAACGAAGTCGGCGATCGATTTCTTGCTTTGCTGAAGCGAGGCGATTTCGGATTTCGTCAACGGATCGGAAACCAACAAGATATTGTGCTTCGTTGGCGGTGAGTGCTTCGGGCTTGATTCCGAAAATGTCGAAGATTTCTTCATCAAATCTCCCTTTTAAAAGTCGAACATTCTTGGGGAGTGGAGCCAGCGCTAGATTACGCCCCGCGTTGACCAAGACCACCGCATCGTGGATTTTGCCACCCCCGTGTTGGATAAAGTTAGCCAACTCCGCCAGTGTACCGCCCAAGTTGGTTACATCATCAACCAGTACGTATTTTGCCCCTGGTACAACTGTGCCCAAAAACTGAGCACGCGCAGCCATGCGTTCCATGGGGTCCGCGCCGGTGTGATAGACACGGTCAGATTGCACAATCTCAGTCTCTACCACTCCGCCCCAGACCGCCGCACACACTGCAGCCAAGGCTTGTGGTATGGCGTTATCGCCGGTGGCCTCTTGCGCATGTGGCGCCACATACAACAACCCCGGCTCAAAACGTTCACGGTGCTCATACAGCCACGCTACGGCCTCGTCTAACAGAAGCTCCAAGGCGGCAGCTTCGTCACCCGCTTTTGCACGCTGGTATGCGGCGTGTGCCTTGAGTTGCTGGTCCTTTTCGAACCGCGACAAAGGCAGCACACCAACTGGCCAGCCATGAAGACGAGGCAAGTAATTCACACCGGGCACGCAAAAGTATCTGGCCGCTCGCGGTCAAAAATTTCGTTAGCCCACAGCATGACCACCATTTCATCAGAGCCCACATTGGTGATGTCGTGCGTCCAGCCAGGTACCGTTTCCACGATCTCTGCCTTTTCACCGCTGGTCCTCAACGCATGAGTTTCGCCAGTTTGCATGTGGCGAAACTTGAAGCGCGCCTGGCCTTTGATGACCAGGAACTTCTCAGTCTTCATGAATAAAGCCGCGCAGCAAGGCCTCTATGGTTTGCGGATGACTGAAAATCTGCTTGTAAATGCCATCGTGCGGCGTGGCGCTCA
>CAZBIN010000396.1:0-2057 GCA_964491995.1 uncultured Orrella sp.
CGCCATGCCCGCTGTGATGGCGTTCCTGGGGATGTCGTTTGTTGCCTGCGGGCTGCTGATCGCGGGCCTGCCACCGCTTTCGGGATTTGTGGCCAAGTTCACGCTGATTTCTGCTGCACTGCAGACCGATGCCGGAACGCTGCATGACAACACCTGGCTGTTTATGGGTGTGGTGGTTTTTTCGGGGTTGGCAACTCTGATTGCGCTGTCTCGAACCGGTATCCGACTATTCTGGAACACAAGCAACATGATCATTCCGCGGCTTCGAATCAGCGAGGCGGTACCGGTGACCTTGCTGATCGGCGTGACTATCGCCATGTCAATCTGGGCCGGACCTGTCATGCGTTACATGGATCGCACCGCCGAATATCTCGACGCACCCAATATCTACATCAATGCCGTCCTTTCGCAGAATCCGGCTCGTAAGATCCTCTCCTCGGAGAGTCCATCATGAAGCAGTTCCTGATGCGATGGTTTTATCTGCCGACCCTGCTGCTCGGGCTGTGGCTTTTGCTCAGTGACAGCCTGGCACCGGGCAACATCCTGCTCGGCTTGATTCTGGCGCTGTTTTTTGGGTGGACGTCATATGCCTTGCGTCCGCTAAGAGCCCGACTGAGCAGCCCGCTAACAGCCATCGTGCTCATAGCGCGGGTGGGTGTCGATGTGCTGATCTCGAATCTCGAAGTCGCCAGGCTCATCTGGTTTACGCGCGATCAGGCCACGCCGGGCTTCATCAAAATCCCCATCACCATGACTGACCCGCACGGCCTGGCGGCCTTGTCATGCATCATCACCTACACACCTGGCACGGTGTGGTCCGAGTTTTCTCAGCAAGAAGGACTGCTGACCTTGCACGTTCTGAACCTCAAAGATGAACAGTTCTGGATCGACAAGATTCAAAATACTTACGAGCGACCCCTCAAGGAGATCTTCAAATGAACTCGATCGTCGATCTGGCCTCCATCTTCGCACTGGGCTGCTTTGTGCTTGGGACGGCACTGTCGGTGTACCGGCTCAGCACCGGACCGACCATGGCCGACCGGGTGCTTGCGATGGACACCATGTACATCAATGGGATGCTGATTCTGCTCACTCTCGGTCTGCGGTTTGACTCACCGATGTATTTTGATGTGGCCTTGCTGATATGCGTGTTCGGATTTGTGGGGTCAGTGGCAATGGCCAAGTTCCTGCTTCGTGGCGAGGTGATCGAGCCATGATGACGGATTTGCCATTGTGGGCCGAGATTCTGGTGTCCCTGATGCTGGTGGTCGCGGGCCTGTTTGCTTTCACCGGATCGCTGGGTCTGATTCGCCTTCGCGACTTTTACAGCCGCATCCACGCCCCGACACTGGGTAACACCCTGGCTTCATTCTGCCTGGTCGTGGCAATCATCGTCACCTCTTTTTTTACCGAGGACAGGTTCGCTCCGCATACTTTGCTGGTGAGCTTTTTTCTGATTCTCACCTCGCCGATCACGGCCATGTTGCTCATGCGAGCCGCCATCAAGCGTGAGGTCTTGCGCGAATTGAGCGCGTCATCGAACCAGACAGACCATGTACGTGATGCGACGTCAGGGAGTCTGACGTCATCGAAACCAGACAACGCCACGAACCCTGGAACCTGATGACTATCACCCAAGAAAGATGGCGCCAACATTCAGCCAGAGCCATCAAACCATCCGCTCGTAGCCATCGGATCTGAACAGCCAGGCCAGACACGAACGATCCCGGCCAACATCCTGATTGCAGAGACATCGGCCGGGCGATCCGCGAACACAGAACCTGGTTTCTACGGTTGACTGTTTCAAACCGGGTTGGATTCAGCCAGTCGCTCCTTTGCCAGTCGGGTGCCTGCGGCCAGTGCTTCGAGCTTGCGCAAAGCCACCTCCCGTGACATCGGGGCCAGACCGCAATTCGTGCATGGGAACAACCGCTCCTTCGGCACGAACGTGAGCGCACGGGCGATGGTGTCGGCCACCTCTTCGGGCGTCTCGATCACATCGCTCGCCACATCGATCACACCGACCATCACGTCCTTGCCGTCGAGCAGTTTCATCA
>CAZBIN010000397.1:0-2046 GCA_964491995.1 uncultured Orrella sp.
GTTGAACATCTGCAGCGCCAGGGTATTGAAGTGATCATGCTGACTGGCGACAATGCTTTGACCGCTCGCCACATTGCCAGTCAGGCGGGTATTCGAGAGGTTCGTGCCGATCTCCTTCCACAAGACAAGCTGGCAGCCATCCGCGACCTGGTCGCGACGGGTCAGAAGGTGGCAATGGTGGGCGATGGCATCAATGACTCGCCGGCGCTGGCCAGTGCCGACATCGGATTTGCGATGGGCCGCACAGGTTCGGACATTGCGGTGCAAGCGGCTGATGTTGTGATCATGAACGATGACCTGCGCCGAATACCCCGAATGATCGAACTCTCGCGTCGTGTGCACACGATTCTCTGGCAGAACATTTCACTGGCGCTGGGTATCAAACTGGTGTTTTTGTTTCTGGCGATTTTTGATCATGCCACCATGTGGATGGCTGTGTTTGCGGATATGGGTGCTAGCTTGCTGGTGGTGTTCAATGGTTTGAGATTGCTGGGAGATGCTCGCAAGAATCCTGCAGAAGATACTTATGGTTCCCCGGAGGGTCATCCGCAGGCTAAACACTAGAACCCTGAATTGACTCCCCATTCACAAGAGTGAGCGTGCGGGCTGGAGCATGTTGCGAACCATGCTTCAGTACAAAAGCGATAGCGCGGGCGTGTGGTTCGAAGTGGTCAACGAAGCGTATTCATCCCAAATCTGCTCGGTGTGTGGCGCCTTGCCCGCATCGCGGCCGAAATACCCAGAAAGGTATCGCAGGTCCTGGAATAAGACAATGGCAGTGCAGCGCGTGTGGTACGGTCCATGACCGTGACATCAACGCTGCCCGGAACATTTTCGCGGTCGGACGTGGCCGTCTCGCAGGAGGAACTCCGGGCTGTTGTGGTCCAGGAATCCACGTCCTACCCGCGTTCCTCGCGGCAGCCAACGGCTGAGGACGAGGAGGACGTCAAGGTCTTTCGCTTTGTTGTTTTTTTCCTGTTTTCTGTGCCTGGCCTGACCAGGTTCAGGCTCAGAGTGTGACTTTGTCTGTTTTAGTGGCGATGAAAATTCGGTTACTCTGCGGGTTTGAACCCACTTTTCAAGGTGAAACTCATGTCTCAAGCCAGTGCCCGTCACATTCTCGTCGCATCAGAAGAGAAGTGCGCGCAACTCAAGTCAGAAATTGAAGCAGGTGCGGATTTTGCGCAGGTTGCCATGGCAAACTCCAGCTGTCCTTCCAGCCGTGAGGGCGGAGAACTTGGAACTTTTGGTCGCGGTGTAATGGTGAGAGAGTTTGATGAGGTAGTCTTTAGCGCACCTGTCGGTGTGGTGCAAGGTCCGATCAAAACTCAGTTTGGCTATCACTTGGTTGAAGTCACAGCGCGTCAGGATTGATTTTTCAAGCCTGCCGGTAGTTCCCGATGGTTTGAACGGCCAGTCGGTCAGTTCCAGACCATCGGGTGAGTTTTTCATCTTTTTGAGATGGCCTCCAGTCTGTTTCGCAACGTCCCGCTTGAGAGTTCGCCCAGGCGAAGGTCGACCAGATTTCCATTCGCATCGAAAAACAAAGTTGTAGGAAGTAATCTGCTACCGTATTGACCACCAGCTTGTGCTTTCTGGTCAAGCAGAAGGTTGTCGATGGTGAGACGATGTTCTTGCAGAAATTGTCTGACCACGCCGGCTGACTCTGCCTGATTCAAGAAAACAAACCCGATCGTCGGAAATTCCTGTTGAGCAGTTTGAAGCACAGGCATTTCCCGCACACAGGGGGCACACCAGCTGGCCCACAGGTTGAGCACGAGTGGTTGGCCGCGAAATTCGTCGAGATTGCGTCTGTTGCCATCAAGATCAATGATTTCCAGCGCTAGAAGTTCTGGAACGGGTCGCTTTGTCAGACTTATCGTGAATGTGCCGCCTATGCCAAGCAGGGCGATGATCAGTAAAGCGGTGAACATCGGCACGGACTTGGGGCTGCGTCGAAATGCGGCCACTATGATCACAGTGGCCGCTGTCGTCAATCCGATCCATGGGTCCCAGCCACCATCGCGGATATCGATGATCGAAGAG
>CAZBIN010000398.1:0-2044 GCA_964491995.1 uncultured Orrella sp.
CCGGGGGTTCGCAGGTGACCTCAATAAGGCCGTCCTCATCGGACTGGATATCTTCGGCGCCAGCTTCCAGGGCGGCATCCATGACCTTGTCTTCAGGGGTGCCAGGTGCGAACAGAAACTGACCGCAATGCTTGAACAGAAAGGCGACAGAGCCCTCGACGCCAAGATTGCCACCATGCTTTGACAGGGCGTGACGCACTTCGGCGACCGTGCGCTGGCGGTTGTCAGTCATGCAGTCAATAACGACGGCTGCACCGTTGATGCCATACCCTTCGTAACGGATCTCTTCATAGTTTGAGTCATCTGCGCCGCCGGCACCTCGAGTAATTGCCCGCAAAATGTTGTCTTTGGGCATATTGGCAGCAGTGGCTTTATCCCAGGCCAGTCGCAAACGCGGATTGGCATCGGGGTCGGGGCCGCCGGCGCGTGCCGCGACGGTGATCTCACGAATGATCTTCGTCCAGATTTTGCCTCGCTTGGCGTCTTGACGCCCTTTGCGATGCTGAATATTTGCCCATTTACTATGTCCGGCCATATGCGATGTCTGTAGTTGGTCTGAAGAAAGATTATGATTTTAACGCGTTCAATCAAATCTGAAGGTAGTGTGCATGGCTGATCCTATCGTCGTGGGCAAAAACGCCCGCACAGACGTTGTTCTTTTACCTGCTTTGGCCAACCGGCACGGCTGCATCACCGGTGCTACCGGCACAGGTAAAACCGTGACTTTGCAACTTATGGCACAGTCTTTTTCAAGGCTGGGTGTGCCTGTATTTCTTGCGGATGTCAAAGGTGACCTTAGCGGCATATCACAAGCGGCACACCTCAATCCGAAACTGCAAGAGCGTTTGGTTCGTCTGAGTCTTCCGGAACCTGTTTTTGGCGGATGTCCAACCACTTTCTGGGATGTGTTTGGTGGAAAAGGTCACCCGGTCAGGGCAACGATTTCTGATATGGGCCCCTTGTTGCTGGCGCGTGTGCTCGAATTAAACGATACGCAAGAGGGCGTGTTGAATATCGTTTTCCGGGTGGCCGATGACGATGGTCATCTGTTGCTGGACTTGAAAGACTTGCGTGCGATGCTGCAGCACGTTGCAGATCGGTCTGCCGAACTACGAGCCCGCTACGGCAATGTCTCTGCAGCTTCGGTGGGGGCTATTCAGCGTAGCCTTCTGCGACTTGAGTCACAGGGTGCCGAGGCCTTTTTCGGGGAGCCAATGCTCGATGTTCATGACTTTTTGCGCGTTGATGAAAAAGGGCAAGGGGTTGTCAATATTCTGGCGGCAGATCGTCTGGTGCAGTCACCGCGTCTGTATGGTGTGTTTCTGCTCTGGATGCTGGCAGAGTTGTATGAGACCTTGCCTGAAGTGGGCGATCTGGATAAACCCAGGTTTGTGTTTTTTTTCGATGAGGCCCACTTGTTGTTCTCGGACGCACCCGATGTACTCGTTGAAAAAATCGAGCAGGTTGCGCGGTTGATTCGCTCCAAAGGGGTTGGCGTTTACTTTGTGACCCAGAATCCGCTCGATATTCCTGACACCATTCTGGGGCAACTGGGCAACCGTGTGCAACATGCCTTGCGCGCGTTCACGCCTCGGGATCAGAAGGCCGTGCGCGCTGCGGCGCAAACCATGCGCGCCAACCCGGCTCTTGATGTTGAGTCTGCGATGATGGAACTGGGGGTGGGCGAAGCGCTGGTTTCGCTGCTGGACGATCAAGGTCGTCCAGGCGTCACCGAGCGGGTCTGGATTGCGGCGCCAGGAAGTCGTATTGGGCCGGCTACCGAGGCCGAACGCCAGGCTATTCGCATGGCTTCGGCGTTGGGCGATAAATACGACAACACGGTTGATCGGGAATCTGCGTACGAAGTGCTGCTGCAACGCGCCAACCGGGGCGTGGCAGAAACGACGCCAGTGTCAGGTCAAAACGATGGGGGGGTTGTCGGTGCGGTGAGCGACTTTTTGTTTGGCAGCACCGGCCCCAGAGGCGGCCGGCGCGATGGGGTCGTGCAATCAGTGGCTAAAAGCATGGTCAGACAAGCCGCCAC
>CAZBIN010000399.1:0-2043 GCA_964491995.1 uncultured Orrella sp.
GAGATCGATGGCAGCGGCAAGTAAGTCCCGCTTGACCTCTGAGGGATCACCCAGGTGTGTTTCCACCAGTGAGTAGGCGGCATCCCGATACGCACGCTGAACGAAACTGGCGACACCCGCACTGACCCCCACGACAAGACGTAGCGGATGGGCCGCCGTCTCGATGCCATCACCAATCGAGCCAAGTTGCATCGCACTGGCCGCGGCCTGTGTCAGAGGACACAAAAACTGCATGCCTTGAAGTGATGAAAGCGCCACAGCTATCCTGACCTCTGAGGGCGTTGCATCACTGAGCAAACGTTCAGTGATCAGCGTGGTCAAGTTGCAGCTGTGTTTTTCTATCTGCTTTCGTCCGTGCATGGACAATCCGCCATCCGGACTTCGCCACGCAGGTGACGAGCGTACGCGCCCGACAAGCTCAATGAGAACTTGAGGATTTCCATCAGCCTTGCGCACCAACAACTCAAGGTCCTTCTGGTGCATATCTGGTAGACCGCATCTGACAAGCTCTCCTAACTCAGAGCCCTTGCTCAAATGAATGATTGTTGCCCTCTCAACGCTCTCGGCAATACCAGAGAATGCTCTGGCGAATGATTGCTCCGTGCTTGCACGGCCTTGCTCCCAATCCACGGCCCAGTGCGTCGCCACCATAAGCAACGGCCAGTTGCCTTCTTCTGCACGTCGCCATAACCGCTCAAGGAATCGAAGCGCACCTTCATCGCCTCCGTCACGTGCAAACTGTGCATCGTCACAGAATACGATGGCAGGAATACCAGATGCACCAGCGCCTGGACTCAGTATGGATGCGAGGTCCTCCAACGTCCGCTCATAGATGTCCGTCCTTCGCTTGTGCTCGAGACTCGTGAGGTCGCTCGCTGCGAACGCTTGCGCATGTTTGAGAGCATGCTTGTGGGAGCGGGCGGTTTTGAAAAGATCAAAACCGACTTCGAAGATACTTTTCCCCAGCCCCACACCAGGCACGCTATCCAGCATGGCTTCGCCGAGCTTCATCGCTGCCCCTTTTGCGATATCCACAGCCTGACGCTTCACCCCTGCGTGGAGTTCAGCCTGCTCAATGGTGAAGCGCGCTCGTTCAAGGTGAGGATCCAGCGCACGTCGATGGCCTGCCATGTCAGAACGAACCGCGTTTCTATCGAGCGGATCATTGATTCTGAAGCCCCACCAAAAAAACGGCATCGAGCGTTCAGACATTGAGAACGAGGAGAAATGCGCCTGGGTCTCTGGGTCGCTGAAGTCAGGAGCAACACGCAGGTTGTTCCCCTTGAAAAGAGAGGCATCAGGCCAGTAGCAATCTGGGTCACATGTTGTCGCAAGGTGCCGGTACAGCTCTTGAACGAGCCTGGTTTTACCCATCCCGCGGTCGGCACAGACGACCACCAATCGGGGACCGCTCCCGGAAGCAACCGACTCGTATGCCTCGACAAGCTGCTTCAACTCTGCCTTTCGGCCGCAGAAAACATCCCGCCAATCTGTCACGCTAGTGCCCCTTATGGTTTTCCTGATCTTTGTCGGCTGGTAAGCGCCCACATTTCCCCCTCTGCCCTGACTGCAAGCACAAAAGGGCGACGATAGAACCGTGCATAAAAAAACGATGGATCAGCTGGGTAGCTGGCGGCCTCCGAGCACTTTGCCACCCGTTTGCGCCTCGGCCATCGCCTCTGCATTCCGTCGGTTGTTTGCGCGCACGATGATCTTCTGCTCACCGCCCCTGGGCATGCGTACCCTTAACTCGAATGTCAACATGTCTGCTCTCCGTCTTGATGCTGAGTTCCCACCGGCAGCCGTTCAGACCACACGAAGGACCACGAAAAAAGTAACCTCTTCAAGAGAGTCAATCGCTAAAGCCTCGCGGATCACGAAAATACCTGCACATATTGTTATCGGCTACAAGTGGCACTGGTTAATGGAAACACGCCCGATCGGTGACAACCACGACATGGAAGCGCCCGAGGTCCCAAGGATGTCCTAGCCAATAGCGCTTCAGTAGGTCCTTACGCTCTGTAAGCATGGGTGCGAAATGGG
>CAZBIN010000400.1:0-2020 GCA_964491995.1 uncultured Orrella sp.
ATTGAAAGCGACTGGATTTGACAGAAACAACAAGGCAGCCTTCGGGCTGCCTTGTTGTTTCTGTCTGGCGGTGCCTACCTTCACAGATTCGAACTCCAGGCTCGCGACTTATGCTCCACGCTTGGACCCTCGCTTCGCTCTCCCCACGGATCGGTCACCCTATCGCAGTTGAGCTTCACTTTGCTCACTGTGACCAGCTCGTAGCGGGACTTTCACCCGCAGGTGTGCGCCCATGGGCGCACAAATAAAAACCCCACAACAGGATAATCCGTCATGGGGTCAAAACTACCATGCGCGCACTGCTACATAGGCCTTACGCGCAATCAACTCATCAGAGCTTGAAGTACTTCTTACGGGCTTCGATGAAATTGACGTCCGTGCTTTCGGTCTTGAGCCTGACGGTATTGAGCGCCTTGGTAAAGCTATCCAGGGTTTTCTTGGTCATGGCATCACCTTTGTCTGCAATCTCCTGCAGCACTTCGGCTGATGCTTTTGCACCGGCTTGCAGGATACTGTCAGGAAACTGCGGAATTGCTTTGACACCATGCTGCTTGACCAAGACTTCCAGAGCGCGGGGGTCGTTGGCAGCAAAATCAGAGGCCACCTGATCGTACTCAGCCTGGCAGACGTCACGCACCAAGGCTTGCAAGTCTTTGGGCAGCGCTTCGTATTTTTTCTTGTTGACCACACACTCTGTCGCCAGACCTGGCTCGACAAAGCTCGTGGTGTAGTAAATGTTGCAGACTTTATAGAAACCCAGCGCAAGATCGTTATAAGGACCGACGAATTCGGCAGCATCAAGCGTACCGGACTGCAGTGCCTGGAAAATCTCCCCGGCAGCCAGGTTGGTCACTGAGGCACCCAGTTTGGCCCACACTTGACCGCCAAGACCTGGCGTACGGAAACGCAGGCCCTTGATATCTTCCAGACCATTAATTTCCTTTTTAAACCAGCCCCCTGCCTGGGTTCCAGTGTCTCCGGACAGAAAGCCCTGCAGGCCAAACTGCCCGTAGACCTCGTCCCACATCTGCTGCCCACCCAGAAAACGCACCCATGCGGCCAGCTCGCGGCTGGTCATGCCGAATGGCACACCCGTGAAAAACGACAAGGCGGGACTCTTGTTCTGCCAGTAGTAGGCCGCGCCGTGTGACATTTCAGCGCCGCCATCAATCACCGCATCAATCGACTGCAGCGGCGGAACCAGTTCACCCGCAGAAAACACCTGAACGGTCAGACGGCCACCTGAGGCCTGAGTGATGCGATCGCCCAGGCGCTGAGCACCGACGCCCATGCCAGGGAAATTTTTCGGCCAGGTCGTGACCATGCGCCAGGTGATCTTGTTTTGCGAGAGCGCGGGAGCAGCAACGGTTGCCAAGCCTGCGATACCAGCGCCAGCAACACCTTTGCTTATAAAGGAACGCCTGTTCATGAAGGAGTCTCCGAAAATGTGGTCAGGGTAAAAACATAAAGGTTATAGGGTGCCGTGTTTCTGGTCACCCTAAGATAAACCCTTACCTGACAATTGTCCGCCAACAAACACTGACCCGTCGCCACAAGATGGTCCGCCAGTACTAACCCTCACAGACCATATGCTGTGGTCATCTTCCTGTCATCGAAAGTTCTCATAATCGCGATTTGTGTCCTATCCCCGCCCTGTGGAGAACTCAATGCGTATCTCGAAAGCCCTGCTGGGAATTCTCTCAGCAACGATGTCCTTGAGCGTCATGGCCATGGACCCTCGTTTCAAAGACAGTAATGGTGATCTGGTTGCTGATGCACCCACCAACGCGTCGGAATGGATTGACCCCCCCGTGCTGGTATTCGCCTACACACCAGTAGAAGATCCGTCTGTCTACGCCAAAGTATGGGAAGAATTTATTGACCACCTCGCGAAAGCCACTGGCAAAAAAGTACAGTTCTTTCCCGTGCAGAGCAATGCCGCACAACTTGAAGCCATGCGGGCTGGTCGACTGCACGTTGCGGGATTCAACACGGGTTCGAACCCGATTGCAGTCAACTG
>CAZBIN010000401.1:0-1995 GCA_964491995.1 uncultured Orrella sp.
GACCACCCAGAACACTGTGCCATCATTGGCCAGTCCCCCAGCATCCTTGTCGAGCTGGGCTTCGACCACAACCTGCTCTCGGTTTGGACTCAATCGAATATCGCTCACCAGACCCACAATCACATCTCTGTAACGAATCTGGGTCTTGCCCTCTTCCAGACCCGCAGCTGACCGAAAGGTGATTGTGATCTTTGGACCACGATTCGAGATCTCGTGCCAGACGATCGAAAGACCGATCAGAGCCGCTGCAATCGGTAGCAACCATACCCAGCCCTGGCTGCGTCGCTTCTTGCGAATGACTCGAGGAGGCGGAAGGCTCCCACTTGGATCAGGAGAGTTGGGATGCATGAGGGCTTCTATTGGACACCGGCTCAGAGGAATCGGACTGACGTGGGGCAGCAACGTGTCTTCGGTAACCGGCCCTGCGCCAGGCAAGCCTGGGATCAAACCCCATCGCCGCGAGCATGGTCAGAACAACCACGGCACCGAACGCCGCCGCGCCAACACTGGGCTCGATATCGAGTAGAGCCCCGAACTTGGCTAAAGCAGACAAAAGTATAACGACGAAGACATCAAGCATCGACCACTGACCGATAAATTCGACCAGATTATAAAGACGGTTTCGCTGCTTGAGATGCATGGGCGAGCGTCGCTGCGTCATGATCAACAGAAAAATCAGAATGACCAGCTTGCCGACCGGCACCACCACACTCGCAATGAAGACAATCGCAGCGATACTCCAGGAGCCCATCTGCCAGAGCTCGATCACACCACCCAGAATCGTGTGGCCTGAGTTTCCGCTAATCGCGCGAATGTACATGATGGGCATCAGGTTCGCGGGAAAGTAGAAGATGATGGCAGCAATGACCAATGCCCAGGTACGGGAGATCATCACCGGTGATGGCGCTCGAGGGGGTGCAGGGTGCCGCACGGACAGCCCTGCGTCGTGTGCCATGTTGCGCAACCGGTGAGCATCGAGCCGCGTCAACCCTGTCATGATGACCGCAACGGCAATGGTCCCAAACAGACCCACACCAGGCTGAAGGCTCGCCAGGTCCACCAGCTTGACAATCGTCACGAGAGCGCCCATCAGGAAGACCGGAATCATGCTCCAGGGCTTGACCCAGTCCACCCAACGCAAAGCCGCATCAAAACCCAGCGGCAATCTGCCAAACGCCAGGGCACCAAACACCCACAACAGCAGGCACAAATGGACAAATGGCATGGTGAAACCCACCGCCATGGTCAATACCGACACGATTGGATATCCCGCACTCCAGGTCACGGCTGCTGCGTCCAGAAACGTCGCCGACTGCTTCGATCCCTGAAACGACAGAATGACCACTGGAAAAGCATTGGCGAGGACAAATGCAATCATGCCAGTCACCACCATCGCCAGCCACGCATGGGGTTTAAAAGCACCAACAGTTTCAAGGACCGAATCACAGCGAACGCATCTCGCGACCTGATCAGACTCAAGCGGGACGCGACGATACAACGCGCCACAGTGGTGGCACGACAGCACATTCTGATTGCGATCGACTTCCGAGTCAGGCATGGGCATAGTCTGCCTCAATTCCGGCTGCCGTGCTGAAATACCGACTCAATGATCCGCAAAAAACCGATCTTTGCCACAATGCCGTCACTGCCACACCCCCATGCCGCGGACACCTGGCCACTGCACTGCACCCCATCAACCAAGCTCCTTGAGCAGTGTTGATATCAAGACGAGGCCGGCAATGTCTGCCCATGCCCGCGAAAGGACAAGCGCCGACGAACCCACGTCACGGCATTGATTCTGATCCTACACGCAACATATCGCTCGGAGATGACTTGTCGCCTGATATCCACGGACTGCATCCACGGCCTGAACGTCAAGGTCTTGCGGCGACTACTGATAAAAAATCTGGCTGCGCAAATCACGTCTCAAGATATTGGCAAGGCGGTCGACCGTTTCAGCCTCTGATGCGCGACACACATGGGATGGGCGGTCAA
>CAZBIN010000402.1:0-1983 GCA_964491995.1 uncultured Orrella sp.
CCGTTGTTGGAACTAGTTTGACCAATGTTTTTACTGATGTGTCAACAGAGCTTACTAACGCGGTCAGTTAATTGATACGTACTATATGTTTTAAATTTATGGACGGTAGCTGTGTCGGGTGGTAAAGCTCTGATAGCGCTAGCCTTTGCTATTTCGGTCGGTGTTCTGGCCGTGATTGTTGCGACACTCTATCTCGATCGACGTACAGTGACCCCGCAAGGGGTTGCTGTTGTTGAGGCTCCACCACCGATTCCGACGAGGGATGTGGTGGTTCTGGCGCGTCCTTTGCGTGAATTTAGCGTCATCGAACCGGCAGACCTCAAGAAGGCGGCGGTTCCTTTGTACGCTTTGCCCCCGAACCATGTTGTGGACCCGGCGCAGCTTGTTGGACGCCGAGTGTCCGTGACTCTCAAGCCAGACGAACCAGTTCTCATGGATCATCTGGTGCCCCGTGAGCTTGATATAGAGCTTGCAGGGTTGATGGTGGACGGATTTCGTGCCGTCTCGATTGCAATTACCGAAGCAGGTGGTGTTTCCGGTTTTGTCCTGCCCGGAAACCGGGTTGATGTCCTGCTGAGTGGAACGGTCGCCGAAGGCAAGGCGTTTTCCCGGGTTTTGTTACAGGACATCAAGGTGCTTGCCGTGGCGCAGGATCGCGTGGTTGCTGACAGAACCAGCGCGAGACCTGTTAATCTGGTGACACTCGAAGTGACGCCAGTTCAGGCAGAAATGCTTGAAATGGCACGCTCCGTTGGTACAGTATCATTTGCATTGCGTGCTCAGTCAGACCGAAGCACTGCAATTACCTTGGGGGCCCGTCAGGAAGAGTTGCATGGTAGCAAGCGCGTCATTGAAGTCATACGGGGATCGACCAGGTCGTTCGAGTAGTTCTGTCGACCCGATATCTTTTCCTGCACCCAACTGTCCGTGGCCTTTGCTGCGGGGTCTCTGTGAGACGCCAGCTTCGAATCTCGCGGGATGTCAGCGCTCGGGGTCCCTGGGCTTGAGTCTCCAGATGTTGCAGATTGCTCGCCAGTACGGTCTGCTCTGGCTTTTATTGTTTCTGACGGCTTTTATATGGCCATCGATGGCTTTGGCGCAGGCCCGAAGCGGCACGGTGGTCAACGTCGGTGCGCCGGCCCATCGTAACGTGACACTCTCGGCCGGTAACTCCCGGCTCTATCGCTACAACGATCCAGTCATCAGGGTGTCAGTTGCCGATCCCGCGATTGCAGACGTTGTGATGATCAGTCCAACAGAAGCTTATCTTCTCGGTAAAAAGCCGGGCGTGACGAACGTGTTTCTCTGGCATGACAATCAGCAGACTTCGGTCATTGATCTGACGGTACAGGTCAACATCGCCGACATTCGTTCTGTGCTCTCCAAGCTGTTGCCCGGTGAGAGCAAGCTTGAAGTGACTGCCGCGGGTGATTCTGTGGTGCTCAGTGGCCAGATGTCGGATCCGGCCAAGGTTGCACAAGCGATGCAGATTGCGGAGCAGATCAGCGGTGCGGACAAGAAAGTCATGAACATGATGCGCACGGACTTTCTGCCGCAGGTGTTGCTGGAGGTCAAGATTGCTGAAATCGACAAGCAATTGGCCGACGAGCTGGGTGTACAGTTGCTGGGAACCGATTTCGCATTCAGCGCTGCGGGCACCTCGGGTATCGGCGCCGGCGCAAACCTCTTGATGCAGCTTGGCGATGTGAACTCTTTCTTGCGAGCCCAGCAAAGTGACGGTTTGATCAAGATCCTGGCCGAGCCCAACATCATGGCGGTCAGTGGCCAGGAAGGAAATTTCCTGGCGGGTGGTACCGTCTTTCTGCCGGTGCCGCAGTCCAATGCAACAGGCGGAGGCGGGGCTGTCATTACCTTGCAGGAACAGAATTTCGGGGTCAGCCTCAAATTCACGCCGACCGTGCTCGAAGGTGGCAGGATCAATCTGGTGGTGCGTCCTGAAGTCTCGGAAGTCAGTCCGCAAGG
>CAZBIN010000403.1:0-1402 GCA_964491995.1 uncultured Orrella sp.
TGATCGACGCTGCCTTCCTGATCGGTGTGGCCATCGCCCTGCTGTTCGCCTTCGCAAACCCCTTCGTTCTGAAGTAATTTTTGCTCGCTCAACAACCATAGAAAGGTGTTGCCGTGAGTATCAACGCGACCCTGTTCGCTCAGTTAGTCGTCTTCTTGCTGCTGGTGCTGTTCACGATGAAGTTCGTGTGGCCCCCGATTGCAAAAGCGCTAGATGAGCGGGCACAGAAAATCGCCGATGGCCTCGCTGCTGCCGACCGCGCCAAATCCGAACTCACGGCTGTCAACCAGCGCGTCGAGAAAGAATTGGCGCAGACGCGCAATGAAACAGCGACACGTCTGGCAGATGCAGACCGTCGGGTGCAAGCCCTGATTGAAGAAGCCAAGGCCCGTGCCACCGAAGAAGGCAACAAAATCATTGCCGCTGCCCGTGCAGAAGCCGAGCAACAAATGGTGCGTGTCCGCGAAGCCTTGCGCGAGCAAGTTGCCGAGTTGGCTGTCAAAGGCGCAGAGCAGATTCTTCGCAAAGAAGTCAATCCTGCCGTCCACGCCGACTTGCTGAATCGGTTGAAGACGGAACTGTAAAGGGATACCTATGGCGGAAATTGCCACTATTGCCCGCCCTTATGCAGAAGCCTTGTTCAAAGCAGCGACCACTGTGGCTGGTGCTGACTTAGACGAGGTTCTCGCATGGGTTGATGAGCTCGGTCAACTCGCCGAAGCGCCGGAGTTGCTTCAGTTGGTGGACAACCCCAAGGTGACCCAAGAGCAGGTGTATGACCTGGTCGTTGGCGTCGCCCGGTCCGCGCAGTCTGAAATGGCGCAGAACTTTTTGCGCACTGTGATCGGTAACGGTAGGGTGAATGTGTTGCCCGAAGTGGCTGCGCAGTTTCGCGCCTTGGTGAATCGCCGCAAGGGCTCTTCGGATGCGAAGGTGGTAAGTGCCTTCCCCATCGATGAGGCCGCTTTGGCTGAATTGGGCGCTGTGCTTGAAAAGCGATTTGGCCGAAAGCTGAATCTTTCCGTTCAGATTGACAGCAGTTTGATCGGTGGTATCCGTGTGGTGGTTGGGGATGAGGTGCTCGACACTTCTGTCCAAGCCCGTCTTGAACAAATGAAAGCGGCCCTCACAGCCTGATGGATGGCGTGAGGACTCAGCTAACCAAAGTTAAAGGAAAGAGTGATGCAACTCAATCCCGCCGAAATTTCTGAACTGATCAAGAGCCGCATCCAGGGCTTGGCTGCCAGCGCTGACATTCGCAACCAGGGCACCGTTGTCTCGGTCTCCGACGGCATTGTGCGCGTTCACGGCCTGTCAGATGTGATGCAGGGCGAAATGCTCGAATTCCCCGCCACCAAGGACGGCGCCGCCTCTTACGGTCTGGCACTGAACCTGGAGCGCG
>CAZBIN010000403.1:1412-1962 GCA_964491995.1 uncultured Orrella sp.
AAGGCGACACGGTCAAGTGCACCGGCCGTATTCTGGAGGTCCCCGTGGGTCCCGAGCTTGTCGGCCGCGTGGTCAATGCCCTGGGTCAACCCATCGATGGCAAAGGCCCCATCAACGCCAAGCTGACCGATGTGATCGAAAAGGTTGCACCGGGCGTGATCGCACGCCAATCGGTGGACCAGCCCCTGCAAACTGGCCTGAAGTCGATTGACTCCATGGTGCCCGTGGGCCGTGGCCAGCGCGAGCTGATCATTGGTGACCGTCAGACCGGCAAGACCGCTGTGGCCATCGACGCCATCATTGCCCAAAAGGGCCAGGGCGTGACCTGTATCTACGTCGCCATCGGTCAGAAGGCTTCGTCGATCAAGAACGTTGTTCGTGCCCTGGAGCAGTCCGGCGCCATGGAATACACCATTGTCGTAGCTGCTTCTGCTTCCGAATCGGCCGCGATGCAGTACGTGTCGGCCTACTCGGGTTGCACGATGGGCGAGTACTTCCGCGACCGTGGTCAAGACGCCCTGATCGTGTACGATGACCTGTCCAAGCAAGC
>CAZBIN010000404.1:0-1957 GCA_964491995.1 uncultured Orrella sp.
ATGGGCTGAGGGGGGCAGGCATTCGATCGTGGCGATGCCCACCGATCGACGTCAGATAAATTATTATCCTCTTCGAGGATCGGTGTAGGCTGCAGCCCACGGCTGGCGTGGCTTTGCGACGTTTTATGAGCTGCGTTGTGCGCTGTAGCAATGCGTTGCCCAAATTGCGCAGCGAGTGGGTCAAGCTGCCAGATGCTCGCGGTGATACGTTTCTCCACTCGGCGGACACGTCTCAGGCTCCACCCGGCAAACCAGTCCCGCCGCCATGCCGACACCTCACTCTCTGACGCGTTTTTGCTGGGCGGCTCTGGCAGTCCCATATCGCGCAACAACGGGACACGGCCTCGCTTCGGTAGCAGCATGTCGAGCTGCTGGATGAGAGTCTGTGTATCGCAAACGGTTACGGCCGCTGTGCCCGGTTCAGTTGAGGTCTCGGGGTTGATTCCGACGAAACTGAACGTTGTTGCAGCCAGGCGTTGCCGTATCACATGGTGAGGGTCGGAGCTGGAATGGTCATCTTGGTGCGCACAGCTCTCAGGGGTTCGCCAAAGATAAGCGGTCAGTTGAGCGCGATCTTCTAGCCTCGCGTTGGTGATCGCCTCGGCCAGGCTCTGTGGGAGTGTGCCATCGGCCTCGAGGTCGAGGTTCGAAAGGTGCAGGATCCGCTCGGCATTGGTCCGGCACAGAGTGGCTGACTCAGTTCTTGTTTTACGGGGTGTGCGACGGATGTGTTCCAGCTCGGCCGCGCTGGCGCGTGGCGCAATTCGCAGGCTTTCTACGCGAGCGGCCATGGCAGACAGGCCAGCTTCTTTGTGGTCGTTATCGTTGATGCCTGCGTCGTCGACTGCAATCAACACGTGAATTCCAGCTTCTTCCAGGTAGGTTCGCAGAGCGGCAGCCGGGTTCTGTTGCCAGAGATCGCTCATGGCGCAATAAACTGAGCGCAGTAACTGCCAGTCAGCAGCCACGCTACCAGCCTGCGCGGCCCCTCCCAGCTCTTGCATGGCAGCCAGCCATTCCTTGGCATCAGTAACCGGTCTCTGGATGCAAGATTTGCGAGCCTTTGATGCGACCTGCACGCGAATGATCCCATTGGCGGTGCGGCGGAACCGGCGCAAGGCCTGCCAGGTGGTATGGGGAGCGAGGTGGCCGGTATAGCAGGCAAATATGGGGCGCTCGACACTGGTGATCGATACCCCTGCCCCTAGCAGGCTGTTGTAACAAATGCGTGGCTCACGCATAGCTGCGGTGTTTGGTGCATCCAGAAATGCTGACTGGCGGGTTTCGCCGCAGTTCGCTCCGTGAAGCGGAAGAGCGTCGGGCAGCATCTGATGCCAGGTGTCCACTTCTTTGCGGGTATCGCAGAACAAGACCAGCTCGATGGATTGTTTGATGGCATCGTGTAACGGACTGGTGTCACACAGGCGACTTTTGCCCTTTTCATCCGTTTCTGAGTAGCGAGTGGCATACACCAGCTCCACGGATGGTTGTTCGAACTCAGTTGGGGCAGCAATCCAAGCTGTAACGCCCAGCAGGTCAGCCAGGATGCGGGCAGGTGGGGTCACATCACCATCGGCCATAACTATTCTGGCGCCGCGAGTAGTCAGGGTGCGCAGGGTGTCGAGCGCCCGCATCTGCTGTGCATCGCTCAGATTGCTTCTGGGTTGTGCCAGGACGTCAGCTACACTTGCTGCCTCATCTATAATGATGACCTGCGGGGTTGCATCCTTGATCCATTTGAGTACAGCCTTGGTATTCAGGCTGTGAATTGTGGTAACAAGCGAGCGGTCGCAACGCAGTGGTTCGTCCTGCTGATAATGCTGAGCAAGCATGATGGCGGCCAACTCGTGGGAAAGGGTGCGTAGGGAGGTGATGATCAGGACTGGAGCTGTCGACGCCATTACCAGAGGCCGCAGGGCCTTATCGGTTTTGCCGCAGCCCAGTGGCCCCTGCAGGA
>CAZBIN010000405.1:0-1940 GCA_964491995.1 uncultured Orrella sp.
CTCCGTGAGCATCCTAGGTTCAAGAGTATTCCTATCCTGATCCTGACCACGGAGTCCAGCGATCAGATGAAACAGGCCGGTCGTGCAGCTGGTGCGACGGGCTGGCTTGTCAAGCCCTTCGATCCCAATCGCCTGATCGAAGTCATTCAGAAGGTCATCCGCTAAGCACGGTAACGCCGTCGTCGTACGCACACAGGAGCCCACATGGCGGATATGCACCAGGATGGATCGGGAGCCATCGCAGACTTTGACCTTAGTCAGTTTTACCAAATTTTCTTCGAGGAAGCTGGTGAAAACTTGGACCAAATGGAGCACATGTTGCTTAACCTGGATCTAAGCAGCGCCAACGACGAAGAACTCAATGGAATCTTTCGTTGCGCCCACTCCATCAAAGGCGGCGCTGCCACCTTCGGTTTTGCTGATGTTGCCGAGCTGACCCATCACATGGAATCCTTGCTGGACCGCTTGCGTCGGCATGAGATTCAGGCCATTCCAGAAATGGTGGATGTGTTGTTGGAGTCTGCCGATGCCTCGCGGAGCTTGCTGGCGCGTCACCAGGCGGGAGATCAGGGCGACGCCCCCTCCAATGCGGATCTGGTCCAACGGATCAGTTTCCTGGCCACAGGGCAGGTGCCTGAACCCACATTGCCAAGTCCTGTCCCTGCGGCAGTGCCGGCGCCGCCCGTCCCTGTATCCGCGCCTCTCCCGCCACCGCCTACCGCAGGCCCCCTCGGAACCCGTGCCCTGGAGATCTGTGTGGGCCCTCTTGATCGCCCAGAACTTGCAGACTCTATCAAGGAGCTGTTCCGCGACATCCCTGGCCTGGGTGCCATTCAGGATGGTCCTGTTGCAGCCCAGGGATATCGTGTCTTTTGGGTTGAAACAGCATCTACGGATGAAGATCTGCTGGATCTGTTTGCCTTCCATGTCGCCAAGGAGCAAGTACAGATACTGCCTCGGGTTGCCCCTGGCCCAGCCGTTGTCATATCAACTGCGGCCCCTGAAACTACATCTGCCCAGCCCCAGGACAGCCATTACGGCTTTTTCAACGACGCCCCCGGCGCACCTTCTGCGCAAGCGCTTAGCCAGCCGCCATCACCAGCCAAGCCAGCGGTCTCCAAGCCCGCTACCGAGTCCAAGGCCGTTGCCCAGTCTGCGATCGAGTCCACTACGATCCGGGTTGCCATCAACAAGGTGGATCAACTGATTAACTTGGTGGGGGAGCTCGTGATTACCCAAGCCATGCTTGCGCAGAACAGTCACGGCCTGGATCCCAGTGTCTACCAGCAGCTCTTGTCGGGCCTGGCCGATCTAGACCGCAACACCAGGGATTTGCAGGAATCGGTGATGTCGATTCGTATGATCCCGATGTCGATTGTTTTCAACCGGTTTCCACGCATGTTGCGCGACCTTGCGAACCGACTGGGCAAGAAGGTTGAAATGGTCACCCTGGGAGAGGCCACTGAGCTGGACAAAGGCCTCGTAGAAAAGATCACCGATCCTCTGACCCATCTGGTGCGAAACAGTTGTGACCATGGCATCGAAATGCCAGAGGAGCGTCTGGCCAATGGCAAATCCGAGCAGGGCACGATCACCCTCGCGGCTTCCCACCAGGGTGGCTCGATCATCATTGATGTGCGTGACGATGGTCGTGGTCTCTCCCGTGAGAAGATTTTGCGCAAAGCCCGTGAGCGGGGCATCGAGGTCTCGGACCAGATGAGTGATTCCGATGTGTGGCAGCTCATCTTTGCCCCTGGGTTCTCTACAGCCGATCAGGTTACCGATGTGTCTGGCCGTGGCGTGGGGATGGACGTGGTTAAGCGCAACATTACAGACCTCAATGGCTCGGTTGAAATCGAATCCGCCGAAGGCTTTGGCATGAAAGTCTCTGTGCGCCTTCCATTGACTCTTGCGATCATGGACGGCATGTCGGTCGGAGT
>CAZBIN010000406.1:0-1927 GCA_964491995.1 uncultured Orrella sp.
GACTCAGCGGGACTGGGCAACAGGACTCTTATTTTGAACATGATGAAAGAAAGCCCGGCGATTAGCGTCGACCAGGAGCCTGTGCAAGGCGACCCACTGCTGGTGTGTCTGACCATGGTGACCCAGCTTCTGGACAGCCCGGTTGCCATCTCCGCTCTGCGCTCTGGATTCGCGCTTGACAGTCAGGGCAGGCTGCCGCCCGCCTCGGCACCCGATGTCATGGCGGGCCATGGTTTCAAGGCAGTCTGGAGCAATCGCAGGGTCACCTCCTTCCCAAACTATGCGTTACCCGTCATAGCACCGCTCATGGATGGCCGGGTGATCATTGTCCAGTCGATCAAAGACAGCCAGGCATCGGTGCTGTTTGCCGAGTCGGGCATGACGTCACATCAGATCGATACTCAGGAACTGGATTCGCTGCTGACAGGTCAATCGCTGATCGTCAAACGCCCCACCAAGGTCTCGGAGCAGCAACTCATCGCTTTAAAGACAGAAGCGTTTCGATGGTTCTGGAACACGATGTGGCGATTTCGCCGCTTCTACTACGACGCCATGGTCGCAACCATTGTGGCCAACATTCTGACCCTGGCCACCGTCTTTTTTACGATGAACGTCTTTAACCGTGTCATCCCCTCCCAGGCATACGTCTCCTTGTGGACGCTGACGATCGGCGTCATCGTAGCGATGCTGCTGGAATTTGCGATGCGCCATCTGAAGGGCCGACTTGTCGATGAGGGTGGCAAGCGAGCCGATCTGGCGGTCAATGCCACGTTGTTACGAGAGGTCATGTCGGTCCGGCTGGATTCAAAGCCTCAGTCGGTCGGAATCTTTGCCAGTTCGATGCGCGAGTTCGATGCCTTGCGGGAATTCATTTCCTCCACGCTGTTCGTCACGATTGCAGATCTGCCATTCATCCTCATGTTTCTTGCCTTGATATGGACCATCGGAGGGCCTCTGGTCATCATTCCCGCCGCCGTCATACCCATGATTGTCATCCTGTCGCTGGCAGTCCAGCGCAAGCTGATGCACGCGATGCGTGAGAACATGCGACAAGCAGGAGAAAAACAAAGCGTTCTGGTGGAGTCGATGATGAATCTGGAAATGCTCAAAGCACACAACGCCGAGAGCTACCTGCAAGGGCGCTGGGAGGCATCCAACGCTGCTGCTGTGCGCTCGTACATCGAAATCAGAAAAATCAACCTCTGGGTGACCGGTCTGACCACGTCGCTTCAGCAGTTCACATCCGTTGGCATCATCGTGATGGGTGTCTACATGATTCACGATCAAAGCCTCACGCTCGGCGCACTGATTGCATGCAACATACTGGCCAACCGGACTTTGACGCCACTGGGACAGATTGTTCAACTGGCAACTCGTTACCAGCAGGCCAGAACCGCACTTGAAACCTTAGATGGACTGGTGCAGCGCCCCAAAGACCGCGACGCAAGCCATCACTACATCGTGCCCGAGCGATTACAGGGCAAGCTGCAGGCCGACAACATTTCTTTTTCTTACCCTGGCCCGACCGGCAAGTCTGCGGTCGATCAAGTGTCTGTCAAACTCCACTCGGGGGACCATCTAGGCCTGCTAGGTCATATCGGGTGCGGCAAAAGCACGCTGTTAAGACTGTTGTGCGGCCTGTACAGACCGACTGCTGGCAGTCTCAGAATCGACGACCTGGATGCGCTGCAGATTGAACCTGCCGCGCTTCGATCCCGCATCGGATACGTTGGCCAGGAGCCACAACTTTTCATGGGAACTGTACGGGACAATCTGGTTCTTTCTGACACATGGATCAGCGACCAGAGGATCATGGACGTGCTCAGGCGACTTGGGCTGCATCATGTGATTGAAACGCATCCCAGAGGACTTGACATGCCCCTGACAGAGTCGGGCGGCGGGCTTTCGGGGGGCCAGCGCCAGTTGC
>CAZBIN010000407.1:0-730 GCA_964491995.1 uncultured Orrella sp.
TGAGGCTACGCATTTTATGAACGTATCTAACGTTGCTAAACGGCGTGAACATAGAGTAATCGTTGAAATTTAACACTATTTGGGGATAGACTGGGCACCAACATGAGCCCGATCGGCCCCAGATGTCCACATACGAAATCGACCACCAGGACCAAAATCCACCTGATGCAGAACTGGCAGCTCCGGAAAGTGTGACCGTTGGGCTACCGTCTCGGCTGCACACATTGATCGCCTGGGCACACCGCCACAGAGTTGTCCAACCCCTGATACAAATCATCGAGGCGGCTCACTGCGATCAGCATCCGATGTACATCGGCACAGTACTGGCCTACCTACGACAGCCGACCGTCATTCATTGTCTGACTGCTTGGACGGCAGAGCGCCCCTACCTAAACGACATCAAAACGCTGCTGGACGCGTGTGCTGTCTCGCCAGAGGTCTTCCTACAGCACCCCCCCATGCCAAAACAGCAGGCAGCGGATCGCCAGCTCGACGGGTTGCTGGCTCGGCTCCCAGTGATCGCACTGCTCGCCCGCCCACCCGCTGAAGCATCAGAGGAGGAATCCTCTTGGTTGGAATCCGCACGGGCTTGGTGCTTCGTCCAACACCTCGAGTCGGTTTACAACGGGCGTGTAGCTGGCAAATATTTGTCGACAGTCACGGACAAGCTGCGGATTGCAATCGATCGTGACGCGGGCTGGCTGGAGCTGGTACTCAGATTGCGCGGACC
>CAZBIN010000407.1:740-1298 GCA_964491995.1 uncultured Orrella sp.
CAGGTTCTGAAGTCCAACGCCACCAGCCTACTGGAAGATCGCACAGGGAAATCCAGCATGCGACCGGCGCATCGTCAGTTCTTGACTGAACTTCGGGCCCACTGTTCCGGCAAAGAATCGCTGAGTACTGCGGATGAGTCACAAAGCCAGACCGGCTTGTTCTGGCGGCACATCAACACGACACACCAACAAAGTGGCATCCACCGGCTGATCCCGCAACATGCTCCAGAAATTGACCCGGAAGAAGGCACCGAGGGGCATTTGCTCGGCGACATGAACTTCGATGAGGCGGGTGAAGAGTCAGTCGTTTCAGTTGTTGACTTTGATGAGATCGATACACCCCCGGTCCAAGCCAGGAAATCCCAGGGTGTCCTTCTATCAACGGTGGAGGATCAGCAATTTCTCAGGTACTCCTGGAACCGACCCAATGCAAAAGAGGCCGCCGTCCTGGATCAATGGATCGAATCTGTCTGGACAACACCGGATCATCCAGACAGCTCTATTGCACTCGCATGCTGGTTGGCATTGAAAACCGCACACTCGATCCGGACTGTCACG
>CAZBIN010000407.1:1308-1915 GCA_964491995.1 uncultured Orrella sp.
AGATATCTGAGGAGATCACAGATGACTGGTGCCTGAACCCTAAAAACTGGTCGCTTGTGCGCCGCCCCCCCAAACGCTACAACGGATGGGCTGCAACCGGCAAGAAACAGCAGTGGCTCAGGCCACGAGCGAACGGAATCCAGATCTGCCTTCCTGAGCCGGCAAGAGATCTGCTTGAGCAATTGGCGCTTGAAAAAGGTTTCCAGAATGGTGTCCTGGAAGATATGCTCCCCCGCTCCCGTGAAATCGAAGCCCGCTTCAATGAGATTTGCAGTCAAACATCTGGCCTAGAGCGCCTTCTCAGCGGGATGCTTCGTCAACACCTTGCCCAGCAGATTTTTGAACATTCAACCGACGCGACCCTTGCACAACTATTGGCCAGTCACCCGCGCTCAGGACTACCAGGTAACTGCGCGTACGCTTCATACAGCATGGCCGAGGTCTCACGCGCGCTGGCAACAACGACCAAAACCCAGATCTTGGGAGACCCAGACAAGCCTGGCGAGATCAACGCAGCCGGGAGCGAGCTCGATCCCCTTGACGTCCTGCTGGCGTCGGCGTTTCGTGATGCGCTTGCACAGGTTGAAACGCTGAGTGACGACCCCAA
>CAZBIN010000408.1:0-1174 GCA_964491995.1 uncultured Orrella sp.
GCCAGTTGAATCCGATTGGTTCGAGCAGCACGGATAGCCACCGACCCAGAATCCCGGCAATGCTGTACTCGATATCGGCACCGGTTGCACCTTCCGGTGCCGATGGAAAGCTTAGCAATGCCCAAAGCCCGATGGTCATGGTCATAATCACACCGCCGACACGCCTCAGGAAAATCCTCGCACGTTGCCAGAGTCCGATGCTCACGCTTAATGGGCTCGGGATGCGGTAGGTTGGCAATTCCATGAGCAATGGGCGGATCTGGCGTCCAGAACGGGTCGTGACCTTTAAAATCCATGCGACCATCATGGCAGAGATAATCGCAGCCAGATAGAGCCCAAACATGACCAGTCCTTGCAGCGATAGCCCGTAGTCCAGTGTTTTTTGTGGAATGAATGCACTGACCAGCAGTGTGTAAACGGGCAACCGGGCTGAGCATGTCATCAAAGGTGCCAGTAGAATCGTGACCACCCGGTCGCGCGGATTGCTGATGGTCCGAGCCGCAGTGATGCCCGGGATTGCGCAGGCAAAGCTTGACAGAAGTGGAATGAAAGAGCGACCCGAAAGGCCCACACCACCCATTATCCGGTCTAGCAGAAAGGCTGCGCGCGGCAGATAGCCTGACTCCTCCAGGATCAAAATGAAGAAGAACAAGATCAGAATCTGAGGCAAAAAGACGAGCACACCACCTGCGCCAGCGATGATACCGTCGATGATCAGGCTTTTGATCCAGCCATCAGCTAGCCATCCTTCGACAATCTCGCCAACCCATCCACTGGCATCTTCAATCATGTCCATGGGGACTGACGCCCAATCGAACATTGCCTGAAATATCAGAAACAGAAGCGTCATCAGTAGCAGCGGACCGATAACGGGATGCAAAGCGACCGCGTCAATGCGTTCGCTACGCAGGTCTGGGACCAGGTGATCGATACCAAGTTGAGATAGGATTCTTTGAACACGCTGGTGATCCTGCTCGACACTGACGGACTGTTCAGACCGCTCCTGGCCTGCAGTGAGCGTGCTTCGATCCTGCAGCATACGTTCAATCAAGGCTCTGAGTTCCTGATCCCCACCAGACTGAACGGCAATGGTTGAGACCACAGGCACCCCCATCAACTCAGACAGTCGGTCTGCATCAATCTGGATGCCGCGGGATCTGGCCTGGTCCATCAT
>CAZBIN010000408.1:1184-1900 GCA_964491995.1 uncultured Orrella sp.
ATATTGAGTGCAATGATGCAGGGCAGGCCACGCCGCTGTACCGCAAAAACCAGTCGAAGGCTGCGCCGCAGATTTGTCGCATCGACCACGCAGATGACCGCATCTGGTCTGCGCTCTCCTTTTGCAGAGCCGGACAAGACCTCGCAGGTAATACGTTCGTCCTGAGAGCGGGGATACAGACTGTAGGTGCCAGGAAGATCGAGAACCCGGGCCACACGTCCGTTGGGTGCAGCGAAGCGTCCCTCCTTTCGCTCGACGGTGACTCCTGCGTAGTTCGCGACTTTCTGGCGGCTGCCGGTCAGCCGATTAAAAAGGGCAGTTTTGCCACAATTGGGGTTGCCGACCAGGGCAAACAGCATGCCGGGTGGAAACATCTGAACGGGGGTTTCTACCATTTTCTTACTCCACCACGATGCACGAGGCTTCAAGTTTGCGCAGAGCAAATGTGCTCGTTCCCACTCTGACGACAATCGGGTCGTTGCCAGGCCTGGCGCGTCGCTGCACAACAATCTGTTCGCCCGGTAGAAATCCAAGTTGCTGCAGATGCACGGCTATCTCGCTGATCTCGGGGTTGTGGTTGTACTCGGTGGGTCCGTTCACACGATCGATACGTAAAAGCTTTCCAACAGGACTGGTATTCAGGTTCATAATAAATTGCAAATGAGAAGCATTGTTGTTAAAAAAGAAAGTATAACTTAGTATTTAAATACAACAAA
>CAZBIN010000409.1:0-1899 GCA_964491995.1 uncultured Orrella sp.
CATCCATGATACCGGGATCGAAATGAGCACCCGTGTCTTTTTCTAAAACTCCTAGCACTTGATCAAACGACATAGGCTCTTTGTAAGGCCGCTTGGAGCACAAGGCATCGAAGACATCAGCCACAGCAAAAATACGAGCCGCGATAGGGATCTGCGCCCCTTGCAATCGTCTGGGATACCCTGATCCATTCCATTTTTCATGATGACCAGACACCACAGCTTTCGCTTGTTCCAAGGCCTCAATACCATCAACGATCTCTTCGCCTTGAGAAACGTGTGTGCGCATGGTATCAAACTCATCGTCAGTGATTTTCCCAGGCTTTAGCAAAATCGCATCTGGAATGCCGATTTTCCCAACATCATGCAGAAAACTGCCGATTATCAGGGCCTGCATCTGTTGGCTGGATAACCTCAATTTTTCTGCAATGCAAGAAGCAATCCAAGCCACGCGGTAATTGTGCGCACCCGTATCTGAGTCCCGCTTGGCTATTGCCCTCCCCAAAGCCTCCATCATTGAAATGTTGGCTCTCAGCAACATTCTGGCCTTTTGTTCGTTTTGACGAGACAAATACACGACCACAGGATAAATAACAACACCACACAAAAGTGCCGCCAAGGCGACCAAAGCAGCGACAGTCAGTGCGCCTGTGCGGATTTGGTCTTGTTGCCACTTTGGCACTAGGCGCACACCTTCGAAGTAGCCCGTGACTGGCGCATTCGTGTCGTTCAATGGCAGCCGAACCGGTATGAATATGCGCAAAACCCACTTATCATCCGGTAGGCGCATACTCTCGTAATAGGAAGTCTTGTAGGTCGGTCGGCCGTGTGATGGCACCTGGCTTTCGATCAACTCCCCTCGGGGAGTCAGGGCCTCGGCCAGCTTCTGCCCATCACCTTTGTAAATCTCGGCGATGTCGAACAATCCGCCCGTGATCGCGCGAGCGGCGACCACTGCTTTCTCTGGTGTGCCGGGGTCCTCGGCACTGAAGACGCCTGCGTGCTGCTCCAACAACCGCTGTGACTCTTCCATGGCCAAAGCTACAGTTGACTCTTCTGCATTCTCTCGTTCGATGTACCATGCCAAAGGACTGACGATACAAGCCAAGGTAATGCTGACAAGCGCGATTCTTTGTGCGGTTTTTTTCTGAAAGCTGGACATCGGCTGTACCATGAGAGAGGTATGATCGTTGTTTCGTGACGGCACTGGCCGCATCAGACGTTGGACAGCAGTCGCTTACGGATATCGGCAGGGATAGATTCCCAGCTCTGGCGGGCTGGCTTGGTGAATGTAGTCAGTGACTCAATCGCCACGGATCACTCCTCAAACAATTCAAAGTGCGTGCCCGCCCGCACAAAGATGATGGCGTTGCCATCCAGGCGGTAAATGAGCAGGCAGTCGCCGCCGATGTGACATTCGCGGTGATCGGCCCAATCACCCCTGAGCGGGTGATCCAGCCATTCAGGCCCCAGCGGCGCATCGTTGCCGATGAGCAGCAACATCGCCTCCTTCAGCCGTTTCAGGTCGTGGCGGAGCGAACGCGAGAGGCGTTCCCAGTCTTTGAGGAAAGTCTTGGTGCAATCGCTCGCCCTGGGCAACGGCGCCCGCTTACTGCTGGCGGGCTTTTTGGCTTGCGCCGAAACTTGCGTTTTCGAGGTCATCGATCAGGGCGTCTGCAGAGTCAAAACGGGCGGTGCGTGCCTTGGCCATCTTGCGAGCTTCTTCCATCGCCGCGCGGGTCTGTGCGTTGGGGACCTTCAATTCCAGCGGGAAGGCCTGGTCGTTGACCACGCGCTTGAGCAGGATGCGTACAGCATCAGACACCGACAGCCCCATGGCTGCCAGAGCCTCGCTGGCTTGCGTCTTGATTTCGTCGTCCACCCGGACGTGCAGCATCGTGG
>CAZBIN010000410.1:0-1887 GCA_964491995.1 uncultured Orrella sp.
GTCGCCCCCACGTCCTCGACCGACCCAGAGGGTGAGACGTGCAGTTGCCAGTCTCGGGGAATGCAGTCGGCAATCGTCTGTATGGATCTTTCTTTGAAGTCGTCGATCACCGCGACATGGTGCACGGTCATTTGGCGCTCCCGAACGTATGCCAGTCGGATTTTTGCGGTAAGTGTTTCATTGTGCGTTCATGCCTGTCTGTTCTGCCAGTGCTTTCCACTTCTCAAAATTCACGTCCATGAATTTGGAAAACTCCTCTGGTGTCATGGGGCGGGGTCTGCCGCCATCACGGGCGAGTGCCTCGGACATATCGATCGATGTCACCGCAGTGCGAATCGCATTGTTGATCTGGGCAATTCGCTCTTTGCTCATGCCTTTGGGGCCGAGCACGCCCCACCACTGGGTGAGGTCATAGTCCGTCAGCCCCGACTCCATCAGCGTCGGCAGATCAGGAGCAGCAGGGGATCGCACGGCACTGGTCACGGCAATTCCTTTGATATTGCCGGCTTTGAACTGTGGCAACATTTGCGTAAGACTGCCGATCGAGAACTCGATGTGTCCGCCCATCACGTCATTCATGGCGGGACCGCCGCCTTTGTACTGAGCCGCCAGTATTTTTGAACCGATTTTCATATTGAGAAGCTCACCAGCAAAGTGCTGGATGCTGCCCACACCCGTGGCGCCATAGGTGCCATTGGGTAGCGCTTTGAGATACTCGAAGTATTCCTGTGGGGTTTTGGCAGTGACGGTTGGCTTGGCACCCAGTGCAAGCGGCACCTCCCCGATCAGGCCGATTCTGGAAAAATCGTTGACAGGGTCAAATGGTGGTTTTCTGACAGCAGGCGACATGGTGAAGGTGACCGAGGCGATCAGAAGGGTGTAGCCATCAGGCTCTTGCTTGGCCGCATAGGCTGATCCGATCGTCGCACCAGCGCCAGGCCGGTTATCAACAATGACGGGCTGTTTCCAGATATCACTGAGCTGTTTGGCCAATAAGCGGGCAACAATGTCGTTCGACCCACCTGTTGCAAAGGGCACGACTATTGTCACGGGTCGGGTCGGAAATGCTTCTGCATGTGCAGGGGATGCGCCAAGTGCAAGTGACGCTAGCAGGAAAGTCACCGCGAATTGCAATCGCTTCATGATCGTAGTCTCCACTTTTTGTTTTTGCCCGGGGGATATATGCCAGTGGCAAACCGAGGTTTTCAACATTAGTCGCCGGCGAGGATGTCAACATTAGAGAAAACACCTAGCAGGTACATCTGGCTATCTGCCTTGCCAGCAACTAGGAAATTGACGGTGGAATCTGTCGCTGATGGGTGTGTGACGTAGCCGGTTAGTGGCACATGAGTGACCTGTGCGGCGGATCAACGTCTCTAGTTTCATGCAGTCCGGCGGCTTTAGACGCTCCTGCGTCTGCGCAGGGATGCCGAGCTGGCAGTTCAGTGCGGATCAACGGTCGAAAGCGGCTGTCTCGAAGCGTTCCACCTGGTCCTGCGACGCTTCATGCAACACTTTGCGGCCATCATGCCAAACCACCCTGGTAGCTGATGTCGTCAACACCGGCGCATGCGCCGCACGTTGGTGAGCGATAATCGGATTTTTGAAGGCTGACCCAGCCTATCTGGCAGAACGAGGAGTCGATGTGGATAAGCTGTTAATTGCTGTCTTGGCGACCGGATTGGCGGGATGCACGATTTCCGGACCGGACCCGCTGTTGGCTATTCAGATGCCGAATCCGGCCTCTGTCTATTGTATCGAGCGTGGCGGCAGCATCGATATCCAGGAGAGCGCGCAGGGTAATGTGAGCACCTGTGTCCTTTCTGACGGAACGTAAGCACGCCATTTACCGCAGGATTGTTTCGTCACCGCGTTTAGTGAATCATG
>CAZBIN010000411.1:0-780 GCA_964491995.1 uncultured Orrella sp.
TGATCGGCAATGTCGAACGCTGTACCATGATCCACACTGGTTCTGACAAAGGGCAGTCCGACGGTAACATTCACCCCTTCATCAAGCCCCATATACTTGACTGGGATCAAACCCTGGTCGTGGTACTGGGCGACAACAATGTCAAACTCACCTTGTCGGGCTCGGGCAAAAATGGTATCGCCTGGCCACGGACCACTGACGTTCATGCCCATCTGCCAGGCTTTCTCGATGGCCGGTGTGATGATGTCAATTTCTTCGCGACCGAACTTGCCGGCTTCGCCCGCATGGGGGTTCAGTCCGGCAACGGCAATTCGGGGTTGAGCGATCCCAAGCTGACAACAGGCCTGGTGTGCCAGGACGATGGTCTGCAGCTCTGCGTCGATACTGAGCAGATCAGGAACTCGGCGCAAGGGTTCATGAATCGTGACGAGAATGACCCGCAAGACCTGATTTGCGAGCATCATGGCGACGGGAACATCACCACTGCGTGCCGCCAGAATCTCTGTGTGACCCGGGAATTCGATGCCAGCCATGCCAATGGCTTGCTTGTTAAGCGGCGCGGTGACGATGGCGCGAATTTTACCAGCAAGGGCGTCATCGATAGCCCGACTGACTGACGCATATGCACTTTGTCCGGCCTGGGCGCTAACATGGCCAAGCGCAAGGGCTTCAGGGACACGGAAGGTATCAATGACCCATAGCGTGGGTGAACTGCAGTGGGTGTCCGATGCAACAGAGTCTGAATGCTCGACAGACATCAGGCTGGCGTCGGTCACCGAC
>CAZBIN010000411.1:790-1519 GCA_964491995.1 uncultured Orrella sp.
TGACCTGACTTGACACTTGATGCTTAACCGACGCGCCGTATGTTCGAGCCATTGCGCATCGCCATAGACGACACAGGGCCAGGAGGGCTGACGTGCCGCCAGCAGTTTGATCACGATCTCCGGACCAATACCTGCCGGGTCGCCCATGGTGATGCCAATCGGAGCCAACGTGTGCATGCAATCAAACCTTGGAGCGATTAAAGGACATCGGCCGCATAATCTGCCAGTCGGGAGCGCTCGCCTCGCTGCAGCGTGACGTGGCCCGCATGTGGCCATCCTTTGAACCGGTCGACAACATAGGTCAGCCCTGAGCTGCCCTCCGTAAGATAGGGTGTGTCTATCTGGGCGATGTTGCCGAGGCAGATGACCTTGGTGCCTGGACCAGCCCGGGTAATCAGGGTTTTCATCTGCTTGGGAGTCAGGTTCTGCGCCTCATCAATAATCAGGAACTTACTGAGGAATGTACGGCCTCTCATGAAGTTCAGGGACTTGACTTTGATTCGGGAGCGGATCAAGTCCATGGTGGCAGCACGACCCCATTCGTTGGTGCCCTCACCATCGCCCATGTTCAGTACGTCAAGGTTGTCCTCGAGTGCGCCCATCCAGGGCAGCATTTTTTCTTCCTCGGTGCCTGGCAGAAATCCGATATCCTCACCGACGGGCACCGTCACGCGTGTCATGATGATCTCGGTGTAGCGTTTGGTCTCAAGGACCTGAGTCAGTCCGGCG
>CAZBIN010000411.1:1529-1878 GCA_964491995.1 uncultured Orrella sp.
CCCGCCTGTCCAAGCAGAGAGACAAAATCGCAGTCCGGATCCATAAGCAGGTTGAGCGCAAAATTCTGTTCGAGATTCCTCGCGGTGATGCCCCAGACATTGTTTTTTGCATGACTATAGTCGCGCAGTGTGGCAAGCACCGCCGTTGCGCCGCTAACCTCTCTGACCTGTGCGAACAGTGGCATGGAACCATCCACATGCACGAACTGATTCACCAGAAACTGACTGCACATCGGTCCCTGAATGCGGTAAAAGGTGATGCCGCCCTGTTGCCAGGACTCTACGTCCTTACCATGCTTGTTCCAGAAATCCTCGGGCAGTGCCATGACGCCGCTGTAAAGCAGATCAG
>CAZBIN010000412.1:0-1832 GCA_964491995.1 uncultured Orrella sp.
ATGATCGGTCAAGCACGGTCACGAAACAATTATGCGGACAATGGACTGCTTACCTTCCATCCGAACTTCCGCTTTGGGTCTATTGTGTTGAAAAACTCGATTCTTGACGCTCGAGTTCGGCGCGAGAAAAAATCGACCTACCAGAATCGCGCATATGCCACGATCGGAGATCAGGCAAGGGGTCGAGTACCCCTCCGTATGGTCCAGAAACTATTAGTTTGGAGTTTTTCAACACAATAGGTCGGAACCGGACAACCATGACCGTGGCTCCGCTCCACCCAAAGGAGTCTGGAAGGCAACAGCTCAATTAATTGAGAACACAAGGAAAACATGTTCGCAGTCACTTTACTAGCAACACTGCTTCAGGTATCCGGAACAATCGTGCTCGCCTTGTTTTCGTTTTATGGCATTAAGATTTCCGACAATAAAGATGCCTATCTCGAAGGCATCCAAAAGGTAGAAATCAGCAGGAAATGGCTCCGAGCATCACAGGCTGCACTGGTATCTTTAGTCATTGGTCTTTTCCTTTCAGGATGGACATCACTTGCAAGCATCCCCTAACCAAATGCCCAGATGGCTGGGGCAACAATGTCTGCTGTCGACTGCGGATTCAACCGGTGGATGCAACATACTAGACGCGATATAAGCAGAAGGAGTGTTGTCGATGAAACAACGGCCTCGAATCTACTATACGGAAAGTCAGAAAGCTCTGATGTGGGAGCGCTGGCGCAAGGGCGAATCACTTCAGCAGATAGCCCAATTGTTCGATCGAAACCATTCGTCGATCCAGCGAATTCTTGCGGAGACTGGCGGGATACAACCTGTACCAAGGTGTCGATCCTATCGAGTGCTGACTTTAGTGGAGCGCGAAGAGATCTCGCGTGGTCTGATTGCAGGTCACTCGATCCGCTCGATTGCCATGAGACTCAGACGGGCGCCCTCCACCATCAGCAGGGAAGTCAACCGTAACGGCGGTCCGTCGGATTATCGTGCCAGCTTGGCCGATCAAGCCGCCTGGGACCGAGCACTTCGTCCTAAAACTTGTAAATTGGCCCACAATCGAAGTCTAGCGCACTTGGTCGCTGAGAAGCTCCAAAAGCAGTGGTCACCCGAGCAAATCGCTGGATGGTTGAAGTGCGCCTATCCCGAAAACGAGGAACATCAGGTGTCGCACGAAACCATCTATCGCACGCTCTATATTCAGGCGCGGGGCGCACTGAAGAAGGAGCTGCTGGCGCACTTGCGACGTACACGAGTTATGCGTCGCTCCCGTCACCATACGCAGAAGACAGATAACCATGGTCGGATCGTCGATGCGGTCTCGATCAGCGAACGGCCCGCTTCAGCGCAAGACCGTGCTGTTCCTGGGCATTGGGAAGGCGACTTGTTATTTGGCAGCAGCAACAGCCAGATTGCGACCTTAGTGGAGCGTCAGACACGCTATGTCATGCTGGTGAAGGTGGCCGGCAAGGATACCCGGACGGTGGTCAGTGGATTGATCAAGCACGCTCGACAACTGCCGCGGGAACTCTATAAGTCGCTTACGTGGGATCGGGGCAAGGAGATGGCCGATCACAAACGATTCACCCTGGCTACCAATATCAAGGTGTTTTTCTGCGACCCTCAGAATCCCTGGCAGCGTGGAACGAATGAGAACACCAACGGCCTAGTTCGGCAGTACTTACCAAAGGGAATTGACCTGTCTGATTACTCGCAAGCTAAGCTCAACGCTATCGCGAGGCAATTGAATGAGCGTCCGAGAAAAACCTTAAACTACGAAACACCTGCACAACGATTTAACCAAGTCGTTGCATCCACCGGTTGAATCCGCA
>CAZBIN010000413.1:0-1813 GCA_964491995.1 uncultured Orrella sp.
GTGCCCAACGTCCCTGAGAACCCTGACCTTGCCATTGAGACGGGAACTCGTCTGTGCGAAGACCTGCTGGAACCGCTGCAGCAGACTTTTGGTCGCATTGCAATCCGCTCAGCGTACCGTTCTCCCACGGTCAACGCGCTCGGCAACGAGAGGGGCTACAACTGCGGATCGAACAAGAGCAACCATGCGGCCCACATCTGGGATCACCTGGATGAAAATGGCCACCGAGGCGCAATGGCCTGTGTGGTGGTGCCGTGGTTCACGGATCGCTATGAAAAGGGTACGGACTGGCGGGCCATGGCGTATTGGATTCACAACCATCTCCCATACAGCCAACTGCAGTTCTTTCCGAACCTGTGCGCCTTCAACATCGGCTGGCATGAGCAGCCCGCCCGTTCAATCTACAGCTACATCGAGCCGAAAGGCCTTCTGCTGAAGGGCGAAGGTCCCAACGATGCCTACGCGGCGACCTACGCGGACTTCCCGAGGGTTTAGAGATGAAGAGCGCGCTGTTCGTCGATTTCGACAACGTCTACTCCAGCCTTCGCAAGCTCGACCAGGAAGCGGCTGACCGGTTTGCTAGTCAGCCGGGCATCTGGATCGACTGGCTGACGGAAACACTACAACCACCGCTGCATGCCCCTGACACCGAAGGAAGAAGACTTCTGGTGCGCCGCTGTTATCTGAACCCGCAGGCCTTCCAGCGCTTCCGGCCAGCATTCAACCGGGCCGGCTTCGAGATCATCGATTGCCCGCCCATGACGAGCGAGGGCAAGACGAGCACCGACATTCACATGGTGCTGGACATCGTCGACCTGCTGCAGCACCAGGTGCACTATGACGAGTTCATCGTCTTCTCTGCCGATGCAGACTTCACCCCGGTATTGCGCAAGCTCAGACGCTGGGACAGGCGTACCACGGTCCTGGCGGTCGGATTCCCATCAGCAGCCTACAAGGCATCTGCTGATCTGCTGATTGACCAGGACGACTTCATTCGGACCGGGTTGGGTTTTGCTGAAGAAGACGCAATCCCAGAGTCCACAACTGTGACGAAGAGCAGATCTCAAGCAGATGTCCTCAAAGACGCCACGGCGTACACAAGGCGCTTGCTACAAGAGTCGCCGAAAGCAGTGGCACTTCCATACCTCGCCAGCAAGCTTGCCCAGGAAGTTGACGGTATGGACGCCGCCACATGGGCAGGATTTGGCAGTTTCCGAAAGCTGATGGACCACTGGTCGCAAAGACTGACGCCCTTGGTGGTGGATTGGGACAGCGGCACCATCAGTGACCCGGCCAGACATGAGCTTCCCCAACGAGCCAAGTCAACCCACGAAGGCAATGGAGAGAAGCTAGATGATGTCATCCGCAGTATCCACCGCCTCATTCTCGACGAGTTGGAGAAAGCTGGACGCCCTGTGCCGTGTGCCCGCCTGGCTCAGCTCATCGTGGCCAAGCATGGCGGGATGGCGGCTGACTGGGGAGGCAAGGGTTCGTTTCGCAAATTCATGGACTCACTTGACCTGGAGCCACTCAAGGTGAACTGGGAGAACGGTGGCGGAACGGTTATCGATCCTCGGGTAAAAGCTACGCCGACACCTTCAAAGACCAATGACTGGGGACGAGATAAGCATCTGTACCCTGTTGTCTACCAAGTGAATCAGGCGACAGGGATGCCTTTGCTTTCGCCAGCAGAGATCAGAGGGCTTCTGGATGTCGTGGCTAAGGATGTTGAAATGACCCCGTTTGCACTGTCTGACACCAGCAAGCGGGTTCGAGACCAATGCCGCACGCTGGGCTTGGGGATCAATCGGGC
>CAZBIN010000414.1:0-1809 GCA_964491995.1 uncultured Orrella sp.
AGTTGCCAATCCAGCCCTTGCGGGACTGCCTGAGCTTGCACACTCGCCTGTGCAGCCAACAAGGCTCCAGCAAGCATAGCGGCACGTGTCCATGCACGAGGAGTTGAAGAGAGTCTTTTCTGGTTTCCGATGAAGGGACTGGCCTGCGTCATGAAGTGTGCTTTCAGCAATGGGTTCGATCCAAGTTCAAACTGCGTTCAACCTAGCTTCACGATTGTGCCATCGGTTCCACCCGGCAGATCGTAGTTCGCACGCGGGGCACTGCCCGCATCCGTAGCCCCACACATACCGATGCTGCCGGTCGCCCAGGTAGCAGGTGTGGGTATGCTCAACGATTAGATCGACGAGCGCCTGGCCGCCGCCCGTGGAATCGGCTTGTCGACCCAGATCATGCGCAAGTTGCCACGTGGCCGCCTTGTCGATCCACATCAGGGGCGTTTCGATCAGGAACCGCTTATCCATGCCCAACGAGAGTGCCAGTTGCATGGCTTTCATGGTGTCGTCCCGGCAGTCAGGGTAGCCTGAAAAATCAGTTTCGCAAACACCGGTCACCATCACTTGCAGATCACGCCGGTAGGCTAGTGCGGCAGCCAGCGTGAGGAACAACAAGTTGCGCCCGGGCACGAACGTATTAGGCAGCCCGGATGATTCGATCTGAAACGCCATGTCGCGCGTGAGAGAAGTTTCGCTGATCTGACCCAGCACGCCCACGTCGATGACATGATCCGCCCCCAGCCGCTCACCCCAGGCCGGAAAGCGATCGCGCAGTTCGCGCAAGACCACCAGACGTGCCTCAAGCTCTACGTGGTGGCGCTGCCCATAGTCAAACCCGATGGTCTCCACGCGCGAATAGCGCGAAAGAGCGTGGGCCAGACACGTGGTCGAGTCTTGACCACCAGAAAATAATACTAAGGCGCTGGTGTGCATGGCCCGATGTTACGCCCGATGCGCGCTGCACCAGAATTAGTCTTTCTGCCCACGCAAGTTGACGGCAGATGTGCGTAGCGCTCACTGCAGGTTGATTTTTTCCTCCTGAATGATGCGGCTGTAGGTAGACTGATCAGCTTTGATCTGACGAAGCATTTGCTAGGCCCCTTCAGCAACGACCTGAATATGGGCCTGAACAAGTTTACTCCTGACCTCAGATACGTTGAGAGCACGGCTGATGTTCTAGTCGTCCATGCAAAATAAACTCAGGGCATCAGGACTGAGCGACATCATTGAGCAGTTGATTCACGTCTTCGCACGACTCGAGGGCTGACAATCGGCGATACAGAGCAGCGCCGTCTACGAACTGGCAACCGCTACCGCAGTCCATAAACTTCAGCTCAAGGTCTCGCTGCGACAACGGAACCTCAAAGCTACCTCTTGCGTGATAGATCTCACCGGTGTCGTACCGTCCACCGTCCAGCGTCTCGATCACCAGGCGATCAGAAAGAGCCAAAGTTGGCTCCTGCGGACACACGGTGTCCGTGATTTCGATATCGACAAGCTCAAACAGGTGCCGCACGTCCTCTCGCTGCACAAACTCCTCCGACAGCTCGGTCAGACCGACGCGGCGCGCAACCAGAGCGGCTGCGATAGCAAACTCAAGACTGAACTTGGCCTCCAGCACTGAAACGGGCCGTCGATTTCGCAGCATCGAGGCTTGAGTCTTGCCGATGGTCGCCTTAACCCGCTTGATCTGAGAGGATTTGAGGTTGTGTTTCTCAGCCAGATCAATGACCCCATCGATGACACGATGGGTCGCGAAACACATCGGGTACTTCTTGACGCCCAAACCACGCGATTTAATCCATTGCCTGTCGC
>CAZBIN010000415.1:0-1809 GCA_964491995.1 uncultured Orrella sp.
GATGCGGATCATCAGGGCCATTGTGGCGGGCGAAAGGGATCCCGGCAGGCTTGCAGAGATGCGCGACATCCGGTGCCATGCAACCGTTGAGACAATCTGTGCCGCTTTATCGGGGAACTGGCGCGACGAGCACATCTTCGCGCTTTGCCAGTCTCTGTCGCTGTATGACTTCTATCAGACCAAAATCCTTGAATGTGATAGGAAGCTCGAGGTCGCGCTCAAAGCGCTGGAAATCGACAATGGCCATGACACCGCGGGGCTTCCCAAGGTCCGGACCAAAACCAAGCAGGTGAACACGCCTGACTTCGAGGTTCGTTCCGCACTTTATCGCGTGCTAGGCGTTGACCTGACACAGATCCATGGGATCGGTCCATCACTTGCGCTCAAGCTTGTCGGCGAGTGCGGCACCGATCTGGCGGCATGGCCCAGCTCAAAGCATTTTACGTCTTGGCTGTGCTTGGCCCCGGGTAACAAGATATCAGGTGGCAAGGTGCTCTCTTCAAAAACCCGGCGATCATCGAGCCGAGCAGCGGCACTTCTGCGTCTGGCGGCAACGACCATTGGCAGAAGTGACACTGCACTTGGTGCCTTTTATCGCAGACTGTCTGCGCGTGCGGGAAAGGCAAAGGCAGTGACCGCTACCGCACGTAAGATCGCCGTGCTGTTCTATAACAGCTTGCGAAACGGCATGGCATATCAAGATCCGGGTGCCACCCAATATGAAGAGCGCTATCGCAGCCGCGTTATCGGCAATCTCCAACGCCGCGCAAAGGCCTTCGGCTTCACCTTGGTCGAAATGCCTGCGGAGCCCAAAATGGCTGTTTCTTAGGAAGCAACACAGTTCTTCGCGAGCCAAAAGCCGTGAGGTTTGCTTTCGTACAAGAGCATCGTGATCACTGGTCGGTGGAACGGCTCTGCAGGGTCATGCAATTGTCTACGCGGGGCTATCGCGCCTGGGTGTCACGGCCAGCCTGTCAGCGGGATCGCACAGACCTTAAAGTGCTGGCCCACATTCGTGAACAGTATGCCTTAAGTAAGGGCACCTATGGCCGGCCTCGCATGACTATGGAGATCAAAGAGGTTGGGCTCGATGTTGGCGAGCGCAGGATCGGTCGGCTGATGAAGATCAATGGGATACGGCCTGTTCGGACTCGTAGGCACAAGGTTACCACTGATAGCCAGCATCGCCTTGGAGTAGCTGCGAACCTGCTGGATGGCGATTTTCTGGCATCTGTGCCGAACCAGAAATGGGCGGGCGATATCAGCTATATCTGGACCACCGAAGGCTGGCTTTATCTGGCTGTCGTCATCGACCTTTTCAGTCGACGAGTAGTCGGTTGGGCAGTGAGTGACCGGATGAAAAAGGATCTGGCGATCAGGGCACTTGAGATGGCGATACGTTTGCGCAGTCCGCCAAAGGGCTGCATTTTTCATTCCGATCGTGGCAGCCAATACTGTTCCTATGACTTCCAAAAAAAGCTTCAAGCCAACGGTCTGGTTCCGTCTATGTCGGGCAAGGGTAATTGTTATGACAACGCAGCCGTCGAGACATTCTTCAAAAGCCTGAAAGCAGAATTACTCTGGCGGCAGACATGGCCAACCAGGCGACAAGCAGAAACTGCTATTTTTCAATACATCAATGGCTTCTACAATCCGCGCAGGCGCCATTCATATCTGGGCGGCATTAGCCCGCTCGCATTCGAGGCCAAAGTGGCATAATGAGATAGGAGACCGGCACGAAACCGGTACAAGTCCATCCCTTTGTCGACGGCAAGAAGTGGACCGCATGGGTGCGGGCGCGCCTGTTCT
>CAZBIN010000416.1:0-1793 GCA_964491995.1 uncultured Orrella sp.
CTCCTGAACGCGATCTTCAACATAGGTCTCCCATGCAGTCATGGCCATGACCAAACCGGCACGCTTGAGCACCTCAATCTCAGGTGGTGGTGGCTGTGTATTGAGTTTGTCGAAATGGTCCAGCAGGTTCTCTGCATCCTTGATGGCCTCGGCAAAGGTCTGCGCAGCCTGTGATGTCGTCATGCCTTGTAACCCCCCATTTGAACTGGGAATCCTTTTGATGTTGACCGCCCTGGAGCGGACTTCGTGAAGTTTCTCTTGTACCGACACGGCGGAAAGTTGCTACAGGCCATGAAGGGACCATACCTCCCGTTGCGAGTGACCAGAAAACCTTTGCCACACTCCGGGCATAGCTCTTCGTCCCGCACTTCACCGTCCAGATCCCGCATCGCCACATGGTGGTCCTTCACGAGTTCCATCACAAAGTCGGATTCGCGCTTGTTGCATGTGATCAGACGTACTGAGCGTCTGGCCCTTGTCAGGGCGACATAGAACAGCCGTCGCTCCTCCGAAAACACATATCCATCGCCGCCGGGCATGGCCAGGGCCATGACGGGATCATCTTCAATGCGCGACGGGAAACCCAGGGTCTCGGATGTCATGCGAGGCAGGATGACGAGGTCGCACTCAAGCCCCTTGCTTGAATGGGCCGTGATGAACTCCACGTCCAGCAACGGGTGCTTGAAGTCAGCAGGGCAATAGACCCGATCCTTGCGATAGCGACCCATCACGAAGACTTTGAGTCGCTGGCCGGATTCGGCTGCCTCAATACCAATAGCCTCCAGCTGGCGCCGGACGGCGGTGACGATCCTGCGGTCATCGTCCACTTTAATGATCTGTACCGGATCGATCACGTTGGGTCTGATGGATCGCACGCTCTTGCGCAACTGGACTGGGTTCTTCTGAACAAAACCGCTGCTGATGTCGCACAGCGATTGTGGGCACCGGAATGTCGTCTCCAGCTTCAGGGTTCTGGCGGGCCCAAAGATCTCTGCAAACCGGGTCATCACACCCAGATCCGCACCAGCAAAGCGGTTGATGCTTTGCCAGTCGTCCCCGGCGGCGAACAGACACGCGTCACGATGGCTCACCAGCGACTTGGCCAATCTCGCACGCGCCTGGCTGGCATCCTGGAATTCGTCAACCATCACCAGTTCATACGGCGACGCCCAACGCCCTTGCTCAATATGCTCGGCTGCCTGGTTGAGCATGTCCTCGAAGTCGATGTACAGCCCCTCTCGTAGCTTCTGCTCCCAAGCCTGGTGGATGGGCTCGAAGAGATCGAGGAACATCTGGTGGCGGAACCGGAAACGCCCTGCACTGTCACCATCCAGACGACGGCGCACATCTGCGATGCTCAGTCGGTTGTTTTTGACGTGGGTCTGGAACATGCGGATAGTCCGGGCCAACCGCGGGTTCTCGATCGGTTGCCGCCCAGGCACCGGCCGATCTGGATTGGGGTCTAGCGCAATACCCAAGTCGGTCAGCTGCCGAGCCAGTTTCTCGAATAACTGACCAGACCACAGATCCGCCATGGTGGTCTCCAGCAGCCGCGTGTCGTGCCTAGCGTGTAGCGCCCGTTTCCAGGCCATGCCCTCCTTGTAGCCCACGAACGCGGCCGGCGGATTGCCATTCTCATCAACGGCCCAGTGCTCCAGATATGCCTGCACATCCGGAAAGTAGAAATCCGGGTTGTACTGGCGATGCTGGGCATCGCCAGTGTCGTGTTCGTACGGTCTCTCGTACTCGTAGTTCACCCCGTTGTAGAAAAGCCAGTTGGCGATGATCTGCTC
>CAZBIN010000417.1:0-1023 GCA_964491995.1 uncultured Orrella sp.
AAATGAAGCCATCGAAACCGACATTAATCTGCATGCAGAGTCACTGAACAGCCTGGCCCAGTTAGGCACTGACTTGAATCGGCTGGATGATCTGGACAAAACTAAAGGAGAGATTGACCAACTCGCCAAAGCCACCGTTATCATCAAAAAAGGGGCTTCTGTCATCACTGCGGAGCAGGCCCGCACGTTGCCAGGTTGGGCGGCTAATCGGCTGGCGTGGTTTGAGACGCAAATTACAACACGCGATGACCTGCAGACCAAGAACACCGCGAACGATAGCGCCGCAGCCGAACTGGCTCGGTTGAAGCAAAAGCTCCTTGATGAGCACGCCAAGCTTTATCCCGACGACAAGTTTTGCCCACTGTGCGGTGCCGACTGGGAAGCTCATGCAACAATGCTCAAAGCTGTTGAGAACAGGGCCCGGAAAATCACTGACGCCTTGGGGAATGACGGTAAAGCGCTCGTCGCCTTGATCACCTCAATGACTGCCGAGCTCGCCACCATTGAGGCGTATATCCAGGGACGCGAGGCGATCCTGAAGCTTGGATACAACGGTGTGCTGCATAAAGCGCTGACAGAAGCTAAGACCAGGTTACCCGCAATCCAGCAGCTAGCCGAACGGCTCAGGGCTGAAGGTATTCAAATCACCTTCACATTCAACGACGACGAAGTGATGGTAGCTACCCGCCTGGAAGAGCTACGCAATTTGATGCGCTCCAAGAAAACGGACGAGACCGTGGTGCCACCGGAAGATTGGCGCCAAACCATCAATGCGGTGTTCAAGGACTTGAAGGACTTCTATATTTTTGATACTCAAGATCTGAAAAACAAAGAGCTCTATATCACGATTAAGGCTAACGAAGCCCAGAGCAGCAGACTTCAGAAATGTGTTGAAAACCTTCAAAAATTTCAACGCGAGAACGAGGCAGCCAACAAAGCCAAAGACAAGGTCAACAAACTACTTTCGACCTTGAAGAAAGCCGAGCAAAAGTACGCTGATCAAACCATCTCGGCAATTGAGCT
>CAZBIN010000417.1:1033-1418 GCA_964491995.1 uncultured Orrella sp.
TAATACTAATTCCTCATTTTCCATATCTACAGTGGGCGGCTCATCCAGAACTACCAGCGCGGCCTCGGGCTATTCATTGAGAGCCAGGATGGTAAGCAACTGCGGTTCCTGACGGCGGAAAAGTCCGACCATGACGCGGTCATGTCCATGAGCACAGGCCAGGTTTCAGCCCTCGGTCTCGCCTTTTTCCTTTCGCTCAACAAGGTGTATGCAGATGTCCCGCTCATCCTTATCGACGACCCCTCTCAGTCCCTGGATGAGGTAAACGTCGCCTCTCTGACTGACCTGCTCCGATGTGAACTCAAGCATTGCCAGCTCATCGTATCCTCGCATGAAGAAGATATTTCGGCATACATGCGATACCGCTTCAACCGAGCTGGATTGA
>CAZBIN010000417.1:1476-1790 GCA_964491995.1 uncultured Orrella sp.
GCAGCGCCTAGTAAAAGAAGGACCGTAACGGCTGTGGCGTAGGTGGTTATGGGCATTAGTAGCCAAGTTCATGTGATTTATGCGTCTATGATGCAAAACTCTCATGTTTAGTCTGTCAGAAAACACCACCTGGATGCCTCTGCATAGAAAAATGGAACAAAAAATCACGCCAGACTCAAGGTTGGTGATCTGCAAAAAGCTGCCGAACGGATCCATCGACCATTCAATAATACAATCCTTGGAGCAGTGGCAGCGTGGCCACCGCAACTTCGAACTAATTCGTCATGGCTATGCCGATGAACTCCTCGGTATTC
>CAZBIN010000418.1:0-1774 GCA_964491995.1 uncultured Orrella sp.
AGTTCCTGAGCGAGAACCCGATGCCACAAGACGAGTGGGATTTCTACGAGCTGGACCAGCGGATCAATGACCGCGGCCTGCCGCTTGACATGAAGCTGGTACAAAACGCCATCCAGATGGGAGAGCGTCGCAAGGCCGAAATCCTTGACGACATGAAGGCGTTGACAGGCCTTGCCAATCCGAACTCCACTGCGCAGCTGCTCCCCTGGCTACAGGAGCGCGGGTACCGCTTTGAAGACCTGCAAAAAGATACCGTGAAGAAGGTACTCAAAGAAGGCGGGATTTCCCCTGAAGCGGAAGAAGTCTTGAAGATGCGCCAGCAAAGTTCACGTACCAGCCTGGCGAAGTATGTTGCCCTGGAGAAAGCTGTCGGCAAGGGCGACCGTTTTCGCTTCGGCTTCCAGTTTGGCGGCGCCAGCCGGACCAACCGTTTTGCCGGAAGGCGTTTCCAGAAGCAGAACCTTCCTCGTACACCGAAAATCATCGAACCGGAAGAAGACGATTTCTGGCTGGTTTCCACCACCGATTCCATTCGCAACGGGGACTACGACCTGCTCGGCATGATTGTGGGCGAGCACATGGAAGGCCTGGTGGGCTGCATCCGGTCTGCGATCCGTGCACCAGAAGGCAAGCGCCTGGTCACGTGTGACCTGTCGTCCATTGAGTCTGTTGTTATCGGCTGGCTGTCTGGCTGCGAGCGCCTGCTGAACGTGTTTCGCACTGGTAAAGACGCGTACAAGGACTTCGCCACTGACCTTTACAAGAAGCCCTATGAAGAAGTCACCCGAACCGAGCGCAGTAACTCCAAGCCTGCGGTTCTCGGATGCGGGTACCGACTGGGAGGGGGCGATCTGTCGCCCGACGGCAAGCGTACCGGATTGTGGGGCTATGCCGAATCAATGGGCGTAGATATGCCGCGGGAAGAGGCCGCACGGGCGGTCGCGGTGTTCCGGGAAAAGTATCCTGAAATCGTGCAACTCTGGTATGCGCTTGAAAACGCGGTACGCCTGACAGTGAGAACCGGACGCAGCCAATCCGTCGGCCCGCTGGTCTTTGAAAAGAAGGGCAAGTTTCTTCGGGTGCGCCTGCCGTCCGGCAGGTTCATGTACTACTACAAGCCTCGCATCGAACAGAAAACCTACCAGTCGAAAAGCCGCGAGACCGGAAAGCCGCTGTTCAACCCTGACGGCACCCCTAAGACCTACACCAAGTGGAATTTCAGCTACGAAGGCAAGGAAGTCGGCAGCAACGTGTGGGGCAGAACGATGTCACATGGCGGCAAGCTGGTCGAGAACTTCGTCCAGGCCATTGCCCGTGACATCCTGAAGGCGGGTATGCTGGCAGCCCACCGGGAAGGGTTTACAATAGTATCTCACGTGCATGACGAGATAGTCACGCTGGAAGACTATGATAATGAACACTGCACGCTTGAAAAACTGCGTAGCTGCATGATTGAAACCCTCCCATGGACTGAAGGCATGCCTTTAGGAGCTGAAGGGTGGGAAGCCATTTTTTACCGTAAATAAAGGAAACAAAATGAGTATAGTGTTAGACGACGAAGATGTTTTGGTACCCGAGCTGGAAAGTGAACTGGAAAAGGATGCAATCGACTTTGCCAAAAAGCACGGATGGCTGGTCATGAAGTTTGTTTCCCCCGGCAAGAGGGGGGTTCCTGACCGCATCTTCATCCGAGAGGGGCGCGTGGTCTTTATCGAGTTCAAGCGCAGCGGAGAGCTCCCACGGGTGCAGCAGAAAAAACGCATCAAGGAGCTGC
>CAZBIN010000419.1:0-1772 GCA_964491995.1 uncultured Orrella sp.
CGATCCGCTTTGACCGGGTTGATTTTTATTACGAGCCGAACCGAAAAATCCTGCATGATCTGAGCTTTACCGTTCCGGCAGGCACCACCACGGCCATTGTCGGACGCACAGGCGCGGGCAAGAGCACTCTGGCCCGGTTGCTGTTTCGCTTTTACGACATCCAGAGCGGGCGCATCACCCTGGATGGACAAGACATTCGGGATGTGACGCAGCAAAGCCTGCGTCAGGCGATTGGTATCGTGCCTCAAGACACTGTCCTGTTCAATGACACAATTGCCTACAACATCCGTTATGGTCGACCCGACGCCACCGATGACCAAGTCACTGAAGCTGCGCGAGCGGCTCAGATGGAACATTTCATTAAACAGTTACCAGAGGGTATGAATACCCAGGTCGGCGAACGCGGATTGAAACTGTCCGGTGGAGAAAAACAGCGTCTGGCCATCGCAAGAACACTCTTAAAGCATCCCAGTCTGCTGATATTTGACGAAGCCACCTCGGCACTGGACTCCAGAACCGAGCGTTCATTGCAGAAAGAACTGTGGCAACTGGCTCGCAACAGAACCACGTTGATCATCGCCCATCGGCTATCGACCATCGTCCACGCTGATCAGATTCTGGTCATGGAGCATGGTCGCCTGATCGAATCCGGGACGCATACACAGCTTCTGGCCGCAGGGGGTGTGTACGCATCGATGTGGGATATACAAAAGCGTCAAGAACCCCACATGACACAAGCCAAGCCTGGTGACACACCCTCGGTCGAGATGAACTGACAGTTCGACCGGGTCTAGACTCAATCTAGACGGCACGAATGCATCTTGCCGCACCTGCACAGCAGTCGGCAAACCAGGGCTCAGGCTTGAGTCACCGGGCAACGCACCGGGTCAACCACTCTCGATATGCGGAATAAAGTAAATCTCGCAACCGGGTCGCAGCACCTGTGTGTAAACAATTTCATGAATTACACCGTCGATCGCCACGGCGGTATCTTCCTCAAGAACGTGTCCAAGACCCGGATACATCCGGTCAAGCTCACGTAGCACGCCCTTGAGGTTGGTGGCCTGAAACTCAAACGTCTCGCCACCCTCAGTCCAGGGGCGAAACGCCCCGGTGAGAGTGACTTTAACGCTCGCCCTGGCCTCAGACACTGACCGACTCCGCATCAAGAGCCTCAAGGACCACTGGCGGTGACATTGGCAAGCTGGTCAACCGTACACCGGTTGCTGACCGGATCGCGTTCGAGACGGTTGCCATGACCGGCACGATATTGACCTCGCCAACGCCCTTGACACCAAACGGATGGTTGGGATTTGGCACCTCAACGATCAGGGCTTCAATCATGGGCAAATCCGATGCCACCGGAATGCGGTAATCCAGAAAACCCGCGTTCTCCAGCAGACCCTTGTCGTTGTAGATGTAGGCCTCATTCAAAGCCCAGCCAATGCCCTGCACCACGCCACCCTGAATCTGGCCTTCAACATAACTCGGGTGAATCGCCCGTCCAACGTCCTGTGCGGCAACATAGCGCAGGACCTTGACCGCACCGGTCTCGGGATCGACCTCAACGTCACAGAACTGCGTCGAAAAGCCAGGCGCCTGACCGCCAGCATTGACAGCCACCTCCGCCACGATGGGCCCGCCAGTCACAGCACGCTTGGCAGCAATGTCCGCCAGAGACAGTGGCTTAAAGTCGCCCACGTCCTTGTTGAGCGGCTTGGCAAAGCCATTGTCCCAAACCACCCCTTCAACATCGACATCCCATATCATCG
>CAZBIN010000420.1:0-1764 GCA_964491995.1 uncultured Orrella sp.
GCATCACAAATCCGCCACTGACACCAATACTTTGACCGGTAATGTATGCCGCATGCTCTGAGGCGAGAAAGCACACCATCGGTGCGATGTCCTCGGGGCGACTTAGGCGATCGAGCCCTTGGGCAACTGGATAAGCCTTTAGCATCTTACCCAGACGAGGTTCGGTTTCAGGAGTTGCGTCAGGCGCCAGGGCTCCCTTCGTAATGCCTTCGTGCGAAACTGCGCCCAGCGCCACCGTGTTGACGTTAATGCAGTCTCGACCATGCTCTCGCGCGATGGCCTTCGCAAACCCTAGCATTGCGGCTTTAGCACCTGAGTACACGGCCAGCCTAGCCTCACCAACGCGACCCGCTTCGGACATCACATTGACAATCCTTCCCCACCGTCTGGTCTGCATGGATGGAAGCACCTTGTAACAACAGTGCAACATGCCCCAGATATTGAGTGCCAGAATTTTTTCCCAGTCACTCGGCCCTGTTTCGACGAATAAAGGTGCCATGCCCCCTTTTTCACGACGCTCAACAGTCACACCCGCATTATTAACGAGAATATCGATGGGTCCAAGAGCGGATACGGCAGCATCAATCGCTTCGTCAATCATCTGTTTGCTGGTGATATCTGCAGTGGCGGCGAATGCGATACCACCCTGCGCCTGAATTTCTTTGACAACCTTCTGCGCACGCTCTTCGAAGTAATCATTGACAGCGACCTTGCAACCCTCTTGAGCCAGCTGTAAACATATCCTGCGCCCGACACCCTGCCCCCCGCCGGTGACAAACGCGACTTTCCCATTTATATTCAGATCCATATTTCCCTCGTCAAACAACCACTTAAATCGGCGATCCGGTCACCGGCCAACAAACTTCGGCAAGCGCTTTTCCACAAATGCCCGCATGCCTTCCTTGCGGTCTTCGCTGCTAACGGCCATTGCCGCAGCAAAGCGCTCATACTCAAGTCCCGCCTCAATGCCGGTTTGAAGGCCCAGATCCACCGCCTGCTTGATGTACCGCAGTGAAAGCGGTGCATTGCTCACCATTTGCATGGCCATTTCCATTGCTCGGGGCATCAGGTCTTCTTTCTGTACCACTTCCGTCACCAGACCAATTCGTAATGCTTTCTCCGCATCAATGTGTTCTGCAGTCAACATCAACTGCTTCGCCCAGCCCGGACCAACCAGTCGAGGTAGGCGCTGAGTGCCGCCTGCTGCAGGTAAAACGCCAAGCTTGGCTTCCGGCAGGCCCATCTTGGCATGTGAAGCCGCAATACGCACATCTGCACATAAGGCCAGTTCCAGTCCACCTCCCAGAGCCACACCATTAATCGCGGCGATCACTGGCTTTTCGATCGTCTCAATCGCTCGCAGCAAGTCGTGTGTGAACTTCTGCTGCATGTGATACTCCGGCTGAGACATCACGCGGCCAGCTCGCTCCTTGATGTCCGCCCCAGCGCAAAAAGCCCGATCGCCAACGCCGGTGAAAATAATGACTCGAACATCATCATCCAGCCTGGCTTGCTGCAGAAACGCTTTCTGCAGATCTTCCTTCATTGAGGCGCCTATTGAGTTCATCCGGTCGGGTCTGTTAATACTGATGATCGCAACACCGTCCCGTACTTCATAGAGCAACGTTTCAAATTTCATGGTTGGATTTCTTCTCAAACTGCTTGAATCACATGAGCAACGGCCACCGAGCCCAGACCCACCATATGGGCCAATCCGGTGCGAGCACCAGGATGCTGTCGACCTGTCGCTTCTCCCCTTACCTG
>CAZBIN010000421.1:0-1733 GCA_964491995.1 uncultured Orrella sp.
GCTTTGCTGGAGTCGACGAGGATCGGATTTTTTGGGTGAGGGGTCCAAGTGTCGGATAATGGACTGTCGGCATAGAATAGAGAGAGCTCGTAACAGTTGTCGCCAGAGTTTGCGGGGTCGATGTTGGTGAACATCCACCAGGTGCCGCCCCTCTCAAAGATGGTCGTGTCGACGGCGGACAAGTTCGACATGATCGTTTTCTTGAATTTCCAGTCGAGCGGGAATTTTTCGCACTCGTAAATCCGAATGTCTTTGTTCTCAGAGGTCTCCGGGCATATGTAGTGTCTTGACTGGTATTCGAAGATGCAAGGGTATGACATGTGAAATGGTTCGATAATCGTGTCGCCCAGTTTCTCCGCTCCTTCCTTGGAAACCTTGTAAACCGAGATGTAGCCTCTTTCGAGGTTGTAGTCGTAGTCCTCCAGAAAGCAGAAATTTTCGCCGCCGACGTTGATCACAAAGGGATCGGCCAGGAAGTGGTTGGGCGGGTTCTTGATCCTGATGCCATGCTGCATCATCAGGCCTTGCCAGTCGCTGAACTGGAATGCGACGCCCCAGCGATACTTTTTGCCGATCAGCAGCTTGTTGATGACTTTCTGGGCAAGGGTGCTCGCCAGGCGTGATGCGTACACAAGTTGAGTACGCAGATTTGGGGGTTCGTTTGTCCGGTTGAAATAAGGGAGAGAATCCAGTTTTGGTGGGATTCTGTGTGTTTCGGCTATTTCGGAAAGGATTTTCTTCAGATAGAAATTGGACTTCTCGTAAAGTGCCGCCTGGTTGAACAGATAGAAGAATCTGGTCGCCAGGCGTCCTCTGAACAATGCATTGCCGCCGTCAGGGGCGTCGGTCAGTTGGAGGATCGTGAAGCCTGTGGTGTCCTGTCTGGAGAATACCTCCCAGAAGCCTGGCGGTCCCCCGCGAGTGGTGCGGATGTCCGCGTGGATGAGTGAAATTGCTCCAAGCTTTGCGGAGTTTAAAACCTTCCCATGCAAGACTCCCGATCCGCAGTGGATCAGCAGGTCAAGGTCAAGATTCCTTATCTTTTGCAGTTCGCTCCCTTCGTATTCATGAGCGTCGCCATGGCTTGAGAGGGAGGGGGTCACTGTGATGCTTTCTCGTACATGCTCGGAAAGATTATTCCTGCGGGTATGGTGCCTGTATGTTTCGTCTCTGCTGAGGATTAGCGACTCTATCCAAGTGATTGTTGCAAGGCTGAGCTTTGTTGTGGTGTTCAGTAGTTTTTTTATTGGGCGTCGCGGTGTGATTCCGTCGTGGTGGGTTTTTTGGTTGCTTGCCGTGTTCTGGATTATCAGGTGGTTGATTTCCAGATTGCGCTGCTGCTGACTCCATTCAACCAAGTCATGCAAGTACTTAGATGCCTTTTCCGAGTCTGTGATCAGGCCAACTTTCAGCCGGTCTTGGCTGGTGGCGGGATGGGTGTTTTCTTTGCTGGTCATTGGTGCGTTCACCCTCTGGATTGAGGTGTGTTGGTTTCGATCGCTGGAGATGAGGCGGCAAAGGATGACTGCTCAGAAAAAACGGCTATCAAACAGGTTGTGGGGTGGTTTTCTGTTTGACAGGCTCCAATAGGTACGCTACCGCCACAGGAGTTTCACCAGTTCCTGAGCGCGAAAGTTATCGAGTGGCAGGAGGTTCCCGCCAATTTGCCTCGGGTAGTGGCTTACTTTCGTGAGTCTAGTTGGTCTTTGCAGGCAGTAAAGATGGTGGGATGG
>CAZBIN010000422.1:0-1721 GCA_964491995.1 uncultured Orrella sp.
AGGCATACTTGAGTTAGTTGCATGAATCAGGCGACAACCATCTTGACTTGCTCCGCTTGTTTGCGGGCACGCTCCGATTGTTTCGTCAGTGCCTTTTGCACCAGATCCGCAAATTCGATCAAACCCTGCCGTGGATGATCCTCCAGCACGCCGCCATCCTGAAAGAAGGCAGCGATCCAGTGTGCATCCAGCTCGTCTTTCCCGGTCTCCTGCAAATATTCCGTTGCCGCCAGCTCGACGTATTCGCTCAGCTTGGGCATCACAACTCCCGTGAAAACAAAGTTGCCCATGCACCTCGAATCCCCATCCCACCTCCTCATGCACAAACGCGGCTGGGCTCGAGCATGCAAGGGCGATCAACGAGTTGACTCACTGCAATGCAAATCCACCTTGACCGAAGCCGTGCAGAAAGTGCTTAGAGTGCACTCTTGATGATCACATCGCTTTGGGCTTCATCGATGCTTTCCAGGGTCTTGAGCAGAGCAGGTTTTTTTTCTTCTGGATTATCCGCCAGCGCATAATCCAGAAAGGCCAGCATGATCTCATTCGATAATGTCTTTTGACGATCGGCAGTCATCACCCATCCTGACGGCACAGAGTACTGACAAGGTGGGGGAGCGCCGAAATCACCCACGCCGGTGTCGGGTGTGCGGTTCTTGAGGTCTGCTTGAAAATGGATAGTGCCATCATCCTTCAGCTTATCAGCCGCAAACCAGCACGCCAGGTTGTCGAAATTGAAGGCGATGCTACGAATATTGCTATGGCCCATATGCGTGCCGCCGACGAGCTTGACCAGTACACGTGACACATCAGCACGCTGATAAGTCTGAGCGCTGGTTCCGTCATATTCAACCAGCCTATCCTGATCGCCATGGATCATCAGCATGGGAAGCGGCCGCGTCTTATAAAAGAGCGGATAAAGTATATCGCCAACACCGGCGGCAAGCAGAATCGCCGCTTTCAAACGCGGCTCCATCAACTCTCTGTCGTAGGCTGCCAGGTAAGTGGTCAAGCCTCCAAATGAATGGCCGGCCAGCGCAATGCGCGAACCGTCGACGACGTCCTTCAATCTGTCTGGCAGACCCCCTTGCAGCCCGGTGGCGACATCAATCACCCAGCTGATGTCGCCCGGCTGATTGAGCAGATCATTCATGTCCATATTTTCAAGATCGCCACCGTTTGTTTTCGGGAAGCGGGGAGCAGCCACAATAAAGCCGTGGCTGGCGAGATACTCCCCCGCCCAACGGCTGTCTTCGAGATTACCGCCAAGCCCATGGGCGTAGATTACCAGTGGGTAATTTTTGTGCTCGTCAATATTGGCAGGAGCCCACCAGCGTATCGCCAGATCGCGATCACTTTTGCTGTCATGAGCTTGGATGTCGACAAGGGGAGCTATGGCTTCAGGCCCTGTATTCTGAGGCTCTGGGCTGCACGCAGACAGCATAAGACCCGCGGCAAGCAGGCTGAACATCAGGCGGGCTTTCATCATTATTGTGCTCTCTGAGTATTTTAACGTGCGTTTTGAAGCGGGCTGGTTTCAGCCTGAACCAAGTCATCCATAGCGCTCAGGCACAGTGGAGCCACCCATGATCGGCATATAGGCGCCACCTCAAAGCAGCTCCGACAGGCTGCTTTGAGGTGTCAAGATTCGTTTTTTTTCGGGGTGATGGCAAGGGGGAGTTTGCCTTGCGATCGCCGCGACAGGTGAAGCATGACCCAAA
>CAZBIN010000423.1:0-1714 GCA_964491995.1 uncultured Orrella sp.
ATAACAAGGCATCGCGACCCTGGTCAAGCCGCACCTTGGCCAGTTGATCCACGTATCGCACATCGGGCTGAATGGCTTTTTGCAGTCGGCGCAGTTCGGTGCTCAGAAACTCCGGGGGTATCGTCCAGTTGATCTGGTCATGGATAGCCGGCCAGAACAGTCGCAGGCAGTCGGGCAGCGCGTCTTTCCAGGCGCGGTCGAAGTCGGGACGCTCGGCGGTTGCCGACGCTGAAACAATCCTGGATGCGCTGTCAGGGTCAGAATTGGTATCTGCTGCCGACCCGGCCCCAGCCTTCACCCGGTCCGCCGCGTCGGGGTCTGGCACAGGCTCGGCCAACCCATAGCCCGAAACCCTTGTGCATGTTTCCAGTCGTCGCCACAGATCCATGGTTGCCCCTTCCGATGGCTGCCGGGTTGGCAGCGTGTAGGGCTAATGTATCGGGGCGAGAATCTGATCGCTATTCGCATGAATACGCAGGTTCAAAATGTCACGCGTAAATAGATTACGGTTCACGCAGCACCCCATCCGTATTTTAATGGTCGAAAAATGTGCATATAATATGCTTAATGCTATCAATTTTTGTTGGAGAGTTGCCATGAGTGCTGTCATTGCCTTCACCGATGTGCTGGAGTCTGCGCGAGAGGCTGGGACGTCCCATCTTTCTGCCGTCAACCTCGCCAGTATGCTGGGTCTGCAGCAGCAGGATTTGGCTGCTTTGGCGGGTGTTCATCGCAATACAATGCGAACCCACCCTGAGTCCCCAAAACTGCAGGCCGCGCTGCGGGATTTGATGCGTGTGCTGTCGGCGACCATGGAAGTGCAACCTGACGCCGAGCGGGCATTTTTTCTCATCAAGAATCAGCCCATTCCAGAGTTTCGTCATAAGACTATCTGGCAACTGATTCAGGAGGGACGTACCGAGGATGCGATCAGTTATCTTGAGTCGATTGCTTCAGGGTTCGTTGGATGATACTGACTCATCTACTTGATGGAATCACGCTTTATCGCGCACATACGCCCCGGTGGGCCAGCAGACCGACGAGTGGCGCGGGGGCTGCCATCAGAGGGGGACGCTTTAATCGCGAAGGTGTTGAGGCGCTATATCTGTCCCTGGAAGAACTGACGGCTTTGCGAGAGTATCAACAGACTTCACCGTTCCTGCCGCCTTGCACACTGTGTTCTTATACGGCAACCCTTGAGAATCTAGTCGATCTACGGAAACTTCATCGTGGTGAGCCCTGGGATGATCTTTGGCATGATTGGAGTGAAGACTGGCGTCATCTGAAATTTGAATTACATATTGAGCCGCCAAGTTGGGTACTGGGTGATCTTGTGCGCAACAAAGGTTATACGGGCATCCTCTTTCCCAGTCAGACGAACGAAGGTGGAACGAATATCGTTGTGTTCCTGGATCGCATCAAGAACACTAATAAAATCAAGGTTAATGACCCGTTTGGGCAGCTTCCTCGTGATCAAGCGAGTTGGCTTCGTTGAGTAAGCGTCGCTCTATGGTTTTATAGCCTGGTGCAATAAATTATTGTTATGCATGCGGTGACACCATCGCATGCACTGATCGCTATTCACACGAATACGCGGGTTTAAAATATCAAGCGAAAAAGGTCACGGTTCACACAGAGCCGATGCGGGGCGTATGGGCCCGCGGGAGCATAATGCAAAATGATGGGCTCAGGAGTCAAACACGTCGTGTAGCGA
>CAZBIN010000424.1:0-1708 GCA_964491995.1 uncultured Orrella sp.
GGTTCGCTCAAGGTCACGCTGATGGCCTTCATGATTGTGCTGGGTTCGGCAACATTTAGCCAGTTGCTGGCATTCTCGGGTGGGTCCAGTGGATTGATCACCTGGGCCACCAGTTTCGATCTGTCACCGATCCTGATGTTGCTGGCCATCTTCGCGGTCCTGATCGTGCTTGGCACTTTCATGGAGCAGATCTCGATCATGATGCTGACTGTGCCGTTTTTCTTTCCGCTGGCGCAGTCACTCGGATTTGACCCGGTCTGGTTTGGCGTGGTTGTGTTGCTGTCACTCGAGATCAGCTTTACGACCCCACCGTTTGGACTGCTGCTGTTTGTGATGAAGGGCGTCGCGCCGCCCGGCACCAGCATGAAAGATATTTATGCGGCAGCCATTCCCTACATCCTGTGCAGTATGGGGCTGGTGGCACTGTTGATTGTCTATCCACCACTGGCCACCTGGCTGCCGAGCATGTTGCAGTAGTGCAGACCCTGACATCTCCTAAACCGACCGCTTCCATGATGGCGCGGTCGGTTTAGGGTAGCCAGCGCAGAGCGCACGTTTTCAGGGTAGTGGCGCTTTTGGGGATGGTGGTTAGCCGCGGTATGGCACTCTGGGTACAATCGTCCTATGGGCACTCAGGACGAAAGCCATAGCCAGTTAACTTGGACCTCGAGTTTTGACGTGTCGCCGATCATGATGTCGGCTGCGATGTTCGTGTCCCCGCTCGCACTGTCTCTGAGTTTCGAACCGATCTTGATTGGGAGTGGTCAAACTGCTCTCGCTGGACATCAGTTTCACCACTCCGCCATGCTCTATCCCATTTACGTGCATAAGGAAGACGCCAGCGCATACGGCGCCTCCTTCCCTGACATTCCAGGCTGTTTTGCGGCGGCAGACGATGTTCAGTCGCTCCCCTTGGCCGCACAGCAAGCGGTTGAGGCTCACTTTGGTATCGATGATGATCTCATCCCATCTGCCAGCACCCCCGACAAATGGGCTGAGCTCCCTGACTATCAGAGTGGTGGGTTCTGGATGCTAGTGGAGATCGACTTGTCCCGGGTACGATCACGCTCAGTGCGTTTGAACATCAGCCTGCCAGAGAGTCTGATTCAGCGTATCGATAGGACTGCGCGTGAGCGCGGGCAATCGCGCTCCGCTTTCCTGGCTGCTGCAGCCGAGCGCGAAATGGCAGGTGAAATGGCAGGTGAAATGGTACGCGCTTGAAAAGGCAAGTGCTTGAAAACGCAATCGCTTCAGAAAATGCCTTGGACAGACGGGTATCTAGCGCTGTGATCCGGGCGAACCGGGTGAAGGATTTCGACATGCATAGAGCAGCGTCACATCGCCATCGGAGGGCATGATCGCACTCATAGGCAGGCAGCGGTCATTGACGCACCAGTCATAATCAGCGGTGAACGCCGAGCGTGTCAGTCGCAGAGTTTCAGTCAGTGGTTGCGCGGGCTGATACTCGTACCAGCCATTGATCAGCACGGCATCTTCAGGCGGTTCCATGCCGGCTGCTGACCCGCGTATTCTGGCCTTGCCCGCCTGAAGAACCGGGGGCTCGCCAGATGACCTGGGTGCGACAACGCGATAGTCCTCTTCCCAGCGAACTTTTTCGATCGAGTGTGTCCAGGCCAGCGTAAAGGCATGCACAGGCAGGAACTGCGGTGCAACCTCAGGGGCTGACGCCAGCACAAAACAGACACCC
>CAZBIN010000425.1:0-1692 GCA_964491995.1 uncultured Orrella sp.
CCGTATGAACCACGACGGTATTCGTTCTCTCTTGAGTCAATACGTTTCCTGACACTTTAAGGGGTGGTGCTGTCTGGCGCTGTTTGTTTGTTGGTGACCGCTGAGATAGAATCTTCTGCCATGCGTACACAAGACTTGACGGATCTCACGATGCTGGCGGCTATCTGGGGTAGCTCCTTTCTGTTCATGCGGCTGGCGGTGGTCGATTTCGGGCCCTTTCCTTTAATGGCAGTGCGCACAGGTCTGGCCCTGATCGTTTTGATTCCACTGTTATTTTGGCGTCACGGTGTGCCTGTACTGATCAAGCTCTGGCGTCCGATTTTCACGGTAGGCTTGATCAATGCCGCAATTCCATTCTCATTACTAGCATATGCGGCGTTAACACTTCCAGCAGGGGTGTTGTCCATACTGAACGCCGCCACACCTCTGTGGGGAGCCACGATCGCCTGGCTATGGCTTCGGGAGAAGCTTCCAGCGCTACGCGTGTTTGGCTTGCTGGTTGGATTTAGTGGAATTCTTTTGCTTGTATGGGATGAGCTCGATGTGGACCAGCTACTGAGCTCGGGTCTCGCACTGGCGGCGGGTCTGCTGGCGCCAATTTCCTATGGGTTGTCTGCAAGCTACACGAAACGACATTTGATGGGCGCAACGGCATCGGCGGTCGCTTGTGGTTCTTTGCTATCTGCGACCTTGGTTTTGATTCCGCTCGCATGGCTGACATGGCCCGACAATCCTGTCACCCAGACTGCCTGGAGCAGTGTGTTGATGCTGGGTCTTTTGTGTACAGGCTTTTCTCAGGTGTTGTTCTATCGCTTATTGCTGAAGGTCGGGCCTGCCAAGGCAAGCACCGTGACCTTGCTGATTCCGGTGTTTGGTGTTTTTTGGGGTTGGATGTGGCTTGGAGAGACTGTCAGTGTTCAGATTGTGGTTGGGTGCACCATCATTCTGTTTGGCACGGCGTTTGCGACCGGGCTTGTCACAGATAGCCGATCTCTGAAAGAGAAATTTCGAAAGAGGCGGTAATCGCTATGAGGTGAGCCAATCGAGGGGCTGAAGTCATTGGCAGGGCGTTGGTCATTCAGTCGACGGTTAAGCGTCGCAGATTTCATGAATAACGTTCATGAACTGATGGATGGCTTCTTGTAGTGTTTTGTCGTTGTGGATGGTGTAGACGGGGAGGTCATCTGGCAGTGGGTCGACTTTCCGGGCTAAGCGTTCTCGAATTTCGGTTTCAGTCTCTCGCCCTCGTTGTAGTATGCGCCTTGCCAGAATATCAATCGGTGCGGTGATTTCAATGATGATGAGATTTGGCACGAAGTGTTTGAGGGTTTGAAGAATCGAACGCGAGCCATTGGCGATGATGTGCTTGCCGTGCGCTTGTGCCTGTCTCAGGTTTCCAGGCAACCCGTAGTTCAGACCGTGTGCTTGCCATGTGACGAGGAATTCTCCGGCGCGCTGTTTGGCGTCAAATTCTGCCTCAGTGCAACTATCGTAGATTTCACCAGGCTTTCCGGCATCGCGCGTGATGATCCGTCGCGCGAATTCAAACCTGCCAGATGGTAATTGCTCACGTGCAGCGTCAATCAGACTGTCTTTGCCCGCGCCGCTTGGACCGACGATGCATAGAAAGAATCCTGGTTTCATGGCTTATTCATCCAGACCAATATCGACAGGCGGCGCTGCTTGAGTAAT
>CAZBIN010000426.1:0-1687 GCA_964491995.1 uncultured Orrella sp.
ATACTGGGTAGAAGAGATTTGGGCGAGCATTACGTTCTGCGGATGCGGTCCCCCGTCGAATCGCTGTAAACCAAACTGTTGGCATTACTGCTATTGAGTCATCCGAGTCTTCGGTGTCAAGCATTGATCGTATCCATGGAGACACCCTGCTTTCACCGAAGTAAACGAAAAATATGTATTCATCGACACGGGAAAAACGTCCTGACCGCGAGGACCCTGCACGGTTGATCACAGCACTAACCATTTGCATATCTGCTTCGGGGAATGACTGCTCCAACAGTAATCCCAAACGCAGATATTCCTTTTCGTCGATGGTGACAATAAGAACAGAATCCTTAGGATTCAGTAATTCTTTAGCCACATGCAAGCGTCGCTCCATCATCGCAAGCCACTTACTATGCCGATAAAGGTCATCTCCTTCGACGTAATCGTTGTTGTACTTCCAGTCCTTTGCACCGGTGTTGTATGGTGGATCGATGTAGATAACGTCCACCTTACCCCGGTGCGTGTAGGTCAATGCTTTCAACACATGGTAGTTTTCACCGTTAATAACCGTGTGGTACGGCTTATCGCCGCCACGATCAACTTTCCCAGTACTGATCAAGCCCGGATAGATCGTGTCACGGAACTCGGATACAACTACGAGGTCATCCAGCGCTACAGATTGCGTTTCAGCTTCAATGGCACCCAGTAGCTCCAGGTCGGCCACCTTCTTCGCCTTATGAATGGCTTTTACCTGCCACAGTCGCTGATCCCCCTTCTTGCTCGAACCACGTTCAGGCAGCACCCGCACCTTGTCCCCCTTGCGAATAGGGCGTAACGGCAGCTCTACAGCTTCTGGACGATGCCGTTCGAAGTTCAAACCGAACGAAAGCCGCGAGGACAGCGCTTTGAACTCCCGCTCCAGGTCGGCGCCAAGTTGCGCATCTTTGGCCTTTGTTTGTGCAAGCAGGTCAGTGAGTCTGGACACAACGGCTCCCTGAATGTGGCAGTGCATGACGCCAAGTCTTAGAAAGCTGCATCATTGTTCACCTTGTTTTGGATTTTTCTGAATACTTTCTGCAATCCATCGATCTAGCTCGGAGCGACGAAAGCGCCAGCTACCACCCAATTTGAAGGCCGGAATGGCGCCTTGCTGCGCTAGGCGATAAACCGTTCGCTTGCCGGCCTTCAGGTATGAGGCTACTTCTTCGAGGGTGAGGATTTCGCCTTCGGGATCTGCCATGGCGCCACCTTGCCAAAAATGAATATAGATTGCAAAATATGGCCAATTTTACCCGACGGAAAGACATGAGACCAGCGGTGATGGGGATTGCGTGCCTGCTTGGCGGGGTGTATGCCCGGATTGGCCGATCAGATGATCATCGGTAGTGGTGTATCCGTCTCGATCTTTGCTCATCATGAGGGTTCATTGTCGGGATTTTCGATTCCGAATACGCCGACACACCAAGTTACACTGAACAAAACAACATCACGACATAACTTGCTCGTCCTCAAGGATCGGAGAAATGTGTCGAACGTCATCCGCCAAGGGGGAGGTAATGTGGCGATAAACATCGTAGACGTCGAAGAAGTATTGCATCAGCAGCCGCGCCCATTGACGCTTATGAGTCTGGAGGCCCTGAACCCAGCCCGCGAGCCCTACAGGGCAATCCTGATTCAGCCCGCCGGCGTTGTCGAAGCCAAT
>CAZBIN010000427.1:0-1661 GCA_964491995.1 uncultured Orrella sp.
ATGGCGGTCGAGTTCATCAACAAGGGCGAAAAATCAGAAGCATTCTGGTTCTCGAGTAACAACACGTCCGGCGGCTACTTTGATAGCAATGGCAAGAGCCTGAAAGGCGCTTTTTTGCGTAACGCCATTCCCTTTACCCGGGTAAGCTCGACATTTGGCATGCGCCGGCATCCAATCCACAACAGCTGGCGCCAGCATAGCGGCATCGATTTTGCGGCGCCGACTGGCACACCCATTCAAGCAACCGGTGATGGCGTGATCGAGACCATCGGGGGCATGAGTGGGTACGGTAACACCATCGTCATTCGCCACCAGAACAACGTCACCACACTCTACGCACATCAGAGTCGTTTCGCGAGCGGTCTGAAACAAGGCGATCGCGTGTCCCAGGGACAACTGATTGGCTACGTCGGCTCCACAGGCTGGTCCACCGGACCTCACCTGCACTATGAATTCAGGGTCAACGGCAAGGCAGTCGACCCACTGGGTATCAAACTGCCGGAGTCAATTGCACTGGACGGCGCGCAACGCCAGCAATTTGCCGGCCTGGTCAATCCTCTTAAAAATCAGCTTGAACGTATGGCACGTCTGCAACAAGAAGTCCCGGATCTGTTAAAGCTGGCAGCGCGTTAAAAGTCACTAAAACGTGACCAAAACAAGCCAAAGAAAACCAAAATACCTCTATAACCAGCCATTGCCAAACGATAAAGCACCGTGCTCAGTGCCGCGTCCACATCGTGAGTGACAAGACGAGTCAATCCGGGCTTTACATTGGCTTGATGTCTGGCACCAGCCTGGACGGTGTCGATGCGGTGCTGGTCGAGATTGACCAGGACGGATTTCCACACCTCATCAGCAAGACCCAGAAAGCGTTTTCCGGGGATTTGCGTGCGCGTCTTCTGGCCCTCAATACGGCAGGTCCAGACGAAATTCATCGATGCGCCATCGCCGCCGGCGAACTCGCAGACATCTATGCCATTGCGGTCAATCAATTGCTGCATGACAGCGGCAAGCAAGCGAGTCAGATAGAAGCAATCGGCGCTCATGGGCAGACGGTCAGACATCGCCCGGATCTGGGCTACACCCTTCAGATCAACGCTCCGGCCAGACTGGCCGAATTGACCGGAATCGGTGTGGTTGCCGACTTCAGAAGCCGCGACATCGCGGCCGGTGGCCAGGGAGCCCCTCTGGTTCCACTTTTCCACGCAAAAGTCTTTGGCGGAGCATCCGACCGGGCGTTCGCTCGTGTAATCCTGAATCTGGGCGGGATTGCCAATGTCACCATCCTCCAGCCAGATGGGGATGTCCTGGGCTTCGATACAGGGCCGGCCAACATGCTGATGGACGCCTGGTGTGAAAGGCACACGGGGGATCCCTATGACGATGCGGGTCGCTGGGGGGCTGGTGGGCAGGCTAACCAGGCACTACTCGATCAGCTTATACATTCACAACCCTGGTTCAACTTGCCGCACCCGAAATCGACCGGGCGAGACATGTTCCATCTCACCTGGCTGGACAGTGAAATTGCCAGGTTTGCCCAACCCTTGAAGGCTCAGGACGTTCAGGCAACACTGCAGCGGTTGACGGCCGTCACAGTCATGGACGCACTCAGGCGGGCAGGCGTGAATGAGCCCGAGCTTTTTGTCTGCGGTGGTGGCGCG
>CAZBIN010000428.1:0-1651 GCA_964491995.1 uncultured Orrella sp.
CAGGCATGTATGACGCCTGCGCCCGATACTCGTAATCTCGAACCCATCAAGGTGTTGTATCGTGACGAAATGTTGCCACCCGTACTTCAGCTACCCGCTTCAGAAGGTTGATCGGGTAGACGTCTGACCAGCATGTATTTCCAGCCAAAGGATCGGACCCACTATGACAGATCAGCCAAACCATCCAAGCACGCCCAAAGCGGAAAAAATCGATTTATCGACCCTTGATGTAGGGTTTGTGCGCGTGCTTGAGGACTTGATTGATGCGTTGCTGGCCAACGGGACATTGCGTGTCACAGACCTTCCTCCGCAAGCCTTGGCCAAGTTGACAGAGCGTAAACGGCTCCGCAGCCGGTTGCGAAACTCACTGGACCTTATTGAAGAACCGGATGATTTGCTATGAGCGTTGGTTCAACAGAAACTCATGATACAGGTGTTCAAGGCGGCTCTTTTGGTCCCGTTCCGCCACACCTTGTTCATGATGACCCGTTGCTGGCGTGTCTGGTTGAATTGGCGCGTATTCATGGCCGGCCACATACAGGGCAGGCACTTGTTGCGGGGCTACCTCTGGGGGAAGACCAGCGTTTAACCTTGACCCTGTTGCCTCGCGCTGCAGCGCGGGCACAGATGTCGGCCAGAATGGTCAAGCGTTCGCTGGATGGTATTCCTGCCGGGTTGTTGCCCGCGTTGCTCGTGCTCAAAGACAAGCGCGCCTGCCTCTTGCATGAAATCCGAACCGATAGTTATCGCGTGCAATATTCTGAGTCTCCGGACGTCATTGAGATCTCAAAAGAAGAGCTTGATCAGCAGTTCGAAGGCCTGGTTTATTTTGTGCGTCCGTTGTTCCGTTTTGAGTCGCGCATCAAAGAGATGCCGCCCAAACGCACGGGGCACTGGTTCTGGGATGCCATATTCAGTAATCGCCGGCTTTACCGCGATGCATTACTGGCTGCCATACTGATTAATGTATTCGCGTTGGCGATGCCGATGTTCACCATGAATGTCTACGACCGTGTTGTGCCTAACAATGCGGTAGATACGCTTTGGGTGTTGGCATTGGGTATCGGGTTAGCCCTGATCTTCAACATGGTGCTTACCAGCGTGCGGGCCTACATCGTTGATGCGGCCAGCAAGCGAATTGATATCACGTTGTCGTCTCAGATAATGGAGCGTGTTCTTGATCTTCGGCTGGAAAATCGCCCCGTATCAGTCGGGTCGTTCGCATCCAACTTAAGATCGTTTGAATCCATTCGCGACTTCATCGCCTCAGCCAGCCTGACTACGTTGGTTGATCTGCCCTTTGTGGTGCTTTTTTTGGCCGTGCTGGCGTGGATTTCACCATGGATGCTGATTCCGCCGGTTTTAGCCATTGTGGTGGTGCTGGTCGTGTCATTCGTGGCGCAGGCCCGCATGGAAAAACTGGTTCGTCAGCAATTTCAGGCCAGTTCCCAACGTAATGCAACGCTGGTTGAGTCACTGTCTGCGCTCGAAACTGTCAAGGCCCTGAATGCCCAGGGGATCGCCCAGCGTCAATGGGAAGCGTCCTCACAATATCTGGCTCGTTTGGGTACACGCATCAAGGCGATTTCTTCGCTTACGGTAAATTTTGTACAGCTTGCCCAGCAATTGGTAACCGTTTCAGTGGTAATCA
>CAZBIN010000429.1:0-1647 GCA_964491995.1 uncultured Orrella sp.
TCGGCTTCCTCGGATAGCGGACTCGAACTACGCAAGAACATTCTTGTCAGCAATTCATCGGCGAACGTCTCTGGCCCAATCTGGTAGAGGTCCTGCTCGAAGGCATCATGATAGAACTTTGGCACCCCCTCGAAGAACGTCCAGAGGGTGAGCCACTGCGAGGGTGCCAGCACGTTCTGGCTGCGGAACACGTCCAGCAGGTCCTCGAAATCCCAATGGTCCAGCTTGATACGCTGGGTCAGCCGACCATAGAGCGGCGCCCCTTTGTCTTCAAGAAGTTGGTTCATATCGGCGTGTAGCGAGCCCAGCACGAACAAGCCACCTTGCTTAATGTTGGAGCCGCGCAGCTTGTCAACCTCTGCCTGCAAAAAGGAGTTGAAGCTCTTCAACACCGTTCGGGTGAAGTATTGGAATTCGTCTACGACAACTACTAGCCCCGCTCGGCAAAGTTCGCCAATGGCCCGCGCCAAGGAAGGGAAGTCCACCACCGTTGTGCTCAAGCTTTGCGCCAAGCTGTGCTCACAGTCGGTCAGCGAGCGCCGAAAAGCGGTCGCCACATCTCGCTCATCCGAATCAGGAACCTGCATGTAGATGATGCGTTCGGACAGAGAGGCGTCGCCTTTGGCTAGCTGGGACAGCAAGGACGTTTTCCCAATCCGACGGCGCCCCTCGATACGGCAAAAGAACCACCTACCTGAATTCACAATACGGTTCAGCTCTGACAACGGCTCGGTTCGGCCGTAAAACTGCCACTCAGGCATGATAGCTCCACAAGATAATTAAAATTATCCTACGCTATTTTCATGCCTAAGCCAATGACTTTATTGAACTTTTTTGTTCTCAAATCTAATCAGACAGCATAGCGCATCAACTTAGCTTCATGGCACCAGGCCTGTCGTCTGGCGCACACCCTGCCCAACCAACAGGTTATCGATAGTAATTTACATACCGTATGTACGATTTATATCGTATGTTTGATGTTTATTTTTTGACAGATTCGGCGAGTCTTCTGTAGAGCGTCGCCCTGGATACACCTAGATTTGCTGCAACTTCATTGGGTGCCATCCCGCTGGCCAACAAGTGCTGGGCCGACTGCAGGCGCGAAGCGTCCATCTTGGGTTTACGACCGCCCATGCGGCCCCGGGCGCGGGCTGCCGTCAGGCCCGCCTTTGTTCGCTCACGAACGAGCTCTCGCTCCATTTCTGACAGAGCGGCCATCACGTGAAAGAAGAACCGTCCCGACGTGGTGGACGTGTCAATGCCGTCGGTGAGGCTGCGGAACTGAATGCCTTTTTCTTCCAGAGACTGCACCAGGTCGACCAGCCCTTTGACTGTGCGCCCCAGTCGGTCGAGCTTCCAGACCACCAACGTGTCCCCTGACCTCAAATAGGCCAAGGCCTCTTCCAGCCCGGGCTTGAGCTTGGAGGCACCGGACACATGGTCAGAAAAGAACTTCTCGCAGCCAGCGGCCTTTAAAGCATCGGCCTGCAGGTCGAGCTTCTGGTCTTCGGTGGATACGCGGGTATAGCCGACAAGCATGAGGATGCCTCCTGTCTCAAATATCGACTCAAAGTGTAGCAGTGATACTTTGAAATCGAGACCAGATTTTGAGACAGCGGGAACCTATGGAACCGGGGGTTGGAGGCG
>CAZBIN010000430.1:0-503 GCA_964491995.1 uncultured Orrella sp.
AGGTTGTAATGCTTGGCGCGGTAGTTTTTCCCGTCGGAGGCAGTCATTAAGTATTCCTTAATAACTGCCTCCGGCAGCAATTCGCCATCGTCGAAAACCCGCTTCAGATGTTGGTTGATGGCAGGGACGCTGACATCGTAAAGCGACGCCATCATCTTCTGAGTTAGCCAGATATTTTCGTTTTCATAACGCATCTCCACGGACTGAGGTTGATCGCCCGTGGCTGCGATGAAGGTCAAATATTCAGCAGCGGAAGAGCGAACGAGTGATGCTACCTGTTTCTTCTTCTCCATCAGATATCCTCTTTACGCTAGATCATAGGTGTATGCGTGCGCGGCATACGGGGCCATAGTCGTGTTGAAGTCCCGTTTATTTCCCGATACAGAAACTGAAGTTCCTTTCCATATCAATTGGTTAGGAAATATTCGGAGTGCACTCGGAGCACGGAAATAGGGGCTGAAAAATTGTAAATCCGTGGCGTTTGTTGGGTTTGTACGTCAGAT
>CAZBIN010000430.1:513-1640 GCA_964491995.1 uncultured Orrella sp.
AAACAGAGCCTTTTGAAATCACTTGCCGATACAGAAACTCGAAAAAATTTCACCCAGCAAGTCATCGCTGGTGAACTGGCCGGTAATGGCGCATAACTCTTCATGAGCCAGACGTAACTCTTCGGCAAATAAATCCAGCACGCTGTCGTTGTGCTGCGCATGCAGTGCTGCCAGCTCAAGGTGGTGAGCGGCACTTTTTAATGCTTTCACATGACGTTCGCGCGCCAGCCAGGGGGACTCGGAAGTGGGCTTCCAACCAGCGATATCGAGCAGGCGCTGACGCAGGGTATCGAGCCCTTCACCGCTTTTAGCCGAGATATACAACCGTGTCTCGGATGACAGTGGTTTTTCAGTGACCAGATCAAGTTTGTTGAAGACCTTGAGTACCGGCGTGCGGGCAGGCAGGCGCCGGGTGATGTCATCGTCCAGTGGATCTTCCTGGGCACGAATATCCTGCAAGTGAAGAATGACGTTGGCCTTTTCGATTTCAGCCCAGGTGCGTTCGATACCGATGCGTTCGACCGTATCTTCGGTGTCTCGCAGGCCGGCAGTATCAATGATGTGAACGGGCACCCCTTTGATATGAATTTGTTGCACCACCTTGTCGCGGGTGGTTCCGGCAACCGGCGTGACGATGGCGATGTCGTCACCTGCCAGCGCGTTAAGCAAACTGGATTTGCCCACGTTGGGTTGACCTGCCAGAACAACGTGCAGGCCTTCGCGAAGGATCATGCCCTGATTGGCTTGATGCACGATGGCGGTCAGGTCATCTTGAATGGACTGGAGTTGTTCGCGGGCCTGGTACTTTTCAAGAAACTCGATTTCCTCTTCCGGGAAATCAAGGGTGGCTTCGACCAGCATGCGCAAACGAACGATACGTTCGTCCAGTGCATTAACCTGATGTGAAAATGCACCGCTAAGCGATGCCATGGCACTGCGGGCCGCAGCTTCAGAAGAGGCTTCGATCAGGTCGGCAACGGCTTCGGCCTGAGCCAGATCAAGGCGATCATTTAAAAATGCGCGATGGGTGAATTCGCCGGGTTCTGCGTGACGCAGACCCATATTGCGGCCGGCTTCAAGACACCGGTCAAGCAAGCGACGCAACACGGCAGGGCCACCATGGCCTT
>CAZBIN010000431.1:0-1636 GCA_964491995.1 uncultured Orrella sp.
TCCATATACTCTCCGTAAATGAGTGCGCTTTGAGGTGGAGCAAATTCTAGGGAGACAATGCGGTTTCTTTGTCACGAAAACTGGAGTTGTGAACTGCATGAATTGGAGTAGTCATGGATAGATTGCGAGCCATGGAGCTTTTCTTGTCCATCGCACAAACTCAGAGTTTTTCGGAAACGGCGCGGTCCTTCGGCATATCTGCCACGGCGGTGTCGCGAATGATCACCGACATTGAGAAGGGGCTGAACGTCAAGCTGCTGTTGCGCTCCACCCGGCAGGTCGTGCTGACGGAATCTGGTCAGGAGTACGCGCGCCAGCTGGAAGGCATCCTCTGGCAAATCAAGGAGCTACGGACCAACATCATCGCCATCAGCAACGCCCCGCAGGGTTTGCTGCGTGTGCATTCCCGGATGATGTTCGGGCTGGGGGTGCTGCCGCCCCTCATTGCTGACTTTCGCAAGCTTTACCCAGAAATACACATCGAGCTGACCCTGGCGGAGTCGCAGGCAGACTTGCGGCGCAGCCAGATTGACATTGATTTCCGCATCTCACCCCCTGTAGAGGCGGGCGTCAAGCGCCGCATGCTGTTTCAGAGCAACCGTTATCTGGTGGCATCGCCCGCCTATCTGGCGACAAAACCCCCTCTTCAGCAGCCTGAAGACATCTTGGCGCATGATTGTCTGGGCTATCACCTGCCAGGCAGCGAGTACACATGGCTCTTCAAGCAGGACGAGCAACTCCAGACTGTGGCCTTCAAACCTCGGCATGTCAGCAATAGTGGCATTGCACTGCTTGAGTTTGCGAGGCTCGGAGAGGGTCTGGCGTTACTCGAGGATTACACCGTCCACAACGATATTCTTCTTGGGCGGCTCGTTCGCGTGCTGGGCGACTATCGCATCACGAACACGGGATTTGGTCAGGGTATGTTTGCCACCATCTCCGATACACCGATCGTGCCAGCGAAAATTCGCTTGTTTCTTGACTTCGTGGCGGAGCGCGTGGCGGGCCCTGAACTCAGGTTCAAGGCATACAGCAGAACCGGTGGGATCCTGCCGTCGGTTGCTTGATCACAGGGTGAACTACAACTGCAGTTGGCATACCGGTCGGGCCATGCCTTGAAAACCGAGGCCGCGCAGTTTAAGCACGCCGCCATCCATGGGCCCGGACGCAGTCAGTCGCCCGCTGTCGCTAATGGTGGTCACAAAAAGGTCGCTCATGTCCGGTCCGCCAAAACATACAGCAGACGGGTGCTCGACCGGCAGGTCAATCAGGTGTGTAGCTTTTCCCGACTCATCAAAGCGCGCTAGTTTGCCTGTGCGGACCAATGCGGCCCATAGCCCGCCCTGGGTGTCAAAACAGCAGCCATCTGGTCCGGACTCGTAGGTAACGGTATCTAAAAATACCTTTTTGTCGGTCAACGCGCCGTCTTCTTTCAGATTGTAGGAGTAGATGCACCGTGCCTCGCTGTCAGCTACATGCAGCCGCCCCGTGGTCGGACTGACGCAAGGACCATTGGTGATTGCCAGGCCGGTGTCGAGCTTGTGCAGTTGCAAATCAGGATCCAACCGATACAGCCCCCCTAGCGGGGCTTCGCCCGGTTCACGAAAAATGTGCATCGTTCCGGTCAAAAAGCTGC
>CAZBIN010000432.1:0-210 GCA_964491995.1 uncultured Orrella sp.
GCCAGTCGCCCAGCAGGTAGACACCCACACCCGTGGGCCAGGGACCGGCAACGTAGCCACCGACGTAAAGCAGCATGAGTGATGCACAGGCGAGCTGGATCAGGATGGCTGTCAGTCCGATCGCCACACGCAGGTTGTGGCGACTGTCCCGAAAAAGCAGCATGGTTGCCCCGAACAACAGCGGCACAATGACGGGAAGGATCGGCAGAT
>CAZBIN010000432.1:220-1581 GCA_964491995.1 uncultured Orrella sp.
AGTCATTTTCTGCCCCCCCGCCCATCAACGTGATCGGTCCCTGTCATTCCCCGCGCGGCCAGCAGGACCACCAGGAACAATGCTGTGGTGGCAAACGCAATCACGATCGCCGTCAGTACCAGAGCCTGGGGCAGGGGATCGGCATAGTTGATCATATTCACCGAGAGCTCGGTATCGATCACCGGAGGGGCTCCCAGGGTGACGCGTCCCATGGAAAAAATGAACAGGTTGACCGCATAAGAAATCAGGGACAAACCGATGATGACCTGAAAAGTTCGTGGTCTGAGCAAAAGCCAGACACCAGAGCCGGCCAGCACACCGATGGCCATTGAAAGGATCAGCTCCATCTCAGATGGCCTCCTTGACAGCGTGACGGGATTTTCTGGGTTTTCTGACCGAAGTCTTGCGATGCACGCGCAGCGACTGGTGCGCGAGTGCAATCAGCATGAGCACAGTGGCTCCGATGACCAGCGTGTAAACCCCGATATCAAACAGCAAGACCGAGGAAAGGTGGATGTGACCTATCAGAGGCAATGCAAGCTCTAGTGCAACGGATGACAGAAACGGCTTGGATACCCACCAGACCAGCACGGCGGCACCACCAGCGGCCAGCAGTCCGATACCGAGCAAAGTCTGGGGATGCAATTTCTGACGTGACTCGACCCAGATCACGCCACCCACCATGTATTGGAGAATGACGGCTGTCGCCATGATCAGGCCGCCGATGAATCCCCCTCCAGGCAGATTGTGACCCCGGATCAGGAAGTAAACTGACACCATGGCGGCCAGCGGCAGCAACAGCCGTACCAGCACACTGGGAATGCGCATGACACCATCGGGCAACAGAGCGTCTGCGTCGGGTTCGCCGAACCGATCCAGCAACCTGTGGTCCGGTAACCGCACCTGGCGTGCCTTGGGCAGCTGCAAGGTTTCTGGTGGAGGTCTGAATCGCCGTAGGAGTGCGTAGACTGTGAGTGCCACAATCGCCAGTACCGTGATTTCACCGAATGTGTCGAATGCACGGAAATCCACCAGGATGACGTTGACGACATTGGCGCCACCGCCAAGCGGAACGGATTGTTCGATGAAAAACGATGCGACACCGTCATCCGATCGTGGCCGGGTCATGATTGCATAGGCGATAACGGTAAAGCCAAGCCCCGCAGCTGTCGCCAGCATAAAATCACGTGATCGTCGCAGAAACGCGAACACAGAGTTGCGTATCGCTGTCTCGTCCTCACCTTCAACAGGCACCCTGGGCGGTAGCCAGCGCAGGCCGAGCAGGATCAGAATCATGGTCACGACTTCTACGGTCAGCTGGGTCAGCGCCAGGTCCGGGGCCGACAACCAGGCAAACGTGA
>CAZBIN010000433.1:0-1569 GCA_964491995.1 uncultured Orrella sp.
TTCGCTCTTTTTGCCAGTGGCTGTGCGCCTGGGTTTGTCGGCGGAGTTTGATTTGCACGCCATCGCCTTGGGGCTGAAATGGCTTGAGCAGCACGGAAGCGGTCAACTCATCGTGCGCGTTTCTCTGCCCTCGTTGGCCCAGGCCAGCTTTCTCCCTGAATTGAATGCGTTACTGGAGCGGCAAGCCAGGCAGGACGCCCAGAACACATTGTCCCGACTCGTATTGGAACTGGACGCCCATGGCGTGACTGCCTACCCCACTGAGTTGCTGGCTTTCTGTTCCCAAGTCCGCATGCACGGCATCCGCACCGGTCTACGGCGCATGGAGCAGGAGCCTGTGGCTCTCATGCGATTGCACCTGCTTCCCTTCGCCTACCTCAAGCTGGGGAGCGACTTTGCCGCCCAATCACACGATAGTCCCGGCAGCAAAAACCTCCTGCTTGCTTTGACTCGCACGGCCCGGGATCTGGGGCTGCGCGTTTATGTAACAGGCATAGTGGAAAAACACACAGCGGATTACCTGGTCGAGCAGGGTGCGAGTGTCCAGGTATAAGTCGGCAGCCTTGTCGAGCAGTCCCGCGAGTGTGCGCAGGAAAAAAGGGCGCTCACCAGTCAGGTGGGCGCCCTTTGCACGACATCCTCAGTTTGCCCTCCGTAACAAGAGGGCTCCTGGTCAAAGATGCGAAGGATTGTTGTGCTGACCCTGCTCGAGCATGGCTCTTGCCAGCTCTTCGGCTTCGGGGGGGACAGGAGCGTGGTCAGGCATCATGGGCGGCACGTTGCCAGGCCCGCCGTTCTGCGGAGTCGGTGGGCCTGGTGGCGTCGCAGGCGCAGCTGGCGGTAGCAGCCCCTCAATACTGTCACCGTGGTTGCTCACGAGGATATGCTCGGGCAAAGGCGGAGAGGCGGGGGTGTTGCCTGCATTAGCGTTCGAGTGGGTATCGCCTCTACCTCCGGGCTCATCCGCTGGTGCGGTGGGTACAGGAACGGGCACCGTGCCGTCATCCAGCAGTGAAACATGTTCGGTTTCCCTCGATTCTGGCTGAGAACTGCTCGTCGAGGTTTCTTCAGGTTTCGCTTCTGTCAGCGGCTCGGTAGGTGAGCTTGTTCCGGATGTGTCCGGCGTTGGTCCGTCCGTTGTGGGTGGTTCCTTGCTCCCCTGATCCGCAAACGACACTGATTCAGGTGTGAAGCCGGAGTGGTCGGTCGACATGGGCATTGCGAAAGCAGCCATGGTCATGGCCGCACTAGAAGTCACCTGCGTCGTTACATTGATGTCCAGTGTCTGAGCGCTGGTTATATCTCCATCCCGATCCTGCGCCGTAATCGAGAACTCAAAGCCGTAATCAGGCGGAAGGATGATCTTCCCGACCGAGACCGCTTGCAAGCGCATGCTGCCCGACGTGCCTGTGATCGACACGATGTTGAAGTCAATCGTTGGGTCAATCAGTAGCTGTCCGTTGATGACTGTTGCCGTACCTGATTCGGTCTGCCCGGTTGTAGTGTTGCTCACAGTCCAGCTCACCGTCCCAGAACCGTTATTTACGGTGAAATCAAGTTTCCCTACAA
>CAZBIN010000434.1:0-506 GCA_964491995.1 uncultured Orrella sp.
GTGACACCCGCAGTACCGTATGAAACACCTTTCGGAGACTTGGCCTGTGCGAGCAGATCCTGAAATGTCCGGATTGGGGAGTCGGGATGTACCACGAGCAGAATTCGGTAATTCGCAACTTTGGAAACGGGTTCGAGTTGAGTGTGAGGATCGTAGCCGTCCGGCAGGATACCGAGAATCGGAGAAATCACGTTAAACCCGATTCCACCAAGGAACAGAGTGTAACCATCCGGTTTTGCTCGCGTGGCGATGCTTGCCCCGACCACACCGGCGCCGCCGCCCCTGTTTTCGATAATGACTGGCTGCCCCAGTTCTTTGGCCATTGTGTTTCCAATCGTCCTTGCCAGCGTGTCTGCTGAGCCGCCAGGTGAATATGGAACGATGAACTGAATGGGTCTCTCGGGGAACTTCTCGGACGCACTGGTAAATGAAGGCGCTAAAACAGTGGAAATTGCAAAAGCCGCACTGGCTACAACGAATTTTCTACGTGTTGGCTTCATGTTATT
>CAZBIN010000434.1:516-1528 GCA_964491995.1 uncultured Orrella sp.
CTAATATTTAAATGCAACTATTATTTAAACTACTACGAAATTTTTGCAAAAAATGCATAGATCCTGTGCAACATCTCACCAGTACATTCACCCATAATTGGTTCTGTTCCGATTTCGATCGATAGTCAGCCGAGCAAGATGCACCATTTTTGTGCGCACTTGTAGCGACCTGTCAGGTCAGGCTTCAGAGAGGAGAAAGCATGCACTTTGACGTAAATCCCGAGCTTGAAGCGTTCCGTCAGGAAGTTCGAGCGTTCTTGAAGGCTAACCTGCCGCAGGACCTGATCGGAATTCCCCGGGTTGGTCGCTCACCTCCTTTTGCGCAATCTCGCTGGCAGAAGATTCTCAACTCGAAGGGATGGGGTGCGCCGTACTGGAGTGGTTCTCATGGCGGCAATGGCTGGACGGTTCAACAGCAGCTTTTGTTCGATGAAGAATGCGTCGCTGCGGGCGCACCGACCCAGGATGTCTTTGCGCACAAACTGCTCGGACCCGTGCTGAACACCTTTGGTTCTGAAGCTCAGAAAAATGAGCATATCCGACCGATTCTTCAAGGTGATCGACAATGGTGTCAAGGGTTCTCAGAGCCTGGTTCAGGCTCTGATCTTGCCTCACTGAGAACACGTGCTGACCGGGTCGGAGATCACTACATCGTCAATGGTCAGAAAATCTGGACGAGCACGGCTCACCATGCGGACTGGATATTTGTGCTCGTCAGAACCGAACAAAGCATCAAGAAGCAGGCGGGCATCAGCTTTCTGCTGATCGATATGCGCACCGAAGGGATATCTGTCAGGCCCATCCTCAGTATTGACGACTGTCATCATTTGAATGAGGTCTTCTTTGACGATGTCAAAGTTCCCGTTTCCAACCTAGTCGGTGCAGAAGGCGAGGGCTGGAGAATCACCAAGTTTTTGTTGAACAACGAGCACGCATCAACCGCTCACCTGCCCACACTCAAACTGTATATGAGTAAGTTGATGGCGTTTGCGAAGTCATTGACGGGTCCCCA
>CAZBIN010000435.1:0-543 GCA_964491995.1 uncultured Orrella sp.
AACGAAGCGTTCGCGACGATCGAGAACGGCCTGGCAGTCAACGCGGAGGACAGCATGCTGCACGCGGTCAGGGCTTTTGTCTGCGACTGGTATGGTTCTTCTGCCATTGCCGGGGAGGATTGGCAAAAGTATTTGAACGAAGGCGAATCCGAGGCCGTCCAAGCGCTCACCCTCGATAGCACCAATGCTGAAGCCAAAGCCTATTATGCCGAATTGCTCGTTGACCAGCAAAAATGGTCTCAGGCGGAGCAGTACATTAACCAGGCGCTTGAATCCGGCGAGGAAGAGATGGATATCTTCCGGATCGCCGGCTATGTTCAGGAGTCGCTTGGTAATTACACCCAGGCAATCGAGTATTATAAGAAAGCCATCACCCTTACCCCCAACCTGAACATGCTTTACATCTCCATGGGCGCGAACTACCGCACCCTGGCTGGTCTGAGCAATATAACCACACAAAAAAACGAATACTATGATCAGGCGTTGGCAGCCTTTGCCAAGGCAGTGGAGATCAACAACAAACTGGGTGTAAAAGATTCGATC
>CAZBIN010000435.1:553-1521 GCA_964491995.1 uncultured Orrella sp.
GGAGAATTTTTCGCCGCCATCCGCAACATGATCAAAGGCGTCCAATACAACCCCACCGACCCAACTGTTTACGGCGAACTGGGCATCATGTACTACAAAGCCCGCAACTATGAGGGAGCCATCCCGGCCCTTCGGTGTTACGTCCGGGGGTGCACGGCAGCTGAAAGCTGCCTGGTGCGCAACGGCGGGGAAGAGTGCGATCCAAACAACATCCCCGATTACCCCATAGAAGGGCAACCGCTCTCCGACTCGTCTGTGGCTTATTACTTCACGTACGGAGAAGACCTGGCGATCTTTGGTGAATGCGATGAGGCCCTGGTCGTGCTGGCCGAAGTTGAAGCCGGCTTCAGCGGTGATGAGACGGTCATGTCCATCGTGAATGATGGACGGGATATTTGTTCCACCTTTTCGGCTACTCCAGTCACACCTACCGTGGAGAATTCCAACGGTACCTCCACGGTCACCCCAATTTCCCCCTCCACGCTCACACCGACGAGCGCGCCCTGATCCTTCTATCAGAAATTTATTAGAACTCCCCCAAATCTCTTGACTTCGATTTCAAAGCCGATTATTATAGGGAAAAGTTAGCACTCTCTATGCTTGAGTGCTAAAACCTTAAATGATCTAACTCGACGCAGGAGGATGATATGGCAATGAATTTGAAACCGTTAGGAAGCCGTGTGGTTGTTGAACCACTCGAAGAGAATGAGGTTACCGCAGGGGGTATCGTATTACCTGAAACTGCCAAAGAAAAACCTCAGAAGGGTGTTGTCCTTTCAGTTGGTCCTGGCGACCGCGATGAAGACGGCAAACGCATCCCCATGGATGTGGCAGTTAACGACACTGTTCTGTTCGCCAAATACGGCGGTACTGAGATCAAAGTCGATGGCAAGAAACTGCTCATCCTTCGTGAGAGCGATCTGCTCGCCATTGTTAGCAAGTAAGTCATTTTTCGATAAAGGAGATTT
>CAZBIN010000436.1:0-1513 GCA_964491995.1 uncultured Orrella sp.
GCAACAGTGGGGAAGAGCCCACCGTCATTGAATACCTCAAGAACCCGCCCAACCGAAGCACGTTGGAGCGCTTGCTGGCCGACATGGGCATGCCCGTGCGCGAGGTCCTTCGGCAAAAGGGCACGCCGTTTGATGAACTAGGTCTGGCCGATCCCCAATGGTCCGACCGGCAGTTGATCGACTTCATGCTCCAACATCCGATTCTGATCAACCGCCCCATCGTGGTGACGCCTCTGGGCACCCGCCTGTGCCGCCCCTCCGAGGCCGTGCTGGACTTGTTGCCACAGCCCCAGATGGGCGCATTCGTCAAGGAAGACGGCCAAGCGGTCATCGACGCAAAAGGACAACGTGTTGCAAAGCCCTGATCTGCCGAATATCGACCTCCCGTCGTTCGACGTGCCGGACCTGGTACGGCTGATGCCCGTAGCGCGTGCCGGACATGCCCCCCGCATCTTGCTGCTCTACGGATCGGCACGAGAGCGCTCTTACAGCCGGCTGTTGACCGAAGAAGCAGCCCGACTGCTGCGCAGCTTGGGGGCTGAGCCGCGCATTTTTGACCCACGTGGGCTGCCGCTGCCCGACGATGCCCCTGAGGACCACCCCAAGGTGCAAGAGCTACGCGATCTGGTGCAGTGGGCGGAAGGCATGGTGTGGACTTCGCCAGAGCGCCATGGTGCCATGACCAGCATCCTGAAGGCCCAGATCGACTGGATTCCCCTGGCGGTAGGCGCCGTGCGGCCGACCCAAGGCAAGACCCTGGCAGTGATGCAGGTCTGCGGGGGCTCGCAGTCTTTCAACGCGGTCAACCAGATGCGCGTGCTGGGACGATGGATGCGCATGGTCACCATCCCCAACCAGTCGTCTGTAGCCAAGGCCTTTGCGGAGTTCGATGAAGCCGGCCGCATGAAACCATCGCCGTACTACGAGCGGGTGGTGGACGTCATGGAAGAACTGGTCAAGTTCACGCTCCTGACCCGCGACTGTGCGGACTATCTGGTGGATCGCTACAGCGAGCGCCGGGAAAGTGCCGAGGCGTTGTCACAACGGGTCAACCAACGCAGCATTTAATTGCCCGACGTTGACAGCAAATCGGCGTAAGTGGATCGGCAATGTGCGCCAATGTCGAGATGCCAGGCGGTTGCCCACAGGAAAGCCGTCAAGAAGATGCTGACGTGGAACGATGGTCTCACGCAGGAGCAAGGCGATGGCCAGCAGGCGGCTATGAATGATCCAAAACAGTCCAAAGAAACGCCACAACAGCCCGCAGGCCATGGCATGCCGAACAAGTCGAGAAATAAAAAAGCCTAAGTGAATCAATCACTTAGGCTTTATATCTGGCGGAGGCTGTGTCCGTTAAAAAGCAGTCCGATGCTTTCCGATGCAGGCTAGAAGTTGTTGTTTTTACTCTGGTTGGCGATCGTTAGCTGTCCGACGGCGTTCGATTGAGTGCTGACCGTTCAGATGTTTTATGGTAGAAGGGATGGTGTAATAAATAAAAAAGCGCCCCGAGAGG